>JANRLG010000258.1:0-15281 GCA_033762835.1 Thermoanaerobaculia bacterium
TCGAGCACCTCGAGAAGCGCCGAGGACGGATCGCCGCGGTAGTCGGAGCCGAGTTTGTCGATCTCGTCGAGCATGAACACGGGGTTCGAGGTCCCGGCCTGGGACAGCCCTTGGATGATCCGCCCCGGCAAGGCCCCGACGTAGGTCCGCCGGTGACCGCGGATCTCCGCTTCGTCGCGCACGCCGCCCAGCGAGATGCGCACGAACTGGCGGCCGAGCGCGCGCGCAATGGACCGGCCCAGCGACGTCTTGCCGACGCCCGGGGGGCCCACGAAACACAGGATCGGGCCCTTGGAGTCGCGCTTCAGCTTGCGCACCGCCAGGTACTCGAGCATGCGCTCTTTGATCTTCTCGAGGTCGTAATGGTCCTCGTCGAGCACCCGGCGGGCGTGGTCGAGGTCGAGCTGGTCTTCGCTGACAACGCCCCAGGGGAGGCTGGTCAGCCAGTCGAGATAGGTGCGGATGATGCTGCCGTCGGCGGACTCCGGGTGGCTGCGCTCGAGGCGCTTCAGCTGGCGATCGACTTCCTCGCGGGCGTCCTTCGGCAGCTTGCGCTCGTCGGCCTTGGCCCGGTAGGAAGCGATCTCCTCGGAGAGGTCCTCGCCTTCGCCGAGCTCCTCCTGGATGGTCTTCAGCTGCTGGCGCAGGTAGTACTCGCGTTGGCTGCGGTCCATCTCGTCTCGGGCCTGGGAGGAGATGTCCTGCTGGAGCGTCAGCACCTGAACCTCGCGCACTAGGTGCTCGTTGACCCGCCGCAGGCGCTCGAGGGGATCGAGCAATTCCAGGATCTCCTGGGCCTCGGGGCTCTTCAACTCGAGGTTCGAGGCCGCGAGGTCGGCCAGCCGGCCGGGATCGTCGAGATTGGCGGCGATCACCAGCACCTCGGGCGAGATGCTCTTGCCCAGGCCCGCGGCGCGCTCGAGGTTCTCCTTGGCGCCGCGCAGGAGGGCCTCGATCTCGAGCGGCGGCAGCGGGGTGCCGGCGACTTCCTCGACGCGCTCGACCTTGGCTTGGAGATAGGGCTCGGTCTGGGAGTAGTGGACGATCCGAACGCGGGCGACGCCTTGCACGAGGATGCGGATGCGGCCATCGGGCAGCTTCAGCATGCGCATGATCATGCCGGCGGTGCCGTAAGTGTGGAGGCCGTCGGTGTCCGGCTCGTCCTCGTTCGAGTCCCTCTGGGTGACGAGCAGGAGCGTCCGGCTCTCGGCCAGCGCGCGGTCCACGGCGACGACGCTTTTGTCCCGCGACACCGACAGCGGCAGGATGATGTACGGGAACACCACCGTGTCGCGCAAGGGCAACACGGGCAGGAGATCGGGAATCCGCAATGCTTCTTCTTCCCGCGGCGGCGGGCCGGCGGGGCTCACTTCGGGTTCGCGGCTACGGCTCACGGTTCGTCCTCGATCGGCACGCGCCGCGGGCGCGCTCGGCGTTCGAGCACGCGGGGAAACTCGATCGTCAGCACGCCCGCCCGCAAACGCGCCCGGCCCTGGTGGGTGTCGACCGGTCGGGGCAGATCGATGCGCCGCTCGAAGGTGCCCTGGGGGCGCTCGAGACGCAGGAAGCGACCGGCCTCGGCCAGTGGCGTTCGAGTGCCGCGCACGGTCAAGACCCCGTGGTGGACTTCGATCGTCAGATTCGCGGCGGTAACCTCGGGCAGCTCGACGACGACCTTGAGGGTCTCGCCGCACTCGCAGACATCGATCGCCGGCGTCCAGGCCCCGCCGACGGCCGGGGCGGGTTCGGCGAAGGCGCCGCGCGCCTCGCGAAACAGCCGATCGAGCTCCATCTGAAGGCGCGCGAGGGTGAACACCGAAGCTTCCGACTCAGCCATGGCCACCTCCGCCGTCGCCCGGGGGGCGGCGCGCGCCGCGCCGATGATCGAGCAGCGCCTCGAGCACGTCGCCGAAGGCCTCGATGTCCTCGAAGCGCCGGTAAACCGAGGCGAAGCGGACGTAGGCCACTTGGTCGAGCTCCCGGAGGCGACTCATCACGAAGGCGCCGATGTCCTGGGAGGTCATCTCGCGGTCTTCACTCTCGCTCAAGCGAGCTTCGACGCCGTCGGCGATTTCTTCGAGAGCCTTCGAAGGGATGGGGCGTTTTTCGCAGGCTCGGTGCAGGCCGCCGAGAAGCTTCGGCCGGCTGAAAGACTGCCGGGAACCGTCGCGCTTGACGACCATCCAGGCGATGTCCTCGATCTGCTCGTAGGAGGTGAAGCGGCGGTTGCAGCCCAGGCACTCGCGGCGACGCCGAATGGTGGCGCCGTCGCGGCTTTCCCGCGAGTCGACCACACGATCGTGGTTGGCCGAGCAGTAGGGGCAACGCATGGCCCGGGGGACACCCGCTCAGGGTTTGGCGGCGAGGGCGATGTTCAGCCGCAGGAGAATCTTGTCGATCGACTCGTGGTGGGCGAGGTCGACCTCGAGATTGCGGACGGCTTCGACTACGCGGCGTTCGCCGTCTTCGACTTGGAGGGTGAGGGTGAAGCGCCGAGCCCGGTCGAAGTCGGCACGCGGAAGGGTGAGCTGAATGTCGCGGTGGAGCTCGCCGGCACCGTTTTGGGTGGCCGCGGCCGGGCGCAACGGCGCCGGGGCGGGCTTCTCCGGCACCTTGGCGGCCGGGGCGCGCACTGTTTGGCGCAGGCGTTCGAGCTCCGACAGGACATCGCGACCGCCGACCGGGCGGACCGGCACGCGGGCCGCCGTCGGAGTGGTCTCGAGAGTCGGCGCGGCGGGGGCCGGAGCCACCGGAGCGGGGCGCGGCGCCGCTGGAGCCGCTGCCGGAGCTGGCGCGGCCACGGGCGCTGCCACCACAGTGGGCGCGGGCGCCGGACGCGATGGTCCGGTGCGTTCCGTGCCGCTGGTTCCGACCAGACGCTGTTTGAGCGAGATCAGGGTCAGTTTGGAGATGCCCTTCAGAGTCTCGAAGACGCCCTTGCCGTGGAGGGCCGCGGCCTCGAAGTGGGGCCAACCCTTGGGGTTCAAGGTGCGGTTCATCTCGTCGACGGTGCAGATGTCGGCGAGGTCGCGTTTGTTGTACTGCAACACGATCGGCGTGTCGTGGATCGACAGGCCCATCTCCGCGAGGTTCTCTTCGAGATTCTTGAGCGACTCGAGATTGGCGGACACCATGGCCCGCTGTGAGTCGGCCACGAAGACCACCCCGTCGACCCCTTTCAGCACGAGCTTGCGCGTGGTGTTGTAGAACACCTGGCCGGGCACGGTGTAGAGCTGGATGCGGGTGTTGAACCCAGCGATCTGGCCGACATCGATGGGCAGGAGATCGAAGAACAGCGTGCGATCGGTCTCGGTCTCGAGGGACACCATCTCGCCGCGGCATTCCGACGAGGTCTGGCTGTAGATGTGATGGAGGTTGGTCGTCTTCCCACACAGGCCCGGGCCGTAGTACACGACCTTGGCGGCCATTTGCATGGTGCTGTAGTTGAAGAAGACCATTCCTGAGGTACCCCACGAGGCGGGAAAAAGGAGGTTAGCACCCGCTCCCCGGGTGGTCAAGGCGCGTCAGGACTCGGGATCGAGGGCGGCGATCATCTCGGCCCACTCGGGCTGCTCGGCGAGGGCCGCGAGCAGTGCCCGGCGCTCCGCGGGCGCGAGTTGGAGGCGCTTCGGCAAGGTGGCCAGCAGCCGGTTCGGGTTCAGCACCGGGGGCTCCTGGGTCTCGATGCGCCGCAGGTACTCGCGGGACGGCACCGCCCCGACGTAGACCAGCCGGTGTTCCCGCACCCCCACCGAGTCGAGGGTGACGGGCAGGTGGGCCGCGGCGATGCGCGGTCCCCACTCGGTCAGGAGCCGAAAGGCCTCGGCAAGGGCCGCGACGAACGCCGCCACGCTCTCGTTGCGCAGGCTCCGTTCGAGGTCCCAGGCCAGGCTCGGTTCGGCGCGCAAGACTTGCCACACTCGCCAGGCTCCGGGCTGGGGCTCGACCATCGCCAGGCACCGGTGGGGCGACAGGTGGGGAGCGACGGTGGTGTGCCAGCGCGCCCACTCGAGCAACGCGGTGCGTGCCGCTTCCTCTTGGTGATAGCTGGTCGTAGCCGCGCTCGAGAAGAACCAGCGGCCGTTCTGTGCCGCCCAGTCGCCGCTGGGTCGCTCTTGCATCACCGCCGCGGCGGCATCCGCTTCGTGCAGGATCAGGCGACCCGCGACCGGAGGCCAAACCCGGCCGATCGGCAGATCCGCCGTCGGCAAGACCGGGCGATGAGGGGCGGGCTCGGGCGGAGCTTCCGGGAGCTTCACGGTGACGGGCGGGGGAGCGTCGGTCTTCGGTAGGTGCAGGAGCTCGCTGTCGCGCTCGAGCCGCTCCAAGGCGGCGAGTAAGGCCGGTCCGCCCTCGATCTCGGGCGGACCCTCGGCGAGCGTCCCGGCTTGGATCAGCGCGGCAGCGCGGTCGAGAGCCAGGCGAACGGCGAGCACGAAGGTCTGGCGGATGCCCGTGCCGTCCGTGGCCACGGACTCGGTGACTCCCACCGCTTCGCCCAAGTCCATCTCGGCCCGCAGGGTGTCGAGCGCGACGGCACCGAGAGCGTCTCGCCAGTTGGCCTGCACGAGGAGGCCGGGCCGCGGTGCCGGTCGGTCGGCCAGGACGGCGCGCAGAGAGCTCAGAGCTTGGAGACCGTCCGCCAGTCGTTCCTGGCGGGAGTCGACCACGAAGACCACGGCGTCCGCGGTGTCGAGCAGGGCCCGGCGGCGGCTCGCGAGTTCGGGTTGACCGGGGACGGTGATCACCTGGCAGGCCAGCGAGAAGCTCTCGAACCGGCCGCCTTCGTAGTCCATCCAATCGAAGTGCAGGGTACGGCCGTCGGGAGCTTCCGAAGAGAAGACCTCGCGGCCGAAGGTTTGGCCCAGCGAGCGGACGCTGCTGGTTTTACCCGCGAAAGCGGGGCCATCGTAGACGATCCGGATGACGAGCCGGCCGCGAGCGACGTCGAGTTGTGCCACGGCCGGCTCCTGGGATCAGCGGGTGGAGAGCGAAGGACGAAGAGCAACGCTCAGAGCGTCATTTCGCCTTCGACGGAGGACAGGTGATGACGACCGAGGGCGAGGTTGGCCTTGGCCTTGTCGAGCACCAAGTAGACGAACAGCCCCTCGCGCTTGGCCAGCGGGCGGATCAGGTGGTACTGCTTGCCGAGGGTGATCAGGATGTCCTCGATGTTGTCGTTCAAGCCGAGGGCCTTCATGGTCTTCAGCTTGGAACGCACCACCTCGGTGTTGCCGGCGGCCGCCACCTCGAGGTTGACCGGGCCGCCGCCGTGGGCGCCCAGCATCATGCCGCTGTTGGCGTCGACGACACAGGCGCCGATGAAGCCGTCGACTGCACTCAGCTTTTCCAGGGATTCCTTCAAATTGGACATCTTTACGCTCCGTGTTCCGGCTCGATGAGCCTGTTTTTCAAGTTTCAGAATTTGTCGTGATCCAGGTGGCTCAGGCGAGCTCGCCGATGTGCTTCATGACCGCGGCGCGGGCAATGGCGAGGTTCGTGGTGGCCTTGTCGGCCGCCATGTAGATGAAGGTGCCGGGGGTGATGACCTTGATCAAGTGGATCTGGTCGCCCAGGGTCAGCAGCATGTCCTCGAGTGTGGTCTTCAGGTTCAGGGCCTTGATGATCTTGAGCTTCTGCTTGACCATCTCGCTGTTGTAGGCGCTGGCAGTCGAAAGGTCGAAGTCGGCCCGCGCCGAGTGAGCGGCGAGGGTCATGCCGGTCTCGAGATCGACGACCGAGGCGCCGATGAAACCGGCGACTTCAGCCTGGATCTTCTGAAGGGTCTCTTGCAGTTGCTTTTCGGTAGCCATGGAATCTTCTCCTTGTCGTGCGAAGGGAAACGAGGACAGTTCTAGGGATCTGGGCAGGGCAGAGTCCGCGCCGAGGCCGGCGAGGAGTTCGTCCAACGAAGCAGCATCGGGCTCCGCGGGCAGTGCGCGGGTGGACTCGTCCAGCAGGCGCAGGGAATCGAGCAGGATCGATTGGAAATCCCCGTCGATCGAGCGGTCGACCGCGGCGGGAGCCACCTCGGTGCGCACGAGGCCATTGGTCATCCGCAGCAACTGAGCGAGGGCCGCGACACCGCGGGCGTCACCGGCCTGGGCATCCACCAACTCACCCGCGTCGAAGCGGATGCGCCCTTCGACCTCGCCGGACAACACGACGACCACCGATCTCCGGCCGTAGTGGTACATCTGGAGCATGTCGACGAGGGAGAGCTCTTGGACTTCGCCCCACAGGCCGGTCGCCGAGGCGATGGCCTTGCGCAGGGATGACTCGAGCCGCTCGGAGGTGAAGGGCTTGGTCAAGACGTCGACGGCCCCCAAGCCGCGAGCGACCTCGGCGTCCCGCGCCGAGGCGTGGGCACTGATCAGCACGGTGCGCATGGCCGGCGCCAGAGAGCGCACGGCGTCGATCAGCTCCAGCCCGTTCGTGGCGCCCAGCCGGAGGTCGGTGACGAGCAGATCGAAGGAGCGTGTGGCCAGCTCCGCGAGCGCCGGGTCGATGCCGCGCACCATCACGACGTCACGAAAGCCCAGCACCTCGAGCATGCGTTCGAGGACCACCTGAAAGTCGGCGTCGTCTTCGACCACGAGCACGGACACGCGGGTGAACTCCGAGTCCGGAACCGGCCCGGATGCGCTGGCAGGGAAGGGCGTGAGGGAGCTTGTCATCGTCGTCCGGCGCTTCGCCGTAGCGAAGACAGGCGGGACGATAGATCTTCTCTCTTACGTGGGGAATTACGCGCCCGAGAGAGTTAAGGCGTTGACATCAAGGTCTCAATCACGCTGAGCCTAAGGTCGAAAAGCGCGAAGGTAGAACCCCGGACGGCGCTCCACCGCACAGGTTTCGACCAGCATCCGGTGGGGCCGGTCGGCCGCGAGGTCGAGTTCCACGACGGCGGCGTCGGCGAGCCGGGCGCCGCGGTTTCCGGGTACCGCGAGTACCCGCTTGTCGTCGAGAAAGAGCTCCGTGGGGCCGGCTGCCGCGAGCTCCCAACGTTGGCGACCCGCGGCTCCCCCGGGGAGCTCGTGGACCAGCCGCACGCAGCCCTCGGCCGGCGTGACCCGGGCGAGATCCACGAAGCCTTCGAGCGCGCGCAGGTGCGGAGCCGGGTGGCGGGGGTAACGTGGCCAGCCGGTGGTCGCGGTGCCCGCGGGGACGGGCCAGGCGGTACCGGTGGGTACCAGCTGCCAATCGAGCACGAAGTCCCGATTGACTCCCGGCACCAGCCGGGCGAGCACTCGCCCGCCGTCGTGGAGAATTTCGAACCGCGGATCCCCCACCAGTCGAACGACCGCTCCCGCTTCATCGGGTTTGCCGCGGGAGATCACCCAGTGGTCACTGTCGAGGATCTCGGCGAGGGCGAGCGGCGTGTCCGGCTCGTCCCCGGCGAAGACCCGGCGCAAGGTCGCCGCGGCCCGCGGGTTCGCCAGGTGGAGCGGCAGGGGATCGAGCACTTCCAAGTAGCGCGCCGTGGGGGCATAAAAGACCAGCAGATCGGCCGTACGCCACGTGGCGGCGACCCGCGCGCCGGCCGGGATCTTGGCCCCCAAGGCCGTGCGATCCTGCGCCGCCGCCGCCCCGGCGCGCTCGGTGTAGAGCTTCGCCTGGAGGGCCAAGGGCCGCGCGGCGAGGGTGGCACAAACGAGAACGCCGACGAGCGTCGGCACCGAGCGCCCGAAGACCCGGGCCTGGGGGCCGAGGGTCTCGCCCCGCGCCCGCAGTTGCCAGAGCAGCCACAGGGCGGCGAAGGGGAAGGCGTAGAGAGCAAAGCGGGCGTGCAGCAAGTAGAGCCCGCCGAAACCTGCCGCGAGTACGCCGAAGACGTCGCGATGGGGCGCCGCGTCGGCAGGAACGCCGTTCGGATCGGGGCGCCGGCAGAGCCAGACGAGCGCCGCGCCGCACCAGAAGCCGAGCTGCGAGAGCAGGGCGATACGGGTGGTGTGGGGCTGGATCTCGGTGCCCGAGCCGAGGCTGGCGGCATCGACGAAGGGCACCTGCGCCACCAGCACCAGGGAATCCAAATTGGCCGGGAACTGGGGATGGGCCACGAGCCCGACCACCGTGCCGAGCGCGGCGTACAGCGGCAGGGCCCATTCCCAACGGCGGTCCCGCCAGCCCGACAGAACGAACAAGACCAGCCACAGTCCCAGAAACGCGTGAACGGCGCTGTAGGCGAGCGCGAAAAGTGCCGCGACGACGCCCAGGAGGCGGTACCGCCCGCGGGCCACGAACAGAGCCGCGAGCAAGAAGAGCCCCAAGGCGAGAAGCTCGGGCCGTAGACGAACCAGCCGCAAGGCCGCCTCGGTGGTGGTGGCGTAGACCGCCAGCGGCAACAGCCAGCCCCAGCGGCCGATCGCTCGCGAGCCCAGGAAGCCGAGCAAGGCGAACAACGCGCCATCGAGCAGTGCCAGGGCGAGCCCGCCGCCCGCTTGAGGGTCGAGGCCTCTCGCGAAGGGCATCAGGTACAGGTGGAACAGCAGCTGGAAGTCGCCGTAGCGGGACGCCCACGGGGTCAAGCCGGCCCAGGGCAGGCCCTCCGGAATGCCGTTCCGGGCGTACTCGCGGGCGAGGGCGAGGTGGAAGTAGCTGTCCGAATCGTCGAGCACGGGAAACGCCCGGAAGACGGCGAGCCAGGCCAGGGTGGCGGCGAGGAACACCAGGGCCACGGTCGCGAGGGAGCGATGGGCGAAACGGATGACGGCACCTCCCGCGGGATTCGGAAGGCTGAAAATAGCAGACTGGAGCGTGCGGCCTGGAAGCCTTACAACGAAGTGATCGCCGAAACGATGGTCAGGGCGCGATCCTTGTAAGCCGGGGTGCGGGCGACCTCCAGAAGGGCGTCGGTGACCCGTGTGTGTTTGACCGAGCGGGCGAAGCCGCTACGCTCGAGGACGGGCGTGAGCAGCCGAACGAAATCGAGCCGGCGCGCCGGCTCGCAGGATTGGAGGATTTCGAAGCCGCGCGGTGACGGCACGGTACCGATGTAGACCGCTTTCATCTCGACCACGCCTATCGTCTCGAGCGTCACCGGTAGGTGGGCCGGAGCCAGGCGCGAGAAGGCCTCTTCGAGCGCGCGGACGGCTTCGAGCAGAACCGGAACGATGACCTCGGGCGGCTCATGCTTGAGCACGTGGAGCACTTCCGTGGCCAAAGATTCCTCTCTGCGTACGATTTGCCACAGGCGCCACGAGCCCTTTTCGCCGGCGACCCACGCCAAACACCGCTCGGGCGACAGCGACTCGCGCATTCTCGAGTGCCACTTGGCCCAGGCGAGAAACGCCGCTTGGGCCGCCGCTTGGTCCTCGTAGTGGCTGTTGACGCCGGAGTGGAATTGCCAGGGACCGCGCCGCGCCGTCCAATCACCCGAAGGGCGAATCTGCTGAATGGCCTCTTTCGGTTCCGCCTGTGCCAGCATCCGTCGGCCCTCTCCCGGCGGCCAAATCTGGCCGGGTTCGAGCTCGGGGCCGGGTAGGGGCGGCGCGGCCAGGGACCCACGCAGCAACGTCAGGTGCAGGTTCGTCGTCAGGGCCGGCGGTTCCGGAGCCTCGTCGAAGGTCGAGGCCTCGAAACCGATGTTCTGTGTTAAGCGCCTTACCATCTGAATTTCCGGAGAACCGCTCCCTCACACGTCCCACGCACTGCGGACTTAGGCTATCCGGGCGCCGTTACGCCTGGGATTACGTGATCCGCGCGGCCTCACCCGCGAGGAATTCGAGCGATCAAATCGATTTCAACCAAGGCGCCCTTGGGCAGTGCCACGACCTGGACCGTCGAGCGCACCGGGCGGTGATCCCCGAGCGCCTCGCCGTAGAGCCGGTTCAACACCGGGAAGTCGGCGAAGTCGACCAGGAAAACGGTCGACTTGACGACGTCCTGGAACGTGCAGCCGCCGGCCGCGAGCACCGCGGCGAGATTCTTGAGCACCTGTCGCGCCTGCTCCTCGAAGCCGCCGGGCACGAACTCGCCGGTCGCGGGGTCGAGGGGGATCTGGCCCGAGGTGAACAACAGCCCGTCGACGGCGACGGCTTGGGAGTAGGGGCCGATGGCGGCGGGAGCGGCGTCGGAGTGGAGATAACGCATGGTCGTGTCCTCAGGGTGCGCCGGTCAGCCTTCGAGCACACCGACGTAGGGCAGGTTGCGGTACTTCTCGTCGAAGTCGAGGCCGTACCCGACCACGAATTTGTCTTCGATGGTGAAGCCCAGGTAGTCGATCGGCACCGGCACGCGGCGCCGGGAGGGTTTGTCGAGCAGAGCGCAGAGTCTGACCGAGCGGGCGCCGCGGAACTCAAGCAGCGCCAGCACGGTCGACAGGGTGAAGCCGGTGTCCACGATGTCTTCGATCAGCAACACGTCGCGGTCTCGGAGCGGCACGTCGGCGTCCTTGCGAATGCGCACTTCGCCTGGGCTGGTGCCCTTGCCGTAGGAGGCGGTCTGGAGGAAGTCGACCACCACCGGCCGCTTGACGTGCTTGAGCAGCTCGACGAGAAAAAACACCGAGCCCTTGAGCACCCCCAAGCAGACCAGCTCGGGCGAATCACGGTAGTCGTGGTCGATCTGGGCCGCAAGCTCGGCGATGCGGGCTTCCAACTGCTCCCGAGAGATCAGGACACTGGGGGACTCTTGGGGCGGTGGGGCCATCGATCTCTCCTCGGCCGAGCCGTTCATGGGGGGCGGCGGCGGGACACCGCATCGCCGCCGGAGGATAACAAAGGCCGCGGGCGCAGGGTGAAACGGAACGGCAATGGGGGAGCACACCGGGAGAATGCCCCTACCCGATCGCGTAGAATCGCCGCGTCCACTCCCTGCGAGAGGCTTCGGAACGGAGGTTCCAGTCATGTCGGTGCTCGAGCTCCAGGTCCTCCACAGTCGTTACGCGAGCCTCTCGCACCGCTTTCGAGCCGCCTGGGCCTTTCACCAGTATCTCGAAAGCTTGCGCAAGATCTTCATGGAAGGGGAGCGCTTGCAGGTTCCCGTGGACTTTCAGGAGCTCTACGCCGACCTGAAAGCCATCTCCCAGCGGTTGACGGCGACCGAGGCGAGCTCCGTGCGCGGCGAGCTGGATCACGTCGAGTCACGGCTGGCCCGGCTGATCGCCGCCTTGGTCCGTGAAGACGACTCCGTCCAGCCGCACCAGACTCGACAGTTCTTCAGCCGCGTCAAGAGCCAGGACGAGGCGATCCTCACCCAGCTGATCAAGTTCTACCTCTACGCCGAGCCGGTCGAGACCTGGCCGCCGAACCGTCACGACAAAGTCGACTTCGTGCTCACTCGGGTGGGGGAGGAGCGCCGCTCCGACGGCAGCTTCACCCTCATCGACCGCGGGCGTCTGCGCGAGATCGGCTCCGGGTTGGGATCGTTGGTGCCCACCGAGGCCCTCGATCCCGCGGAGATCAGCGCGGCGGTGGCGGAGATCGAGGCCTTGCGGGCCGAGGTGGACCGCTGCACCAGCCTCGACGAACTGAACGACCTTCAACTCGTACCGCGCTATCGCACGCTCAAGCGCAACCTGGGGGCCCGGCTCTTCCGCTCCGAGCTGCTGGTGGCCGTCATCGAGACCAACCTGACGCTCAAGAACCTCATCCAGCAGCTCACTCGTCTCGAAGAACGCCGCATCGTGGCCGAGTACGAGCGGATCTTCGAGCTGGAACGCGAGGTGCCGTTCAACCGCGAGTTGGGGGACGAGCTGGGCCGCTTCCGCGAGACGGTCGAGCGTTTCGAGCAGCGCCTGCAACGGGAAGACTTGAAACTCGCCGATCTCGCCGAGGTGCGCGACCACATTCGCACGCTGCTCGACCGGCTCGAAACGCGCGACGGAGCGGAGCCGCCGCGGCCGCACACCGTACCGGTGTCTCCCAGCGTGGCGCGGGCCGAGCCGAATCCGCTCGCCGAGCCCCTGCGCCGCCTCGAGGTCGCGCTCGAGGCCACCGACCCGAGTTTGACGCCGCGCCAGGTCACCCTCACCCGGGAGCTCTACCCCTTGCGCCTCGAACCGCGGGAAGTCCTGGCCTTCCGCCGTCTCCGAGCCGGTGAACACGACTCCGACCTCGAATACGAACGGCTGATCCTGGACGCCGCCGCCGTGCGCGTGCGGCTGAACGACGAGGTGGAGGAGATCAAAGGGCTGCTCGACGACACCGCGGTCACCGGCGACTCGCCCATCTTCGGCCGGGCCCGCCGCACCGTGCGACTCGCCGGGGTCTATCTCGCCCGCCTCGGCGCCGCGATGGAAGACGCCGTGGCCGGCGGTCGGCTGGGTGAAAGCCAGGACCTGCTGGTGCTCAGAATGCGCCTGCTGCGCGACTACGCCGGCGGCTGGCTACTGGCCGAAAAGCCCTACTTGCCGAGATTGGAGTGAAGGACGAAGTGAACGAAATGGACAAAGTGGACAGGATTCCGTCTGAAGTCCATTTCGTCCATTTCGTCCACTCCGTCCAACGTCCACGCTCTTCTTCTCAACAGAGCCCCGA
Source organism: Thermoanaerobaculia bacterium (assembly GCA_033762835.1). Taxonomy (GTDB): domain Bacteria; phylum Acidobacteriota; class Thermoanaerobaculia; order Multivoradales; family DATKCC01; genus JANRLG01. The sequence continues at coordinate 12,477 of JANRLG010000258.1, forward strand.
GTCCTCCAACAGACTCCTCAGCAGCCCCACCACCCGCGGTCCGGCTTCCTTGCCGGCCACCAGGACTTCCTCGTGGTCGAGGGGCGCCCCCACTCCGGCGGCGAGGTTGGTGACCAACGAGAACACCAGGCACCGCACCCCCATGGCGTGGGCGGCGATCACCTCGAGCACCGTCGACATGCCGACCAACTGGCCGCCGAGGATCTGGAACATGCGGACCTCGGCGGCGGTCTCGTAGCTCGGACCCGTGAGCCCCGCGTAGACGCCCTCGGCGAGCCCGATACCGAGGCGCTCGGCGTGGGTGTGGGCCAGGCGGCGCAATTCGGGGTCGTAGGCGCCGGTCATGTCCGGGAAGCGCGGACCAAAGTCGGCCGGCAGGTGGCCGCGCAGCGGGGAGAGGCCGGTCAAGTTGAGGTGGTCCTTGAGCATCACCAGGTCGCCCGGTCGATAGGCCGGGTCGAGCCCGCCCGCGGCGTTGGTCATGATCAACACCCGCGCGCCCAGCCGAGCGGCCAGGCGGACCGGGAAGACCGTCTCCATTGGGCTGTAACCCTGGTAGTAGTGCAACCGGCCGCGGTAGTACAAGACCGGCCGGCCCGGGATCGGCTCGATCAGCTCGACCCGATGGGGGTGGCCCTCGATCGCGTGGGTTTCGAAGGGCAGGATCTCGGCCAGGGGAACCGGCCCATGGGTGGGGGAGTGGAGGTCGTGGGCGAGGCCCGAGCCGGAAACCACCACGGCCTTGGGGCGGGGCCAGCCGCGAGCGTCCCAATCACGGACAGCCTGGTCGAGCAACGAGTCGAGCGTTGGATCGAGAGTCGGATTGAACATGGGGGGATGGTACCGCAGGGTGATCGGCCCGGATTCGTTTCGAGGTACAGTTCCGGCCGTTCCGGCCCCCCTTTCCGATCCAGTGGGCCGAGGCGCGAAAACACCATGTCCGAACTCGACGAACAGATCAAGAACCGCCGTGCCAAACGGGCCGAGCTCGCGACGCTCGGTCACGAACCGTTTCCCCATGACTTCGATCACGACCTCGAGCCTTCCGGGGTGGTCGAGCGCTACGGCGACAAGAGCGCCGAGGAGCTCGAGGCGCTGGGGCTCGAGCTGCGGGTGCCCGGCCGGGTGCGGGCCCAGCGCGGTCACGGCAAACTCCAATTCATCGATCTATCGGATGGTCGCGGGCGCATCCAGCTCTTCATTCGCTTGAACCAACTCTCCGAGGCCGGCAAGGCCGTGCTCGAGCGGGTGGACTTGGGAGATTACCTGGGAGCCACCGGCCGGCTGATCCGCACCAAGACGGGCGAGCTCTCGCTCGACGTGCGCGAACTCGTCATGCTCGCCAAGGCCCTGCGGCCGTTGCCCGAGAAGTGGCACGGCCTGGCCGACGTCGAGGCGCGGTATCGCATGCGCTACCTCGATCTCGTGGCCAACCCCGAGAGCCGCTTGGTGTTCGAGGCGCGGGCCAAGATCGTCTCGGGCATTCGCCGGTTCTTGGACGCCCGCGGCTTCCTCGAAGTCGAAACGCCGATGATGCAGCCGATGGCCGGCGGCGCCGTGGCGCGGCCCTTCGTGACCCACCACAACACGCTCGATCTCGAGCTCTACCTGCGCATCGCGCCCGAGCTGTATCTCAAGCGACTGCTGGTGGGCGGGCTCCACCGGGTCTACGAAATCAACCGCAACTTCCGCAACGAAGGCATTTCGACCCAGCACAACCCCGAGTTCACCATGCTCGAGTTCTACTGGGCCTATGTCGACTACGAGGACTTGATCGTCCTCACCGAGGAGTTGCTCGTGGAGCTCGCCACGGCCGTCCGGGGGGAGGCGGCGATCGTCTGGAAAGGCGAGCGTATCGGGCTCGAGCGGCCCTTCGCCCGCTTCACCATGGCCGAGGCGATTTGCCACTTCGCGGGCGTACCCGCCGAGCGCGTGGACAACGTCGAGGGGCTCACCGCGGAGCTGGCCGCGCGCGGCATTCCGCCGCCGCCGGTGCCGGCCTACGGCCATCTGCTCGCGGCGCTGTTCGAGGCGACCGTCGAAGAGCATCTCGATCGCCCCACGTTCATCACCGATCACCCGGTCGAGATCTCGCCGTTGTCCAAGGTCTCGCGGCGGGACGCGCGTTTCACCGAGCGCTTCGAGCTCTACCTGGGCGGTATGGAGATCGCGAACGCCTTCTCCGAGTTGAACGACCCGGACGTCCAGGCGGAACGGTTCCGTGCTCAGCTCGCCGTGCGCGCCGCCGGGGACGACGAGGCCCACGGCTTCGATGCCGATTACGTGCGCGCACTCGAACACGGCATGCCGCCGGCCGGCGGCGAGGGCCTGGGGATCGACCGGCTGACCATGCTGTTGACCGACAGCCCGTCGATTCGCGACGTCATCCTCTTCCCGCTCCTGAGGCCGCTCGCCGGTGAGCCGAACGACGAATCCTGAGCCGACCGGCGTCGCCCAGCGCGGCGCCTGGCGGCTGCCGTTGCCCTGGCTGCTGGCGTTGCGGTATCTGAAAAGTGCCCGCCGGGACGCCTTCACTACTTTCCTCTCCGTCGTCGCCCTGGGCGCCATCGCCCTCGGGGTGGCGGCCCTGATCCTCTTCCTGTCGGCCCTCGCGGGCTTCCAACATGTGTTGCGCAGCGAGATCCTGGCGCGCACGCCGCCCATCGAGGTGACCTTGCCGGCCGGCGCGGAGCTCGAGCCCGCCCTGGCCGCCACCCGCGCCGTGTCGGGTGTCGTCCGCGTCACACCGGTCGTCCGGGGGCGCGGCTGGCTGGTGTCCGCGGGCCGGGTCGTGCCGGTCTCTGC
>JANRLG010000259.1:0-14775 GCA_033762835.1 Thermoanaerobaculia bacterium
GGCATGGCCCTGTCGGTCGTCGGCATGCTGATCGCGGCCGCGGGCTACCTGCCGCCGGTGGCCGGTGCGGTGACCCAAGAAGTCATCGACGTCTTTGCGGTGCTGAATGCCCTGCGCGCCGTGGCCGCGCCGCGGGTGCGCACGGATTACGAGTGAGGCCAGAGGAAGAGGCGTCCTCAGGAAAATTATGCCGTCCAGCATAATGCTTGGCTGCATAATCTTTAACCGTCCGGTTGCCAGTCCGCCCGTTCGATGGCGTAGAGCACGACGTCGATCTCCGGCTGGCGGTGGCCGAGCTCGGCGCCGGTGGTGCGGCGCTGGAAGGTCATGCCGATTTTTTCCATGACGCGGCGGGAAGCCAGATTGGCGGGGTCGGTGATGGCCACTACCCGCGGGCCGTGGAGTACTTCGAAGGCGTGGCGCAGGGCGCCGCGGGCGGCCTCGGCGGCGAAGCCGCGGCCCCAGAGGTCGCGGGCGATCCAGTAGCCAGTCTCGAGTTCGCCCGTGGTGCCCAAGTACTGGAGCCCGGCGAGCCCGATCACGCGGCCCGACGCGCGCTCTTCGACGGCGCCCAGGCAGTGGCCGTGGCGGGCGAGAGTGTCGGCCTGGCGGGCGAAAAAGCCGTCGAGCTCGTCCACCGTCCAGGGCCGTCCGCCGGTCATGTGGCGCATCATTCCGGGGTCGCTCGACAGCTCGGCCATGACGGCGCGGTCCTCGGGGCGCCAGGGGCGAATGTCGAGCCGGTCGGTCGTGATGTGAAAGCTCATGGTGCGACTCCTGCCGCCAGGCCCCGGAGGTGGGCCGTCACCAGCTCGGGAAGGCGCGGAATGTCGTAGCCGCCCTCGAGCAGGGCCAGTACCCGACCCCGGCAGTGTTCGCGGGCGAAGCTGCCCAGCCGCCGGCCGAGCTCGGCGAAGCCCTCGAGGCTGACCCGGAAGCCGCCGAGTGGGTCCCCCGCCCAGGCGTCGAAACCGGCCGAAAGCACCAATACCTCGGGCGCGAACGCGGCGAGAGCGGGCAAGATCCGCTCGTCCACCGCCGCCAGCAAATCGGCGTCGCCGGTGCCCGCCGGCAGCGGCACGTTGAGCGTGGTGCCGTGGCCAAGCCCCGTGCCCACCTCACCCGCCGCTCCGGTGCCCGGATAAAACGGAGACTGGTGCGTCGAGGCGTAGAACACGTCCGCCCGGGACTCGAACAAGTGCTGCGTGCCGTTGCCATGGTGGACGTCGAAATCGAAGATCGCCACCCGGTCGAACCCGCGCCGCCGCAGTCGTTCGGCGGCCACGGCAGCGTTGTTCAGGAAGCAGAAGCCCATGGCCTCGGCGTGCTCGGCATGGTGACCCGGGGGGCGCACCGCGGCAAAGGCGACGCGGTTGGCGCCCGCCGCCACGTGATCCGCCGCCGCCAGGCTGGCCGCCACCGCGCCCCAGGCGGCTCGGTGGGTGCCTGGCGAGAGCGGATTGTCCGCGGAGTCGAGTAGGCCGTCCCCGCGCGCGACCGCGCGGGCGAATCGGCCCAGGTAGTGCTCATCGTGCACGGCCCGCACGACCTCCTCGGCATCCGCCGCGGGGATAGCGGTGACGACCTCGAAGTCGGCTTCCCGACCGAGAAGCGCGAGGATGCCGGCGAGCCGCTCGGGCTTCTCCGGGTAGCCGCCGGGGGCATCGTGGGCGAGACAGTCGGGATGGGTGAACACGGTGATCATGCGCGGGATTCTAAACGGCCCGCCGGAGATCGGTGCCGCGGTAGCCGATCCGGTGGGGGAGTCGCAAGCCCTGCGGAGCCAACCGTTGGCGGGCACGGGACAGCAAGGTGTCGATGGCCCCGGAGGTGAACCGGCCCCGGCTGGCGCGGGCCAACTCGCGGCTCGCCCAGCCGTCGAAGATCGCCAACTCGACAGCGCGCGCCGCTCCGGCCTCCTGCAAAACGCCGCGGCAACCGGCGACGAAGACCTGGCGGCGTTCGGTGCCCAAGAAACGCGCCTCGGGCCCGGGACCCGGGTCCACCAGCGTCTCGGCCGGCGGCAGGTAACGAAAGCGCGGAGTTTGCCAGAGCCACCCTCCGTGCCGACGCGCCACGCGGGCGCTGTCGCGCGCCAGCCGCTCGGCGGTGCGCGCCAGGAAGCCGCTCGCTTGACATTCGCTGGTCCCGCGAAAGGCGCGCAGCCGACGGCCGTCGGCTGCGAGTAGGGCGCAGTAGACGTCCTGGATCGAGTCTTCGATCCCACTAGGACAACAACGACGGCCGAACACCTGCTCGATGGCACGGCGCACGGTGGGGCCGAAGCGCTGCAGGAACTCGTGCCAGGCCGGCTCGTTGCCGGTGGCACACAGAGAAAACAGAATGCGGACGGGGGTCTTCGGTCGGTACATTCTCCGCTCCTCGGGTAGGGGAGCGGAGGTGGAGCCGGGGGAGACCGGCGCGGGTAGGCGGCGCGAAGGGTAGCACGGGAGCCCGGTAAGGGCAAAGACCGGCGCTGTCGCGGGCGACTAATTGCGGCTCTGGGTGGAAACGAACTGAACCGACTGGTAGCCCAAGGCGAGGGTGACGTCATTGTGGCCCAAACCGCGAAGTTCGTTGTGCCACAAAACCTGCCCCGAGACTCCGTCCAGGCAATACAGGTGGCCATAGCAGCCCGCGAAGACGCGGCCGTCGTGATGCAGAAGGCAGACATCTTGTTGGATGGTGGGGGAAAGGAAGGTGGAGCTGCCAGGGGGCAGCGAGGTCCGCCACAGCTCGGCGCCGTCCGAGGTCCGGATGGCGACGACCGAGCCGTTGCAGCCGATGTACAGGGTGTCGTGAGTCATCGAGTCACTCATTCCGAGTCGCCTTTCCACGCGAGGACCAGGCGCGGTCTCTTGGTTGGTCGTCCAAGTCTACCGGGGGGCATGCAGGATTCTGCCGGTGTGGGAGGCGTCGTTGCGGTAATCTGCGCCCGCCATGGTTCGAACGCGTTGCTTCTTTCTGCTTGCCGCCGCTTTCGCCCTCCTTGCTTGCCCGAGTGCCGCGCCGCCGCCGGAACGTTCCGCCGGTGTCGGGCGCGGCGTGGCGGCGGGGCGCGACGTGATTCTGATCACCCTCGATACCGTGCGCGCCGATCGGCTCGGGGCTTACGGCTCGACCCGCCCGGAGGCCAGCCCGGCGATGGACGCCTTGCTCGCCCGCGGTGCCCGTTTCGCGCAGGCGACGGCCCCGCGCTCAGCAACCTGGCCGTCGTTGGGCACGGTGTTGACGGGCCTCTACCCGAGCGGCCACGGGTTGATCGAAAACGGCTACGCCTTCGCCGAGGAGATCGAGCTGCTGCCCGAGATTCTGAAACGGGCCGGCTACCGCACCGGGGCGTTCTTGTCCAACATGTGCCAGGCCAACCACCAGGGTTTCGACGTCCTCCAGTGTTCGGGCGGCCAGGACGGCAAGACGGTCGAGCGGGCGCTGGCCTGGGACCAGGCGGCCGCGGACGCTCCGACCTTCCTGTGGGTCCATCTGTTCGCTGCCCATGGCCCTTACTACAACGGCGGTGATCGCGGCGCTCGCCTCGATCCCGGGTACGAAGGGCCGGTGGCGGCCAAGAAGTGGGCGCTCGACCGCATCATGAACGAGAAGGTGCCGCTCTCGGAACGCGATCTCCAACACTTGGACGCGATCTACGATGCCGCCGTGATGGGTACCGACGGCCACGTCGGCCGGTTGCTCGCGGGCTTGGGCCTGGAGCCCGGCGGCGAGCGGGCGAAAAACAGCGTGGTGATTCTGCTCGCCGACCACGGCGAGGAGCTGGCGGAGCACAACGGCTACCTCTACCACGCCTGCTCGGTCTACCAGTCGACCCTGCATGTGCCGCTCGGCTTCGTCGCCGAGGGGGCGGTGCCCGCGGGCACCGTGTCGCACCTCGTCGAGCTGGCGGATGTCCTGCCGACGTTACTCGACTTGCTCGGCCTGCCGGCTCCGCCGGACCAACATGGCGTTTCGCTCCTGCCGTTGCTGTCCCGGATGAGTTCGCAACGGCCCGGGGATCTCGGCAACAAGCCGGCCTTTTCCGAGTACTCGGGCCTGCCGATCCACACCGTCCAGGCAGGGGCCTGGAAGCTCGTGCTCAATCCCGAGGGCCTTTCGCCCACTTGCATCGTGGGGGCCCCCCCCAACCACTACCCGATCGGTCGCGTCGAGCTCTACGACTTGGCCAGTGACCCCGGGGAGACCCGAAACCTCGCCGAGCAGAACCCGGCCAAGGTCACCGAACTCGCCGCGTTGCTCGAACGCCGCTTCGCCGGGCTCTCCAGCCGCGGCAAGCAGGAACTCGATCCCAAGCTCAAAGAAGAGCTGCGGGCACTGGGTTACGTCGCCAACTGAGGGAATTCGCCCGCGGAATCCGCCCCAGAGATCAGACGGGAGCAACTCCGCTCCCGCGAGGAGGAGATCTCATGGCGAAGCGTTTGGCCCTCGCACTGTTGTTTTTCACCGTGGTCGGCGTTGCAGGCTCCCTCGACGCCCGGACCGCACCGGCAGCTCTGTTCGTGGACAAGATCCACGGTGCCACCACGATGTGGGTCCCGTACGATTACTACGAGAGCCGGATCGTCAACGTGTGGGGCAATCAGGTCTGCATCGCGACCTCGTCGAACGTCAACAACATGCGTTGCGACAGCCTCGACCTGGTCGATTTTTATGAAGACCCGCAAGGCAATTTCTTCGTCAAGCTGAGCTACGCCCGGGTGGTGGGGCAAGGCATCTTCGGTGTCTACCCCTTCCGTGGCCAGTGGCACGGGCTCTGGTTCGGTCTGCCCTGCAACGGCGGGTACATCAGGAGCTTCCTGTACCCGAATCCGCCCAATCCGTTCGACTTCCAGCTCGACATCACGAGCCTGCCGGCGGGGAACACCGACGTTTGCTGAGTCCTTGGGCACCACCCAAAACAAAAAACCGGGGCGCTTCTGGCCCCGGTTTTTCATTTCCCGCTCGGCGCGGGCGGCAGGGAGAACTCCTCAGCGGAGCTTCTCTTCCACGAACTCGACGTGCTTGCGGACCTTCGGATCGTACTTCTTCATCCGCAGCTTCTCGGTCGTGGTGCGCTTGTTCTTCGTGGTGGTGTAGAAGTAACCGGTTCCGGCCGACGACACCAACTTGACTTTCTCGCGCATGGTTTCCTGACTCCAAAACGCCACCCCGGGGGTGGCGCGAGGGAACTTCGAATCGATGTAAGTGGCGGGGCCGACGGGACTCGAACCCGCGACCTCCGGCGTGACAGGCCGGCATTCTAACCGACTGAACTACGACCCCGCTCGGGTCTCTCTCGACGGCTCCCATGGTGGGAGGTGGGGGATTCGAACCCACGGCCCCCTGCGTGTAAGGCAGGTGCTCTAACCGCTGAGCTAACCTCCCCGCCCGCCAAAGAGGCGCAGAAGATACAAGACGGCACGGGGTGTGTCAAGCGGGAAGAAGCACTTCCGAGGGAGGGTTAGAATCCTCGGGCGGAGACGGATTCTCCGCAATCCTCGAAACGACACTCTCCCAAGGAGGGGTTCCCGATGCACACGTTGCCCGCTCTGCCTTATCCCCACGCTGCCCTCGAGCCCCACATCGACACCCGGACGATGGAGATCCACCACGGCAAACACCACCAGGTGTATGTCGACAACCTCAACAAGGCGCTGGCCGACCACCCGAGCTTCGCCGCCAAGAGCGTCGAGGATTTGCTGCGCGAGTTTGCCTCGGTGCCCGACGCCATCAAGACGGCGGTGCGCAATCACGGCGGCGGCCACGCTAACCACAGCTTGTTCTGGGCCACCCTGTCGCCCCAGGGCGGGGGTACCCCGAGCGGCGAGCTGGCGAAGGCCATCGACGCGGCCTTCGGTTCCTTCGACGACTTCAAGGCCAAGCTCACCGCGGCGGCCACCGGCCAGTTCGGTTCCGGTTGGGGTTGGTTGGTGGTGGCCGACGGCAAGCTCGAAGTCCTCGCCCGGCCGAACCAGGACAGCCCATTGATGGAAGGCAAGACGCCGATCCTGGGAGTCGACGTGTGGGAACACGCCTACTACCTGAACTACCAGAACCGGCGCGCCGACTACCTGGCAGCCTGGTGGCACGTGGTCGATTGGTCCGCCGTGGCGGGCCGTTTCGGCGCTGCCCGCGGCTGACGTCACCCCGCCGCCGCTCCTTCCGAGGCCCCGGTCGTCCGGGGCCTCTTGTTTTGGCGCCACCGGGTTGGCGCGTGCCCCGGCTGTAACTTTCCCATATACATAAGTTTACACCTTTGTGCTCAGTTCGTTGTCAGGTCGGCGCTCACCGCGGAGGTCGTTTTCAACTATCTGCCAAGCATCTCGCCTAGAATCCAGGTTCAAGAGTTCAGTTCGACACCCGGCGATTTGGAAGGAGACAAGGCGATGGCGATGGCCTCCGTAAAGCCGATGAAGAGTTTCGATCGTGCCTTCCTGCGCGACGAGCGGCAGCTGACCAAGTTCTTCAAGTCCCTCTCGGACGGGACGCGCCAAGAGATCCTGCGGCTTCTCGAGGTGGGTCCGCGCACGGTCGGAGAGATCGTGGCGAACTTCAATCTCTCCCAGCCCACGATCTCGCGCCACCTGTCGGTCCTCAAGGAGGCCGACCTGGTGGTCGACACCCGCCAGGGCCAGAACGTCATCTACCGCCTGAACGACGAGTCGCTGTCGTCCTCGATGCGCGACTTCTTCAGCCAGTTCCGCAGCTGCCAGGAAAGCCTGCGCTGACCTTTCGTCGAGCCGGGTTCGCCGGGGCTGAGCTCTGAAACCGTGGCAAAAGAGCCGGGAGCGGGAGAAATCCCGGCCCGGCTCTTGGGTTTTTGCCCCCGTCGGCACTACAATGCGCAGCCCGGAATGCGCGGTGGCCTCCACCGCGCATTCCGGTGACGACCAAACATCTGGCGGCGTAGCTCAGGGGTTAGAGCGAACGGCTCATAACCGTTAGGTCAAGGGTTCAATTCCCTTCGCCGCTACCATCTTCATGTCCTCCCTTGATTCGGAGCTCGAGCGCTTCTTCGCCGACGTGGCGCCCTTGGGCGTGGGCGATCGCCTGCTCGTGGCCTTTTCCGGCGGTCCGGATTCGACCGCCTTGTTGGCGGCGCTCATCCCCGTGGTCACCCGCCGGGGAGCCGAATTGCGGGCCGCTCACCTCGATCACGCTTGTGACGCCGGGTCGGCGGCTAGAGCCGCGGCCGCGCGGGAGATCGCCCGGACGCTCGGAGTCCCCGTGCACGTCGAACGCCGGGTGCCCGCGGCGGCGGGAGCCGGTCCCGAGGCGACGCTGCGCCGGCTGCGATACGACTTCCTCGAGGAGGTCGCGGATGCCTGGGGGGCGCGCTACCTCGCCACCGGCCACACCCGCGACGACCAAGCGGAGACCGTGCTGCTGCGCCTGCTCGCCGGCTCGGGGCTCGATGGGCTGGCCGCGATCGCGCCCCGCCGCGGGCGGATCGTGCGGCCGCTGCTGGATGTGCCGCGCGCCGCGGTTCACGCCGCGTTGCCCGCGGGGCTCGTCCCGGTAGTCGACCCCGGCAACCAGTCCCTCGCCGTGGCCCGGATCCGCGTACGGCGGCTCTTGCTGCCCTATCTCCAACGAGGGCAGGACTCTGGACAGAACCAAGGGGAGGGCGCAGCAAGCAGCGCCCCTACGGAGCCTGATTCGCTCGACCCCTCCCGAGGTAGGGGCGCTGCTTGCTGCGCCCCGTCGGTAGACCTCAGCGCGGCGCTCGCACGCCTGGCCGCCCACGCCCGAGGGGTTCGGGAGCGGCTCGATCCGCGCTTGCTCGAGCTCGTCGAAGCGGTTCCGGAGTTCTCGGGCGTGAGTTTTTCGGCGCGGGCTTGGAACTCCTTGCCCGAGGCCCTGGGGGTTGCGGCCCTCGCGGCCCTGGCGCGGGCGGCGGGGTTCGCCCACTCGCTGCCGCGGGAGGTTCGAAACGAGCTTCGGCGCCAGCTCGTCCCGGGCGAGGGGTGCGCGAGCACTTCGCCCACAGCGGCTCCGGTACGGATCGCCTGTGACGGCCCCGGCGGAACGCGGGTCGCGGCGGCGCCCGGCGGTCGGCTGTATTGGATGCGGCAGCGGCCGTCCGAGACGCGGCAACCGCGGGCCTTTTCTTATACTCTCGGGGTTCCGGGGCAGGTGGCGATTCCGGAACTCGGACGAGTTTTTGCGATCAGCCGGGCGCCGGTCGCGCCCTGGATGTTTCGGGGCGAGCCACACCGCGCCGCGCTGGCGTGGTCAGGCGAGGAAGGCAGCGTCGTCACCGTGCGCAGCCGGCGACCCGGGGATCGCCTGTGGCCCTTGGGCGCTCCCGGGGGGCGGAAGTTGAAAGACGTGTTGATCGACCACCGGGTACCCCGGGAGCAACGTGATCGCCTGCCGTTGGTCGAGATCGGCGGGCGGATCGCTTGGGTCCCCGGGGTGACGATCGACGAGGCTTTTCGGTTGACCCCCGGCAGTCTTTTCGCGTGGGTGGTGGAGGTGTTGCCGTGATGAATGCGGAGACCATCGAATCAGTGTTCACGGCGGAGGAAATCCGCCAGCGCGTCCAGGCTCTGGGCGCCGTCCTGGCCAGCGACTACGCCGGCAAGGACCCGCTGTACCTGGGACTTTCCGGTGGCTCGGTGCTCTTTCTGGCCGACCTCGTGAGGGCTCTCGACGCGCCCGTGCGGTTCGAATTCGTTCCGGTCAAATACCGGCATCCGGAGGTGGCGGCGGCGGAGGTCATGGACATTCACTACCCGCTGCCCGACATCTCGGAGCAAGAGATCGTCGTGGTCAAGGACGTCGTTCATTCCGGGGTCCCCGAAACCTACCTGGCCTCGGCGCTCCGCGAGCGAGGCGCGGCCTCGGTGCGCTTCGTCGCTCTGGTGGACATGCCGGAAGAGCGCAAGACCGATCTGGAGGTCGCCCATTCGGCTTTTTCCGTTCGCCGCACGGGCGGCTTGGTGGGCTACGGGCTGAAGCACGAGGGCCGGTTCGGCAACTTGCCGTTCATCGGCCGACTCGGTCCCGCGACCGGTGGGGACGAAGGTGCCTGACTCCGGGGGAATCCCCGCCGGCCGATCCGGGTTACGCTTCCCGTGTACCGGGATGCCGTTCGGGCGTCTGGCGGAAAAACTAGAGAACCAATCGACTAGGGTGGATCGACGTTGAACTCGACCCTGAAAACCTTGATTCTGTGGATGGCGATCTTCATGGTCGTCATCTTCCTCTTCCAAGTCCTCCAAGGCGGCATGGCGGCACGCCAGGAGCTCGCCCTTTCGGAGTTCGAAAAGTCGGTCGAAGACGGCCGCGTGGCCAAGGTGCTCATCGAGGGCAACAAGCTGCGTGGTACCTGGAAGCCGGATGCCGCACCGGGCCAGGCGCCCGAGTTCCTGGTCCAGCTGCCGGTCGAGTACACCGATCCCGCCTACGTCTCGCGCCTGAGCGCGAAAGGCGTCCAGGTCACGGCCAAGGAAGCCAAGGACGGCGCCCTGCTGTCGATCCTGTCGTTCTGGGCGCCCATGCTGCTCGTCTTCGGCCTGTGGATCTTCTTCATGCGCCAGATGCAGGGCGGCGGTAACAAGGCCATGTCTTTCGGCAAGAGCAAGGCCAAGCTGTTGTCGGCCTCGGGCAAGAAGGTCACCTTCAAGGACGTCGCCGGCATCGAGGAAGCCAAGGACGAGCTCCAGGAGATCGTCGACTTCCTGAAGGAGCCCCAGAAGTTCCAGAAGCTCGGTGGGCGCATTCCCAAGGGTGTGCTGCTCATGGGCCCGCCGGGAACCGGCAAGACGCTCCTGGCCCGCGCCATCGCGGGAGAAGCCAACGTGCCGTTCTTTTCGATCTCGGGCTCCGACTTCGTCGAGATGTTCGTCGGCGTCGGCGCCTCGCGCGTTCGTGACCTGTTCGAGCAAGGCAAGAAAAACGCCCCGTGCATCATCTTCATCGACGAGATCGACGCCGTCGGCCGCCACCGTGGGGCCGGGCTGGGCGGCGGTCACGACGAGCGCGAGCAGACGTTGAACCAGCTGCTGGTCGAGATGGACGGCTTCGAGACTAACGAGGGCGTGATCTTGATCGCTGCCACCAACCGGCCGGACGTGCTCGATCCTGCACTGCTCCGGCCCGGCCGCTTCGACCGTCGCGTCATGGTCGACCGGCCGGACATCAACGGCCGCCTCGGCATCCTGCAGGTTCACACCCGCGCCATTCCGCTGTCCGAGGACGTCGAGTTGCGCACCGTGGCCCGCGGTACCCCGGGCTTCGCCGGTGCCGATCTCCAGAATCTCGTCAACGAGGCCGCCTTGATCGCCGCCCGGCGCAGCCGCAAGGTGGTGATGATGGAGGACTTCGAGTTCGCCAAGGACAAGGTTCTGATGGGCGTCGAGCGCAAGACGATGATGCTCACGGACAAGGACAAGCAGATCACCGCCTACCACGAGGCGGGGCATGCTCTGGTGGCAGCCTTCATCCCGGGAACCGACCCGATCCACAAGGTCACGATCATCCCGCGCGGTCGCGCCCTCGGCCTGACCATGCAGCTGCCCACCGAGGACAAGTACAACCTGCGCAAGAAGGGCGTCGAGGCCCAGATCGCCATCCTCATGGGCGGGCGGGTGGCCGAGGAGCTGACCCAGGACGACATCACGACCGGCGCCGGCAACGACATCGACCGCGCCACCGATCTCGCCCGGCGGATGGTCTGCGAGTGGGGCATGTCGCAACTGGGGCCGCTGTCCTTCGGTGGTACCGAAGAGCCGGTGTTTCTGGGTCGCGACTACGGCGAGCGTTCCCGCTACAGCGAGGACACGGCGATCCGCATCGACAAGGAAGTCGAGCGCTTGGTTCACGACGGCCACCGCCGCGCCACCGAAATCCTGGTCGAACACCGTCCGATCCTCGAGAAGTTGACCAAGGAGCTGCTCGAGCAGGAGTCGGTGGACGGTGTGCGGGTCTACGGGCTGATCAAGGAAATGACCGGCCTCGACCTGGCGCCGGTGATGCCGCCCGAACCCGTGCGGGTGACGCCTCCGCCACCGCCTCCCAGCGTGGAGACGGCCGAGCCGGAGGAGAGCCCCGGCGGCGTCACGCCTCTGCCCAGCCCGGCCTGAGGGCGCAGCAAGCAGCGCCCCTGCGAAACGTCGATAAGTCCTCGCAAAGTGTCATTTTCCGTAGGGGCGCTGCTTGCTGCGCCCCTCTTCGTTCGCGCCCCGCGAGCGAATGAATTCGCTCGCTACATTCAAACGTCCCTGCGGGACGAAGAATGTCAGCCGTAGGGGCAGGCCCCTGTGCCTGCCCGTCGATCAAACCCGAACCAGGTAACCAAAACACTCCGGCCGATGAAAGTCGGCCGGGGTGACGAGCGTGGGGGCCGCCGCGGAAAACTCCTCGGGCGAGCCGTCCCGTGGGCGGTCGATGCGGTAGAAGTTCGCCCGCCAGTCCTGGGGATTTGGCCCCTCGTGCCCGAGGGCAGCGAGCACGGTCGCCCAGGGGATTTCGAAAGTCGCCCACCAGCCGCCGGGAGCGAGGCCAGCGGCCCACCCGAGCCCCGGACCGTCCCAACTCGTGTCGGCGACGAGATCGCGACGGAGCCCCGTGGGGTTGTCGATGACAGCGTCGAACAGCACCCCCGCCGGGCTCACCTCGAGCTCGACGTACCGGCGGGGCGTGTTCGTGCCGGGAGCCAGAAACACTTCCACGACTTCTTCCTGCCACAGGGGCTCGTCGCGTCGGCGAAAGCGCGACCAGGGGTCGGGGTCGACGCAGTCGAAGCGCACCGCGAGGGCGCGGTCGTCGGCCCCGAGGGTCAAGACCGTGGCACAGCGAGGCGGAGCACCGGTTTCGGAGTCCTGCAAGTCGATCCGGCAGGGCTTGGCACCGGCGCGCCAACGACGGGTTTCGGGTGGCACGGCGGGAACCTACCGGGGCCTGCTGGGCCGGTCAAGGCCCGTGGTAGCCTGCCGCGCGCCCCAAGAAGGAGAAGACGATGACGCCCCGAGTCCTTCGTGCCGCCTTGTTCACGCTTGCCACGGGTCTTCTGATCCTCGGCGGTGGCTTCTGGCTGCGGGGCGACTGGGCGCTCGCCCTCTGGCCGTGGCCCGATGGGCCTCTGTCGCATCTGTTCGTGGCGTCGATCCTACTCGGCCAGAGTGCCGCCCTGTTTTGGACGGGTTGGACGCTCGAGCTCGGTGCGGCCCGCGGCGGCGCCGTCGGCTTCGCCCTCATGTGCGGTGGCCTCGCCGCTACCACCGGCTGGCTTTATGCCCAGCGCGGGGAGGGCCTGCTGCTCGGCTGGGCCGTCGTCTGTGCGGTCCTGGCGGCTGGTGGTGCGAGCCTCGCGGTCATCGGACGGCGTTTCCCTTGGAAAGACGCACGGCCCGTTCCAACGGTCGTCCGCGGTTCGTTCCTGGTCTTCGCGGTGGCTTTGGCGATCACCACGGTGCTGCTCCTGATCCAGGTGCCGGTGGTGTTTCCCTGGAAGCTCAAACCCGAGAGCTCGGTCATGTTCGGCTGCCTGTTCCTCGCTTCGGCCGCCTATTTCTTCGACGGCTGGCGGCGGCCCGGTGCGGCCAACGCCTTCGGTCAGTTGGCCGCCTTCCTGGTCTACGACCTGGTCCTCCTGCCGCCCTACTTGCGCCACTGGCCGAAAACCGAAGGCGGCTTCCGGATCAGCCTGGTGATCTACCTCGCCGTGCTCCTCTGGAGCGCCCTGCTCGCGGTCTGGTATTGGCGGCGATACGGCTTTGGGCGACGCGGATAACGCCCCGTAGTAGCCTCCTGCCTAGCATAAGGAGGTGGTTACATGATCGCCACGTTGACCAGCAAGAACCGGCTCACCATGCCTCGGGAGATCCGCGAACATCTCGGTCTGAGGCCCGGCGACCAAGTGGACTTCGTCCTTGGGCCGGAAGGCGAAGTGCGGGTTTTTCCTAGGCCCCCAAAGCCCGTCGAGCGGCCCGCCTGAACAACAATCGAGCTCAGACCGAGTGCTCCCTCCTCGAAACTCGCCCCTGACCGCTTTCGCGGATACAATCGGCTCCCGCCTGGAGCGCTCCTCGCTCCCACTCGCTCGAACGACTCGCCAAGGAGCTCCTCATTTGACCCGCCGAATGCTGATCAACGCGCAGCACCCCGAGGAGCTGCGGATCGCCGTAGTTTCCGGCTCGACCCTGGACAGCTTCCAGGTCGAAGCTGCGGAAGCGGGTGTCACTCGCGGCAACATCTACCGCGGCACCATCGCCAACATCCAACCCTCCCTGAACGCCGCCTTCATCGACTACGGAGCCGAACGTCACGGCTTCCTGGCGATCCAGGACGTTTGCCCCGACGCCTTCTACCACCAGCCCAAGGACTCCCACCGGCCGCGCATCGAAGAGGTGCTCGAGAGGGGCAAGCCCATCGTGGTGCAGGTGAGCAAGGAGAGCGAGGGCCAGAAGGGCGCCGTTCTCACGACCAATCTCTCGCTGGCCGGCCGTTACCTCGTGTTGACTCCCTTCGACGAGACGCGCGGCGTCTCGCGCAAGGTCGAGGACGAGGACCTGCGCCGCCAGTTGAAGGACCAGGTGGCCAAGCTCGACGTGCCCAAAGGTTTCGGGTTCATCGTGCGCACCAACGCCGCGGAGCAGAACAAGACCGCGCTCGCCCGCGACGTCGCCGCCCTCGTCCGGCTGTGGAAGCAGATCGAGACCGAGGCCAAGAAGGGCAAAGGCACGAAGCTCCTCTACAGCGACCAGGACTTGCTCGTCCAGGCGCTGCGCGATCACCTCGACGCCTCGATCGAGGAAGTCCTGATCGACGACGACGACGCGTTCCAGAAGGCCGAAGAGTACCTGCGGGCCTTCATGCCGCGCACCAAGATGCGGCTCACGCGCTACGTCGATCGCGCGCCGCTTTTCGCCCGCTACGATCTCGACCGCCAGATCGAAGGCATCTACGGCCGCAGCGTGCCGCTCGCCTCCGGCGGGTCGATCGTCATCGACCGCACCGAAGCCCTGACCGCCATCGACGTCAACTCCGGCCGCTCGACCAAGGCGGCGACCCAGGAGGAGACCGCGGTCAACACCAACGTCGAGGCCGCCCTCGAGGTGGCCCGCCAGCTCCGGCTGCGGGACTTGGGCGGCCTGGTGGTCGTCGACTTCATCGACATGAGAGCGATGAAGAATCGCCGCAAGGTCGAAAAGACCTTGAAGGACGCCATGAAGGCGGACAAGGCGCGGTCGTCCGTCGGGCGCATCAGTGAAAACGGCCTGCTCGAGATCAACCGCCAGCGCATCCAGCAGGCCCTCCAGGTCCGCACCCACCGGCCGTGCCCCACCTGCGGCGGCACCGGGCGCATTGCGAGCCCCGAGCTCGTGGGCCTTAATCTGCTGCGGCGCATCGAGGCTCGGGCCGCCGGCTCGTCCCTGAAGCGCGTGCGCATCGCCTTGCACCCGGAGCTCGCCGACGCTTTCCAGAACGGTCGCCGCCGGCAGATCGCCGCGCTCGAAAACGAGTTCGACATCCACATCGAAGTCATCGCCTCCCCTGCTCTCCACCGGCCGGATCAGGAGATCGAGTGGTTCGAGCGTGATCCCGGCGACGAGCGCCCCGTGCGCCCGGCGAAACCAGCGCCGAAGCCTCTCGCCCCGGTCGTCACCGTCAGCCAGCTGATGGCCGATGACCCCGAGGACGAGGACGAGGGGGAGGACACCGAGAACGGCGACGGCGAAGGTACGACCGCCGCCGGCAAGCGCAAGCGCCGCCGCCGCGGCGGCCGCGGGCGCAAGAAGACCGGCGTCAAAACCGCCAGCGCTCCGGCGACCGAGC
>JANRLG010000260.1:0-3509 GCA_033762835.1 Thermoanaerobaculia bacterium
CACGGGGGGCCGCCCCTACGGCGACCTCGACCACCGACTTCACCGAGTCGCGGCTGACCTCCGTGTCGGCCGATTCTTCGATGACGCCCTCTTCCTCCCCCTCTCCCGGTCGGGGGTTCGAGGGCGGTGGGGAGAGGGGGCTGGGGGGTGAGGTGACCGCCACCGCATCCGGCGTCCGCCGCGCCTGCGCCTCGAACAACCCGTGCACCGTCGCCGCGGGCACGGCCGACGCCGTGGCATTCCACTCGAGCAACTGCTGGCGTTCCACCGGGGACAGCCAGTCGAGACGCGACAGCCGCAACTCGGGATTCGCGGCGGCGGCGGCCAGCAGGTGGCCGAAGCGGTCGAGCAAGCGGCGGGCGGTGGTGCGGTCGAAAAGATCGGTGGCGTATTCGAGCCAACCGCCGAGGCCCAACGCCGTTTCGCCGACCTGGAACGTGAGGTCGAACTTGGCCGTCTCCTGGCCCAACGGCACCGGCTCGAGGCTCAGATCCGGCAGGTCGAGCCGCGGCGGCTCGGCGTTCTGGTACGACAGCAGCACCTGGACGAGAGGGGCGTGAGAAAGGCTGCGTTCCGGTTGCAGCTCTTCGACCAGCTTTTCGAACGGCAGCTCGGCGTGGCCATAGGCGCCGAGGGTCGCCTTGCGTACCCGGGCCAGCAGCTCGAGCATCGTCGGGTCGCCCGTCAGATCCACCCGGAGGACGAGGGTGTTGACGAAGAACCCGACCAGCCGCTCGATCTCGCGGCGGCCCCGGTTCGCCACCGCCACCCCGAGCAGCACCTGGGCGACCCCGGCCGACCGCGCCAGGAGCACCGCCACGGTCGCGGCGAAGGCCATGAACTCGGTCGCCCCGGAGCGCGCGGCGAGGGCGGCCAGACCGTCCGCCAAGGCGCGGCCCCCGCGCAGGGGCACCGTGTCCCCCAACACCGACCGCTCGGCCGGGCGGTGGCGATCGGCCGGCAGCTCCAGCACCGTCGGCGCGCCGCGCAGCTCGGTCCGCCAGAAGGCCAGTTGGCGCTCGAGCTCGGCGCCAGCGAGCCACCGCCGCTGCCAACGAGCGAAGTCGGCGTAGGACACCGGCAGCGGCAGGAGGCGCGGCGCCTCCGCGGCCCGGCGCGCCCGGGAGAGCTCGGCCAGCTCCTCGATCAGGATGCGCAGGCTCCAGCCGTCGGCGATCGAATGATGGAGACAGTAGGCGAACAGGTGGCGATCGTCCGCCAAGCGCACCAGGAGCACCCGGAACAGCGGGCCGCGAGCGAGGTCGAAGCCGCCGTGGGCGAACTCCGCCGCCCGGCGCCGGGCCTCGACGTCCCGCTCGGCCGCGGGCAGCGGAGTCAGGTCGATGACCGGTAACGGGAAGGGCTGCGCGGGCGCGATCCGCCGACGCGGCCGGCCCCCCGAGGCGTCGAAACGGGTGGCCAGCGAGGCCTGGCGGCCGACGAGATCCCCGAGGGCCGCACCGAGGGCGTCGACGTCGAGCGCGCCGGTGAGCGTCAAGGCGGAGCCCAGGTTGTAGAGCGACGTGCCGGGCTCGAGCTGATCGAGGAACCACAGGCGCTCCTCTTGGAAGCTCAGCACGTCCTCGTCCCCCGGGCGGGCCGGCTCGCTCACCACCCGCGCCCAGCTCGCCCCCACCCGCTCGGTCTCGGGGTCGTACCCGAGCAACTCGGCGAGCTGCCAGGTGCCCTCCGAGAGGAAGTCGTGGTGGTAGTGGTGGCGCCAGGCGTCGGCGGCGTCGGCATCCACGCCTTGGTGCTGGTGGAACTTGACGTCCCCCAGCATGCGCGACTCGGCGTGCACGCCATCGGTCATCCGGCGCGAGCGCGCCTCGGCGGGATCGCCGTAGGGCCGCGCCATGGCGGGTTCGAAACCGAGGCCGAGAAAGTCCGTGATACGCCGCAGCTGGGCCTCGGGCTCCCGCACCAGCGCCTCGAAGTGCACGGTGAGGCGTCGCTCCGGCGGGATCGTCGCAAGAAACCGCAGGATGTTGCGGTGGGCCAGTTGCCAGAGGATTTCGGCCAACTGGCGGCGTGAATAGGGGTGCTCGCGGCGGTAGAAGATTTGGTCGATGCGCGCTTCTTCGAAGGAGCGGATGGTGCCGTAGGGGTGGCGCACCAGATGGAGGTAGCGGGCGTCAACGAAGCTCTCTTCGGCGCGCGCCAGGGTCGCCGGGTCCCAGCCGTAGGTCGGGGTCTTGTCGACCAGCAGGCGCCCGTCGAGCCACGTCTCGAGGCGGCCGTAGAGCTCGTGTACGGTGAGCCCCTCGGCTTCGAGGGCGTCGAGTTGGCGGGTCGCCTCGGCGCCGTCGACGCCCAGCAGCTCCATGACGGCGCGGGTCAGGCCTTCAAGGCGGAAAGCGTCCGGCCCCGGGAAGGCGGCGCGGCGCTCGGCCAAGGTGTCGAAGCCCAGCAACT
Organism: Thermoanaerobaculia bacterium; assembly: GCA_033762835.1. Lineage (GTDB taxonomy): Bacteria > Acidobacteriota > Thermoanaerobaculia > Multivoradales > DATKCC01 > JANRLG01. The sequence continues at coordinate 2,416 of JANRLG010000260.1, forward strand.
CGAGCTCGGGCGGAGCGAAGAGCCGCGGGTGACCGGCGAGCATCACGCGCAGCAGCGTGGTGCCCGAGCGCGGCGGCCCGAGCACGAAGAGCGCCCGGCCGTTGCGCCGGGTGACGGGGCGCGCCACGAGCGGTGCCAGGGTGGCCTGGATGGCCAGCACGTCGCTTTCCGAGATGCCCTCGGCCAGCGCCCCGGTCGGCAGCTCGCGGCCCACCTGCCCGACCAGTTTGGCCACTGCCGCCGGGTACTCGCGCTCGAGGAACTCGGCCAGGCGGGCCGGCGTCGACGCCTCGAAGAGGGTGACGACGTGGACGATCTCGCCGAGCTCGTCCTGGAGTTGGTTGACGAGGAGTGCCCCGCCGATGGAGTTCCCGCCCAACGCGAAGAAGTCGTCGTGGACCCCCAGCTCGGCACCACCCAGGCGGCTCGAGAACAGGCCGACGAGGTGGGCTTCGAGAGGCGTCCGCGGGGCCACCCGCTCGGCCGCGCCGGCCCGGACCTCGGGAGCCGGGAGTTGTTTGCGGTCGACCTTACCGCTCGGGTTGAGCGGCATTTCGGGCAGCACCAGGAAGTGCGCCGGCACCATGTACTCGGGCAGGCGCGCGGCAAGGGCGGCGCGCAGAGCGGCGGTGTCGAGCTCGTCGACCGTCGCCGTCAGGTACGCCACCAGAGCCGGGCCACCGCCGACGGTACGCACGGTGACCACCGCCTCGCGCACCCCCGGTTGGGCCGCCAGGGCCGATTCGATTTCGCCGAGCTCGATGCGGAAGCCACGGATTTTGACCTGGAAGTCGATGCGGCCGAGGTATTCGACGTGACCACGAAGAGGGCGGCCACGGGGGGCCGCCCCTACGGCGGCATCGTTCCCTGCGTCGGACGGGCGGACACGTTGGTCCGCCCCTACGGCGGCGGGGGTGTCGGGCGGTGAGACCCACCGGGCCAGAGCCCCGGTCCGGTACAGCCGTGCGCCGGGCTCGGTCGCGAACGGATCAGGGATGAACTTCTCCGCCGTCAACGCCGGGCGGCCGTGGTATCCGCGGCCGACCTGAATCCCGCCGATCAGCAGCTCGCCCGCCACTCCCACCGGCGCCTCG
>JANRLG010000261.1:0-3088 GCA_033762835.1 Thermoanaerobaculia bacterium
CTCGAACCCACTCCCGGAGGTCTGCGCTCCTCGCCGGGCTCGTCCGACCCTCCCGGCGGGCATCGACAGTGCCAGGCACAGCGCCATCCGTGCCGTGTCGCGGCCGACCTCCGTGTCGGCCGATCCCGAAATCGAAGAACGACAACACGGACTCCTTCACGGCACGCGAACCCGGGCGAGCAGCTTGGTCACCAGAACCTCGGCGGTGACTTCCTCGGCCTCGGCCTCGTAGGTCGGCACGATGCGATGGCGCAGGATGTCGGGGGCGATGTCTTTGACGTCCTCGGGCACCACGTAACCGCGACCGCGCACGAGGGCCAGGGCCTTGGCGGCGCGCGCGAGGAAGAGGGTGGCGCGAGGGGAGGCGCCGAAGGCGATCAGGTCCTTCAAATCGGGACTGCCGGCGGCGGCCGGGTCGCGAGTGGCGAAGACGAGGTCGAGCACGTATTGCTTGATCCGGCCGTCGAGGTAGACCTGATCAGCGGCCTCGCGCAGGGCCAACAGCCCCGCGGCGTCCAGCGTCTTCTGCACGTGGAGCGGGCGGTCGACGAGCATGCGATCGAGGATTTCGGCTTCCTCGGCGCGGCTCGGGTAACCCAGGCGCACTTTCAACATGAAGCGGTCGGTCTGCGCCTCGGCGAGCGGGTAGGTGCCTTCCTGTTCGATCGGGTTCTGGGTGGCGAGCACGAGAAACGGTTCGGGCAACGTCCAAGTCACGTCGCCGAGGGTCACCTGGCGTTCCTCCATGGCCTCGAGCAACGCCGACTGGACCTTGGCGGGAGCCCGGTTGATCTCGTCGGCGAGCAGCAGAGAGGTGAAGACCGGCCCCTTGCGCGGCTCGAAACGGCCCTTGGCGACGTCGTAGATGAGCGTGCCGACGAGGTCCGCGGGCAGCAAGTCGGGAGTGAATTGGATGCGCCGGAAGGGGAGGTCGAGGGTTTCGGCCAGGGTCTTGACCGCGAGCGTCTTGGCCAACCCGGGTACGCCCTCGAGCAGCAGGTGGCCGCGGGCGAGCAGACCCACCAGCAACCGTTCGACAAGCTCGTCCTGACCGACGATGACCTTGTGGATCTCGGCCGCGACCCGCTTGACGGCCAGGGTCGCGCGTTCGAGCTCCGGGGGGCTTTCCAAGGTGGTCACGCCATCGGTCATCGTCGGTCCTCCAGACCGGCCCGCGGTGCAAGTCGAGTGCCAGTGCCCACGGGCGGAAAAGCCTGGTTCGACTGGAGTTCGGCGCGCCGAGGTTCCGGGCCGAGTGCCATTTTGGCCACGCCTCGGGTTTGATTTTCCTTTGAGCCGGCTTTGAGTAATTTGATCCGACCCGGCGAGCACCTCCGAGCGAATCGCGCGGCAACCCGCTGCGCAACATGCCAAGGAGACTCCCATGTCGATGCCTCTATTTCCGATCGCTCGCCGAGTCGCTCGCGGTCTCGCCGTTCTCGGCGGCCTGCTGGCGGCGAGCTCTCTACCCTCGTTCGCGCAAGCGGAGGCCCCCGGGGGGCGCCCCGTACCCGGCGGCGGAGAGCTGACCTTTTCGGCCGTCTTCGGCGCCAATCCCACGGTAACGGCCGGCGGCTCGCGGGATTTCCCCTTCGATCTCAGTTGCCCGGACGGCGCCAGCACGGTCGAGTTGGGCGTCACCGTGAGTCCGGCCGGACCGGTCGTGACGGTGTCACCCAAGCGCCTCGCCTTGCCGGGGCAGGCCACAGTGACCTTTGCCACCAACCTGGCCACGCCGTCGGGCACGTACCTAGTCACCTTGTCGGCCCGGGTGGTGGCCGGTCGGTGCCTCAGCCGCTCGACGTCCTTTGTCGTCGAGGTCGTCCGCCCCATACGGCTGGAGGTGGAGCCTCCGGTGGCACGGACGGCTCCCGGGGGCCGCGCGAACTACGCCGTGCGGATCCGTCGCGGCGGCATCGCTGGACCGATCGAACTGCGAACCTCGGGGTTGCCGGCCGGTTTCAACGGCGTCTTCAATCCCAACCCGGCCCTCGGCAACGACGCGTCGTTGTCGGTGACCACGCCCAATCCCACCGACCAATGCCCCCCTCCGACGGGCTGCGCGTTCCAGATCCGCGGTCAGGCCCCGGGAGGTGTGCAGGTGGATGCCGCCGAGGCCCGGCTGGTGGTCGAGCGTAGCGTCCGGTTCCAAGCCAACCCAGCCACCAGCGAAGCCGGCTCCGGCGCGACCGTCCGGGTGGACATCGCGATCGAACGGCTGGGCTATGACGGCGTGGTCGGTCTCATCCTGGTGGGCGATCCGCGTGTTCAGGTGGCCATCACTCCGGCGATGGGCACGGTGGGCAATCTCTTTCGCCTCGACATCACCCTGCCCCAGGGCGTTTCGGGCACCCGCTTCTCCTTCACGGCGACCCCGGATTTGCCGCCGGGCACGGTAGGGGTGGCGACGCTTCCCGTCGACTTCGAGATTCGGGTGCCGTTCGACTTCTCGGTTTCGATCAACGCTTCGCCGCTCGCCCAGGCGGTGGTCCAGAGCCAGCCCGCCTTCCTGAACCTCGAGATCGTCCGGAAGAACGTCGGCCCGGTGTGGTACCTCGGAGTCAACGGCTTGCCGTCCGGAGCGCGGGCCGAGCCCGACCGCCAGGTCGATCCCGCGCGGGTGACGATCTTCACCAGTCCCTTGACCCCACCCGGGGTCTACATTCTGTCGGTCCAGGGTCAGTATCTCGATCCCAACGGCTTGCAACCGCTGGTCTTCTCGAACCCGGTGGAGCTGACGGTGCTGGGCGGCGGCAGCACGCCGCGGGTGCGGCTGACGGCCGATCCGGCGAGCCTGACGCTGACTTCCGGCCAGGCGGGAACGAGCACGATCAGCGTCCAACGGGACAACTGCAACGGCACGGTGACGCTCACACGCCCGACGACGCTTCCCCCCGAGATCAGCGATCTGTCCTTCTCTCCGGCGGGCACCGATCGCTTCTCCGCCCGGGTCGTGGCCGCCAACGTGACGGCGCCGCGGACCGTCTGGCTGCCGATCGGCGCCCAAGTGACGGGTTGTTCGAATGTCGACGTCCAAGGGGCCATGCTGGCCGTGACCGTCCAGCCCGCCGCGGGCGGCACGGCAACC
>JANRLG010000262.1:0-37667 GCA_033762835.1 Thermoanaerobaculia bacterium
CGAAGGCTGGGGGAAGGAGGGCACGGACGGTGCCGGGAGGGAGAGGGCCGACCGGCGGCAGTCGGCAGGGTTTACCCCGCCGGTCCTCCCCGTGGACGGCAACGGACGAACACGAACCACAAAGCCGGAAGTCCCCAAAAACGCACCCAGCGCTCGAAATCTGGCTCGGCGATAGGTCGAAGCCGAGGCAGGCAAAGCTATCTCGGCAAACGACTTACGCCGTCAATTGCCGAGATCGAGTAGACTTTTTGTTACGGCCTCAGGTCGGCCGACAGGTCGCCTACACCAGCCGCAAGGCCGGCCGCTTCTGGCGTTGCACCGGGGGCGGTGCCGGCAGCGGGGCATCCACCAGAGCGGCCCGAATGCCTTGAATCTGCGGCAACACCGAGAAGAAGGCGTCGAGTACCTCGGGGTCGAACTGCGTCTCGCGCCCGCGTTCGAGGTAGTCGAGGGCGTAGTCCTCGCTGGTCGGCGGGAAGTAGACCCGACCGTGGACGAGCACGTCGTAGACATCGGCCACGGCGACGATGCGGGCGCCGAGGGGAATCTCCTCGCCCTCGAGCCCCAGCGGATAACCGTTGCCGTCCCAGCGTTCGTGGTGGCACAGCGCCACTTCGCGGGCGAGGTCCATGATCGGCGTGTCGGCGCGACCGAGAATATCGGCGCCGATGCGGGTGTGGCGGCGCACGAGATCGAGCTCGCTCTTGGTCAGAGAACCCGGTTTGGCGAGGATGCGCTCCGGAATCCCGATCGTGCCGATGTCGTGCACGCTGGCCGCCACCCGCAAGTCGTCGATGTCCTCCTGGCCCCAGCCCAAGACGGCACCCAAGGTCGAGCTGTAGAGACCGATGCGTGCCATGTGACACGCCGTCTCCCCTTGCCGGTACTGGAGGGCCAGGGCGAGCCGGGAGGCGACGCCGCGATCACGGCGGCGGGTTTCGGCTTCGAGCTGTTCGCGGGCGAGCTGGCAATCCGCCAGTTGCTGGCTCAAGCGGCTCTCGGCCAGGGCACGCGTCAGCAACAAGGAAACTTCGTCGAGGTCCAGAGGCTTCGTGGCGTAGGCGTAGGCGCCGGCCCGCAGGCCGTCGACGGCGGCCGTGCGCTGGTCACTTCCGGCCAGCAGCAAGACCGGAGCGCCGGGCGCCCGCTCGGCGATCCAGCCGACCACGCCGGCCGGGGAGTCGGTGAGATCGACATCGGCAACGACGACCGAGGTCCGCCCGACGGCCAACAGGTGTTCGAGTTCGGCGAGGCTGCCGGCGGTGAGGGCGAAGTGGCCACGGGCCCGCAGGGCCTTGGCCAGAGGGGCGAGGGTTTCGGCATCCCGGCCCGCGAGCACCACCCCGGCCCGGCCTTGGGGCTTCGGGCGGGCGGTGATTCCGGCGGCGGTCGGGGCGCTGAATCGGTCGCTCTTGATCACTCGCATCCTGGCGATCTCCTGGGTTCTCGACGGTACCAGCACTCGGGAGCGCGGAACCGAGCTCCGCGCAAGGTCGGGGACCAGGCTTCTCCGCAAACCATGAGCCAAGACGACAGGAACGCCTGAAGTCTATGCCAAACCTGGACTTCCGTGGCAAGCTGAACCTCTCGGCCGATCTCGGGGCACCAGGGAATCAGGGAAATTTTCCTCGATCAGGGCCTGGCCCCTCTTGCCGACCGCCAGCGTGGTTCGTATCGTTCGACGACCCTTGGAGGATTCATGACCGCATCCACCCCTGCTGCCGCCCCACTGTGGAACATCGATCCCAAGCGCGCCATGCTCCACACCGCGTGGCTGTCGGTGATCCTCGGTTGTCTGATCGAGTTGGTTCTCCTGGGCCTTGCCGTGGCCGGAACGTCGTTGCCGAGTCTCATGCCTTTCGTCGCTGATCTGTTTCAGAAGGTGCCGTGGTCGGTCATCGTCTGCGTCGGCCTCGCCTTCGGGCGGGCCGCCTCGAAGGCGAATCCGGTGTGGACCGGGCTGTCCGGACTGCTCGCCGCGCCGACCGGTTTCATGGTCGCCCGGGCCCTCCACAAGGGCGCCAAGTCCGGACTCGGGGTCGCCGAGGCCGCGATCGCCGCCCCGTCACCGCTGCTGGTCGCCGGGATCAAGGGAATCCAGTACTTGTGCCTGGCTCTCCTCGTCGCCTGGCTGGTCAAGAAGGGCCGCGTCACCCTCCCCGGCCACCTCGCCGCCGGCCTCGCCGTCGGTGCCGTCTTCGGCGGCTCCCTGGTCGTGCTGATGATCAACGCCGCCGGCCCGGGAGCCCTGACCCCCGTCGCTTTGTTGAGCCGCGTGGTCAGCGAAGTCTTCTTCCCCGTTGGCTGCGCCGCCGTGCTGTACGCCTCCGACGTGATGTCCAAACGACCCGACGCGGCGCCCGCGCCGTCGGCGGCGGCGTGAACGAGCCCATCGACTTGCCGGTCACGGAAGAACACGAGGATCGGCCGAACCTTGACGAGCTGCTCGAACACGTCACCGAGGAGAATCGCCACGACGAGGTGGCGACGGGGCTTTCGGTGGGTCGGGAGGCGTGGTGACCAAGCCGCCTTCGGCCGACCTGAAGGTCGGCCGCTACCTCAAGAAAATCAATGACTTCCGGGGGTAGCGGCCGGCCTTCAGGCCGGCCGAAGGCTCGCCCCCTACCCCACCGTCAACTCCCCCCGTAAGTCCCGGCCCATCTGGCGCTTGACTTCTTCGGGGGGCAAGCCCACGGAGAACAGGTAGTAGAGCTTCGCCAGCGCCGCCTCGGCGGTGAGGTCGAAGCCGGAGACGACGCCGGTGTTGGCGAGCGCGGTGCCGACGGCGTAGTCGCCGAGAGCGACGCGGCCGCGTAGGCATTGGGTGGTGTCGACGATCACGACGCCGCGGGCGGTGGCCTCGGCGAGGGCGGCCAAGAAAGCGGGGTCGCGATCCGGGCCGTTGCCGACGCCGTAGGCTTCGAGGACCAGGCCCTTGAGTGGCGGCCGCAGGACGTTCTGGACGAAGGCGGCCGGGATGCCCGGAAAGAGCCGTAGGGCGCCGATCGCCACTTCGTCCACCTCGCGAACCCGAAAGCGCGTGTTGGGCGACGGCGCCGGGCGCACCCGGTTCCAGTGGATTTCGATCGCGATGCCGGCTTCGCCCAGCACTGGGTAGTTCGGCGAGTCGAAGGCGGAGAGGCCGTCGGCGTCGACTTTCACCGCCCGGCAGCCGCGCAGGAGTTTGTCCCCGAAGAACAGGCAGACTTCCGGAATCGGCTCGTGGGCGGCGATCAGCAGTGAGGCCAGGAGGTTCGCCCGGGCGTCATTGCGAACTTCGCACAGCGGGATCTGGGAGCCCGTCACGATCACCGGTTTGCCCAGACCTTCGAGAAAAAACGGCAGCGCCGAGGCCGTGTAGGCCATGGTGTCCGTGCCGTGGAGCACCACGAAGCCGTCGTAATCGTCGTAGTGCTCCTCGATGTCCTGGGCGATGCGCCACCAATCCCGCGGGGTCATGTTCGAGGAGTCGAGCAGCGGCTCGTACTCGTGCAGGTCGTAGGCGGGCATCTCAGGCGCCTGGAGCTCGGGCAAACCGGCCAGTAGCTCGGCCAGGAAACCCGGCTCGGTGGCCCAGCCCGAGGGCGTCCGGCGCATGGCGATCGTGCCGCCGGTGGCGGCGATGTAGACTCGCTTACTCATTTCCGTCGGGCGGAGAAGCTAGCATGAGTGAATCCGGGGGCACACCGCTGCGCCGCGCCGTGTCGCGGTGGCAGATCGTCGGCTTCTCGTTGAACGACGTCGTGGGCAGCGGGGTCTACCTGCTGCCGGCCGAGGCCGCCCTGCTGCTCGGCGCCGCCAGCGTGTGGGCCGTCGGGCTCGCGGGGCTCGCCGTGTTCCTGCTCGTCCTGTGCTTCGCCGAAGCCTCCTCGCGCTTCGACGAACCCGGCAGCGCTTATCTCTACGCCAAGACCGCCTTCGGCGACTTGGCCGGCTTCGAGGTCGGCTGGATGGCCTGGCTGACCCGCGTCGCCTCGGTGGCTTCGCTCTCGGTCGGTTTCGCCCAGGCGTTGTCCTTCCTGGTGCCCGCCGTTGGTGACGGCCTCGGCAAACAGCTGGCGATTGCCCTGCCGCTCCTGGCGTTGACCGCCATCAACCTGATCGGCGTCGAGTCCGGCATGCGGGCGGCGATCTTCCTGGTGTTGACCAAGATCCTCCCGCTGCTCGTGTTCGTGGGCGCCGGGGTGTTCGCCTTCTCGCCCGAGACCTTCGCCGGCCAAACCGCGGCGCCGCTCGCGCCTGGGCAGAACCCCCTTGGAGAAGCCGCCCTCCTGTTGCTGTTCGCCTACGCGGGCTTCGAGAACACCGCGGCCCCGGCCGGCGAGTTCAAGAACCCGAAGCGCGACGTGCCCTTCGCCCTGCTGGTCCAGATCGGCCTCGTGACGCTGCTCTACTTCGCCGTCCAGGCCGTGGCCCTCGGCACCTTGCCGAACGTCGCCGCCTCGAAGACGCCGCTGGCCGACGCCGCGCGGGGCTTCCTCGGGAACTGGGGTGGCTGGCTGCTGACCGTGGGCGGCGCGTTGTCCATTCTCGGAACCAATTCGAACACCGTGCTCGCCGGCCCGCGGTACCTCTACGCCCTGGCCAAGGGCGGCTTCGGCCCGAGTTGGTTGTCCGACCGGCTGGCTTGGGTGCACCCGAAATGGCAGACGCCGGCCGTGGCGATCCTCGTGCAAACCGCGATCGCCCTGCCGCTCGCCTTGACCGGTTCCTTCGTCCAGCTGGCGGCGCTCTCGGCGGTCACCCGCTTGGCGGTCTACTTCGCCACCGCGTTGTCGGTGCCCGTCCTGCGCCACAAGTTCCGGGATCGCCCGGCGGGCTTCACGATTCCCGGGGGCCTGCTGGTGCCCGTGGCCGCGGTCATCGTCACGCTCGTGCTGGCCTCGGCGGCGAGCGCGCGCAACTTGATCGCCGCGGCCATCGCCCTGGTCGTCGGCGCTTTGCTTTACACTCTCCGGAGTCATCGTCCTTCTTCGATTTGATCTTCTTTTGGAGTCCGGGATGCGCTACCTCGTCGCCTCGCTCGCCGTCGTCTCTTGCCTCGCCGTGTCCGCCCTCGCCCAGGATGACCCGGCCGACTTTCACGCCGAGCCGGAGAAGCGGCTGCTCGCGGAAAACCACGACTCGGCGGCCCACGAGTTCACGCCGCTGCATTTGACCCCTTGCCTCAACGGCTTCGCAGGGGCCTACCCTTGCTCGAACGTCGATTTGCTCGAGTTCTTCCCGAATGCCGCGATTGGCGGTGGCACGGGCAACGACGTGTGGGGTTGGACCGACCCGGACACCGGACGCGAGTACGCCCTGATGGGACTGTCCACGGGTACCGCCTTCGTCGACGTCACGGTTCCCGACCAGTCGGTGTACCTCGGTTTCCTGCCGACCCACTCTTCGAGCTCGTTGTGGCGCAACGTCAAGGCGTACGGGTACTACGCGTTCGTGGTCAGCGAGGCGACCAACCACGGTCTCCAAGTCTTCGACCTTCGACGTCTGCGCAACGTCGTCGCGCCGCCGGTGACCTTCACCGAGGATGCCCACTATGCCGAGTTCGGCCGCGCCCACGATCTGGTGGTGAACACGGCGACGGGTTTCGCCTATGCCGTCGGGTCTCGCCAGGGCACCACGACCTGCAACGCCGGCCTGCACATGGTGGACATCCAGACCCCTTTGACCCCCACCTTCGCCGGGTGCTTCAGCGCTGACGGGTACACCCACGACGCCCAATGCGTCGTCTACTCGGGACCCGACATCGCCCACCAAGGAAAAGAAATCTGCTTCGCCTCCAACGAGGACACGCTCACAATCGTCGACGTGACGACGAAAAGCGCGCCCGTCCAGCTCTCGCGGACCGGGTACGCGGGCAGCGGGTACACCCACCAGGGCTGGCTGACCGAGGATCAGCGGTGGTTCCTGATGGACGACGAGTTGGACGAGTCGAACTTCGACCACAACCAGAAGACCCTGGTCTGGGACCTCGCGAACCTCGATGCGCCGGTTCTCGTCGGCGCCCACGATTCCGGAATTCCGGTGATCGACCACAACCAGTACATCGTCGGCAATCACGTCTTCCAGGCGAACTACCAGGCCGGGCTGCGCATTCTGCGGCTCGACAATCTCGCCCAGGCCGACTTGACCGAGGTCGCTTTCTTCGACATCTACCCTCAGGGCCAGACGGCGGCCTTCAATGGCGCTTGGAACGTTTATCCGTTCTTCGCGAGCGGCACGGTGCTCGTCTCGGGCATCGAACAGGGCCTGTTCGTGCTGCGGCCGAACCTCTGCACCCCTCCGACGGTGCCGTCAACGACGACCGCGGCCGGCAACGGCGATCAACGCATCGACGTCACCTGGACGGGCAGCGGAACGCCGGGGACGACCTTCACCGTGGAACGCGGTCAAGGCACCTGCGCCACGGCCGCCTTCTCCGCGGTCGCCAGCGGGATCACCACCACGACCTTCGCCGACACCACGGTGTCCGGGCAGGTGACCTACGCCTACCGCATTCGCGAGGTGGCTGCCTCGGGCGAATGCGCCTCGGAAGTCAGCGTCTGCGCCGAGGCCACCACCACCGGCCCGTGCACGGCGGCTCCGGTGTTCGGCGGCGTCACCTCGGCGTCGACCCTGGGCACCCCGAGCTGCGTCGTCGATCTCGGCTGGACGGCCCCGGCCCCGGCCTGCGGCGGACCGGTCTCGTTCAACGTCTACCGCAGCGGCACCGGGGGTTTCGTGCCCGGCGCCGGCAACCGGGTGGCTACCGGAGTGACCACGGCCACCTACCGCGACGAGGCGCCTGCTCGCAGCAACAACTTCTACGTCGTGCGAGCCGTGGACGGAGCCAACGGAGCCGAGGATTCGAACACGACCGAGGTGCGGATCACCCCGAATGGCCCCCCGACCGACGGTACTTGGGCCTCGGGCGGCGAAGCGAACGAGAACCTGCTCGAGCTCAGTGCCGGCGGCAACGAAGTGCGTCACCTCGCCTGGCATACCTCGACCGCGCGGTTCCGTACTGGCGCCCGCAGCTACTTTTCCCTCTACGAGAACACCTACTGCGCCGCCGCCGTTAGCCCGCCCCTCGAGCTGACAGCCGGCCAGGCGCCAGGTTTGAGCTTCTGGTCGCTGCGCGACATCGAGTCGAGCTTCGACGGCGGGGTCCTCGAGATCTCGACCGACGGCGGCGCTACCTGGGCGCCCCTGACTCCCACGCCGGGTTACCCGGGCACCATGAACTCGAGTGCCGACGCCTGCGGGCTCGCCACCGGCCGGGCCGCCTTCACCGGCACGAACCTGACCTGGACGCAACACACGGTGAACTTGACTCCGTGGGCCGGCCAGACGGTGCGCATCCGCTTCCTGTTCTCGACCGACGCCAGCCAGACCCGCGAAGGTTGGTACCTGGACGACATCGCCATCACCCACGCTCAAGTCCCCGGCACCTGCTGGCCGGGCCTGGTGTTCGAAAACGGCTTCGAGGCGGATGATCTACCGTGGGCGGTGGGCCCGCCGTGAGGGCGTGGGGCGCGGCAAGCAGCGCCCCTACCAAAGACCGGGAAATCGGCGGAAAAACGCCATTCTTGTAGGGGCGCTGCTTGCTGCGCCCCGATTCCCCCGCCGTGTTACTCTCCCTCAGCACTTTGTCGAACCGGTGACCACGGCTCGCCGCGGTCGCCTCGGTGTCCCCAACCTCACTTTTGCCGGAGAAGCGAACGATGAATCTGCGTCGTGCCTTGCTCGCCTTCTCGACTGCCCTGCTGTTGTCTTCCGCCCTGTTCGCGCAGGCGCCCGCCGGCCCCCCGGGGCTCGACGAGGCCCGCAAGGCCTTCGCCGCCGGGGACTTCGCCACCGCCGTGGTGGCCTACGAGAAGGTATCGGCGGCTCAGCCCCAGAACCCGATGCTGAAGATGCGCATCGGCCAGTGTTACGCCCGGCTCGGCAAGTGGACCGAGGCCGCCACCGCCTTCGACCAGGCGGCTTCCGGCGGCGCCCCGACACCGCTGTTCACCGTCGATCACGTCGCCGCATACGCCCAGCAGGGCAAGACGGCGGAGGCCCTGGCGCTGCTCGAGAAAGCTGTCAACGGCGGTTTCGGCCAAGCCAAGGCCCTCGAAACCAGCACCGACCTAGCCGGTCTGCGGAGCAACCCGGCCTTCCAGGCCCTGGTGTCCGCAGCCGACAAAAACGCCCGTCCCTGCCATTACGACGACAACGCTCGCGCCTTCGACTTCTGGGCCGGCGACTGGACGGTGCTTTCTCAGGGCGGCCAGGCGGGCACGAGCCACGTCGAAGTGATCCTCGAGGGCTGCGTCGTCTTCGAAAACTGGACCGCCAGTGGTGGCGGTACGGGCAAGAGCTTCAACTTCTGGGACAAGAACCGCAAACGCTGGCAGCAGACCTGGATCGACAGCCGCGGCAACCTGCTCGAGCTCCACGGCCAGTTCACCGAACCCGGCAAGCTGGTTTACGAAGCCGACGGGCCCGGTCCGGGCGGCAAGCCGGTCAAGACCCGGTTGTCCTTCACCAAACTAGGCCCCGATCAAGTGCGCCAGCTGTGGGAGCAGTCGACCGACGGCGGCGCCACCTGGAACGTGGTGTTCGACGGCGACTACCAGCGGAAGAAGTAAAAAAGGACACCCGGGACGCCAACGACGAGAACGACGGCCTCTGCCCCCGCGAGCCCGCGAGCCCGCGAGAAGTCGTTACGTCGTTGCTGTTGTTGGTGTCCTTCTCCCCCTGCCCCCTGGTAAACTCTCGCCGTTTCGCACCACCCCTCACCCCCCAGGAGCGACGATGGAATTGTTCGAACAGATGGCGACGATGGGACACGAGCGCGTAGTCGTGTGCTCGAACCCGGATATCGGCTTGAAGGCCATCATCGCCGTGCACTCGACGGTGCTCGGTCCCGGCCTCGGAGGCTGCCGCATGTGGCCCTACGAGAGCTTCGACGAAGCACTGACGGATGTCCTCCGCCTGTCTCGCGGCATGACTTACAAGGCCGCCGTGGCGGGGGTCAACCTGGGCGGCGGCAAGGCCGTCATCGTCGGTGACTCCAAGAAAGACAAATCCGAGGAGCTGCTGCGCGCTTTCGGCCGGTATGTCGAGTCCCTCCAGGGCGTCTACATCACCGCCGAAGACGTCGGCATGCGCATGCAGGACATGGAGGTCATCCTCGCCGAAACCCGCTGGGTGACCGGCGTTTCCACCGATCACGGCGGCAGCGGCGACCCCTCGCCGGTCACCGCCCACGGCGTCCACCTGGGCCTCAAGTCGGCCCTCAAGTGGAAGTTTGGTGACGATTCCGCCGCTGGCCGGGTGGTCGCCATCCAGGGCCTCGGCAGCGTCGGCCGTTACCTGGCCGACTACCTGATCAAGGAAGGCGCCAAAGTCATCGGCTGCGACGTCGATGCCGAGGCGGTGGCTCGGGGACGGGAGATGGGGGTCGAGATCGTTGGCGTCGACGAGATCGCCGCGGTGCCCTGCGACGTGTTTTCGCCCTGCGCCCTCGGCGCTTCGTTGAACCCCGACACGATTCCGAAGCTGGCCTGCCAGATCGTCGCCGGCGGCGCCAACAACCAGTTGGCGGACGAAGACCGCGACGGCGCGGCCCTCGCCGCCCGCGGCATCCTCTACGCCCCGGACTACGTGATCAACGCCGGCGGCCTGATCAACGTCTACAACGAGCTGCTCGGCTACAACCGGGAGCGGGCGCTCAAGATGACCCGCAAGATCTACGACAACCTGCTGGCCATCTTCGACACCGCCCAGCGCGAGAAGATCTCCACCCAGGAAGCCGGCGACCGCCTCGCTGAGGCCCGGATCGAGCGCATGAGCCGGTTGGGCTCGCGCCAGTGGACGCGACTCATCGATCACCGCCAGCTGTGAACGACCACCCGGGAACGGCGATCTCGATCGTCGTTCCCAGCCTCGATGCCTCGACCGTGGGGCGCACGCTCGATAGTCTGCGCCGCGAGGGTGCCCCAGGGCCGGGTGTCGAGGTGATCGTCGTGGGTCGCGACCATGCTGGCCTCGTACCCCGCGATACGGCCGGCCTAACCTTCCTCGAAACCGCCGAGGCGCTCAATCCGGCAGCCGCCCGCAACCTCGGCGTGACCCACTCCCACGGCAGCAAAATCCTCTTCGTCGATGCCGACTGTGCCGTCCAACCGGGCTGGCTCGGGGCACTGTCCGGTGCCCTCGACCGCGCGCCGGTGGCCGGCGGGTCCGTCGATTTCCCGCGCGCCGGCAACGTCTGGGCTCTGGCGGACAACATCGCCTCGTTCCATGAGCTACTGGCGGATCGCGCCGCCGAGGACGACACTCGCGGGCCTCTCGGCAGCCTCAATTTGGCCGTGCGGCGGGCAACCTGGGACGCGCTCGGCGGCTTCGACCCCGCGCTCACCACGAGTGAGGACTTCGACTGGGTGCTCCGCGCCCGCTCCCGGGGCTTCGCCACCGCCTTCGAGCCGGCGGCACGGGTCGAGCACGCCGCCGTGCGCGACGGCCGAGCGAAACTCGCCGGCCATGCTCGCTGGTACGGCAGCAACTTCCACGACTTCCGCCAGCGCCACCCGGAGGCCTTCGCCGGGGGTTTCACTTGGCGCTCGCGGACTCGGCTTGCGCTTTTTTCTCCGCTCAAGGCCGTAGCCGCGGCGCTGGCGATCTTCCGCGCCCACCCGCGCGCCTTGGCCGGCACTCGGCGGGCGTTTCCCGGCGTGGTGCTGTTCAAGTGGCACTGGTACCGCGCCGTGCTCGCCACCTGGCCGGCCAGGGGCGCACCGTGAGCGGTACCACCGAATCCCGCTTTCTCGCCTCCACGGTGGCCGCCTACGGCAGTCAGCTGGTGCGGGTGCTGCTGCGGTTCGGGACCGACATCGCGCTCGCCCGGCTGGTCGTCCCGGTCGATCACGGCCTCTTCGACTTGGCCCTGGCGACGGTGCTGGTCGCCTCGGTGGTGCGCGACTTCGGTGTCTCCTACCAGCTCGTGCGCGACGACCGCGAGCCCTACGGCACGGTCTTCGCCTGGTCGCTGGGTTCCGGGGTGCTGATGACGCTCGCGCTCCTCGCCGCGGCGCCGCTGTTCGCAGGCTTCCATCCGGACTTGCCGGCAGTGCTCCGCGGGCTGTCGCCGCTGGTGTTACTCGAAGCCCTGGCGGTGGTGCCGCGGGTGTACTTCGAGCGCCGGCTCGAGGTGGGGCGCCTGGTCTTGCCGGAGATCCTGCGCGGCGCCACCCTCGCGGTGCTGGGCGTCGGGCTTGCCCTGACCGGGGCGGGAGTCTGGAGCTTCGTCGTCGCCGAGCTCGCGGGCGCCGGCTTGGTGGCGGCGCTCTTGTGGTGGCGAGTGCGCGGGCTCCTGGTCTTACGTTTCGAGCGCCACCTGCTGCCGGATCTGCTGCGGCAAAGCCTGTGGTTGTGTCTGATCGCCCTGTGCGCCTTCACCCTGCCGTATCTCGAACGCTTCGTGGTCGCCCCGTTCATCACCACCGCCATCCTCGCCGAGTACACCAAGGCCCGGCAGTGGGGCGTGCGGATGACGACCCTCGTGGTGCCGGCGGTGCAGCGGGTGCTCTACCCCACTCTCGTGGCTTATCGGGCGGACCCGACGCGGGCCTTCGCGGCGTTCCGTATCGGCACGGTATCGATCCTCGCGGCCGAGGTGCTGGCCGCCTACGGCCTCTACTGGAACCCCGGCATGGCCCAGCGCCTGCTGCTCGGGCCGGCCTGGACGGGAGCCGTGCCGCTGCTCCAAGCCCTGGCGTTCTTGCCCCTTGTAGATCCCTTCACTCGGCTCGGCGGCGAGTTGCTGAAGGCCCACCGGCGCGACCGCATCTGGCTCGTGGTGGTGGCCCTCAACCTGCTCTCGTTGCTCGGCTTCGGTCTCTTCCTGGCGAGCCGGCACGGCGCCCCGGGCATGGCCTGGGCCAACTACCTGCTGCTCGGGAATGTGCTCATGGCCTGGCAGGTCCACCAGATCCTCGGGCGCGACTTCTGGCGCCTCGCTCGCGACCTCCTGGTCTTGTACCTGGTGCCGCTGCCGCTGTTTCTGCTCGTCGGACGAGTGTTTCCGAACGAGGGTTGGGAGCGCCTGGGGGCGTCGCTCGCCGCCGCGGCGCTGGCCGCGGGGCTCTACGCTCTGCGCTTCGGCAAACCGTTCCGCGCCTTCTTTCGGCCCCAACCGGAGGCTCTCGCGTGAGAGTCGCCTTCGTGTTGCCGGGCATCGGCGTCGTGCCGCGGGGGGCCGAGGCCTTCGTGCTCGAGCTCGGCCGGGCGCTGTCGGAGCACCACGGCATCGATGTGACGCTCTTTTGCCGCGGCCCGGCGCCGCTGCCGACGGTGACGATCCGTGCGCTCGACCGCGACACGGCGTGGGTGAATCGGCTCTACGGCGCCACCCGATTGGGCAAAAAGGTGCTCGACACGTTATTTCTCGACCCGCTCAACCTCGAGTGGGCGACGGCTTCACTCTCGGCCCTGCCCGGGCTGTGGCGCGGGCGCTTCGATGTCATCGTCATGGAAGGTGGGCTGGTCGGCGCGTGGGTGGCGCGGCTGCTGCGCTTCTGCGGCCGCGGCGCTTTCGTGGACATCGCCCACGGCAATAGCGTCAAGTGGGAGACCGCCTTCGCCCGGCAGCGGCCGGACGCCGCGGTGACCTTCACCGCAGACACCGCCGCCATGCTGCGGGCGCGGGCGCCGCGGACGCGCATCGAAGTCATCCCCCACGGGGTCGACCTCGCGACGTTTTCGCCCGCCGGCCCGCGGGCCGAGGTCCAGCTACCCCGGCCGCTGATTTTGGGTGTCGGCGCCCTCGACGACAACAAGCGGTGGGCGACCACCGTGCATGCCGTCGCCGAGCTCGGGCGCGGTAGTTTGATCTTGCTCGGCGACGGTCCCGAGGCCCCCGCCGTCGATCGGCTGGCGGCCGAGCGGCTGGGTCCCGGGCGTTATCGTCGGCTGGTGCTGCCGCGCGCCGAGCTTCCGCTCTGGTACCGTACCGCCGACGTGTTCACGCTACCTTCGCGGATCGAGTCCTTCGGCCTGACCTATCTCGAGGCCCTCGGCTGCGGCACGCCCGTGGTCGCCACGGACGACGCCGTGCGCCGCGAGGTGCTGGGGGAAGCAGGGGTCTTCGTCGATCCCGAGGACTCCCGAGCCTACGCCTCCGCGTTCGAACAGGCGCTTGCGACGAACTGGGGCGACCGGCCTCGCCGCCACGCCGAGGGCTTCCCCACCGGCGCCACCGCGGCCCGTTACGCCGCCTTGTTCCAGGAGCTCGCGGCATCATGAGACGGCCTGAGATCCTCATGTTCCATCACGTCGAGCCGGCGCCCCTCGAGCCCCCGGCGCAGCATCCCAACAGCTACCTGACGCCCGAGCAGTTCGCCGCGATGCTCGATCTGCTGGTGGCTCGAGGCTTCGTGGGACTGTCCCTGGCCGGTGCCCTCGAGCTCGCGACTCGGCGGGCATTGCCCCGGCGTTCGGTGGTGCTGACCTTCGACGACGGCTGCCGTTGCTTCGCCGACCACGCCGCACCGGCCCTCGCCGCCCGCGGCTTTTCCGCCACCCTCTACGCCGTCACCGGTGCTCTCGGAGGGACCAACGAGTGGGATCGGGCGGCCGGCGAGCGTACCGAGTCGTTGCTCGCCGCCTCCGAGCTGCGGGAGCTCGCGGCGCGAGGCTTCGAAATCGGCTGCCACGGCCGCGATCATCGCGACCTCACCGTGCTCGACGACGGCCAACTCGAGGCCGAGACGGCGGGCGCCAAGGCGGACCTCGAGGCCGTGCTCGAGCGCCCCGTGACCACCTTCTGTTATCCCTACGGCCGCTGCGACGCCCGGGCCCGCCGCGCCGTGCGCCAGGCCGGCTTCGCCGCGGCGGTGGGCATCGCCGACCACGGCGTGGCCGCCCACGGCCAGCGCTGGGCGCTGTCGCGCTGGTCCGTGGGGCCGGGGGAAAGTGCCTTCGAGCTGAGTCTGAAGATCACCGGCCGTTACCGCTGGTGGCGGCGGCTGCCGCGGCTGGGCCTGCTCGCCCGCCTGCGCCGTGGCCCGGGAGCCGCGCCATGAGCCTCTGGCCCCGGCTGTCCCGCGATTTCGCCCGCCTGCGCGCGGTCAAGGGCTGGAGCTTCGGCCGCGCGCTCGTGGACGCCTTCCTGCTCGACTCGGGCTTCCAGGCCCTGGTCGCCTACCGCCTGGGTTCGGCCCTGCGCCGCGGGGGTGTGCCGCTCCTGCCCGCCGTCTGCCGGCGCTGGGCGATCGCCGCCTGCGGCGTCGACATCCTGCCCGCCGCCCAGATCGGCGGTGGTTGCATCGTGGCCCACGGCATTGGGCTCGTGATCGGCGGGCAGACGGTGATCGGCGCGGACTGCACGCTGCTCCACGGCGTGACCCTCGGGGAAGCCCGCTTCGACGAGCTCGCCTGCCCACGCCTGGGGGACCGGGTCACCGTCGGTGCCGGGGCCATCGTGCTCGGCGGCATCACCGTCGGCGACGACGCCCTGATCGGCGCCGGCTCCGTGGTCCTCACCGACGTGCCCGCCGCGGCCCGAGTGGCCGGGGTGCCGGCGCGCCAGCTTTCTAATCGATAAAATATCGATATCGAGAAATTGTCTCTCTTTGCATCGCCGCGAGCACCGAGTTGTTCTAAGAGACCACGGCCTTTTAGAAACGCTCGACCAGTTCCCGGCACCCGGAACACCCTGGCTGCCGGTCTCGAGAAGAGGACGCCTCGATGCTCAAGTGGAAGACTCGACTCCCCCTCGCCCTCGCCTTGTGGTTCGTCGGAGTAGGTGCGACCTACGCGGTCAGCGCGCAGGACGTCGGCGAAGATCCCGAAGTGAACACGACCACCCGCACCTGCCCGTACCCGGAACCCTACGTCTGTCCGCCGCCGCCCCCGGATCCGGATCCGCTCCCCTTGCCCGACCCGCCGCCGCCACCGCCCGATCCGGACCCGCTGCCGGACCCGTACCCCTATCCCGAGTACTGTCCGCTCGACAACGACGTCGATCTCTACGACGTCACCCCGGACCTCGGGCCCGAGGGGGCGCCGGGTTACCCTTACCTGATCCCCGGGGCCGAATATGACCCCGCGGTCTCCGACGACATGACCGTGCCGCCGGCCTCGAACTACTACCCGGTGTGTGCCGACACCAACTCCGACAGCACTTTCCATTACCCGGAAAGCGGCTCCGGCAGCGGCGGTGGACTGCCTCCGGTGGCCGGGAGCATCGCCCCGAGGATTCGCAGCGGCTGGCGCATGGGAGCCGACAACTGCGCGGACTTCTATCTCGATGCCGCCTACGGTGCCATTCGCTCCCACCGACTGGGCGGGACGAGTTCCGTCTACGCCCAGGTCAACGCTCAGGTCGACTGCGCCAACTTCCAAGGCCAGTGCCTGGTCGTGGTCTGCGGCGGTGTCACCTCGGCCACGGGCAACGGCTGGAGCTTCGTCGGGTTCGGTCGTGAAACCTGGGATGGTGACCATACGGACCGCAGCCGCCGGTCCCGCGACTGGAGGACCTGCGACCTCAATATGGGGGCCATTTCCTACATCTCCTCGAACCAGAATTTCACGGCCAAGGTCGGAGTCCTCTTCGGCCCCAACGGTGCGGGAACAGTGACCTTTACGGATAACGGCGGCAAGTTGCTCGGCACCAGCCTCCAGGCCGATATGGAGGTCAGCTGCAAAGCGCTCGGAGTTCCGTGAACGAACACCAATCCGACTTGAACGCTCACCCGTAAGAAACCCTTTGAGCGCGATCGTTCACGATCGGTGCTCCAAAAAGGGCGCGGAGATGGGATTGGCCTCCCTCAACTCCGCGCCCTTCGGTTTTCACTTCGGACTTCCGGGCAGAGAAATCCGCCATCGCCCTGCCTCTTCGATCGCCACCACCACGAGACCGTCCCGATCGGTGCGCAGCACTCGGATGCCGCGGTCCGCAAAACGCCGGAGCACGACCGAGGCGGGGTGGCCGAAACTGTTGCGGCGACCCACGGAAACGATGGCCAACGACGCTCCGACGCGGTCGAGAAAGGCATCTCCGCTGGAGCTCTTGCTGCCGTGGTGGGCGACCTTGAGCCCATCAGCACCGAGGTCCGCCGCCGACAGGGCCCGCTCCGTGGCCGCCTCGATGTCGCCGGTGAGCAAGAACCGTCGGCCGCGGGCTGCGGCCCGCAGCACCAAAGAGCCATCGTTGCCCGCGCTCCCGGCCTCAGCCGGCGGATGCAGCACCGCGATCCGCCACCGACCGAGCTCGAGCTCGTCACCAGCCGCGAGGACGCGGACCGGTGCCGCCCGGGCCAGGGCTTGGCCGCACTCGGTGGCGGCGACGGCGCGACTCACGGCGACCTCACCGATCGCCACGAGCCCCGCGAGATCCACCAGACCGCCGCAGTGGTCGCGGTCCTCGTGGGAGGCCACGACGGCCTCCAGCCGGGTGATGCCGAAGCGCGCCAGGACGGGCAGCAGCACCCGGCCGCCGAAGTCCCCACCCCCCAAGGAACCGCCGCCGTCGACCAGCAACGCCCGTGAGCCATCGCGCAGCAGAATGCCGTCGCCTTGGCCCACGTCCAGGAAGGCGATCTCGAGGGGTGGGTCGCGATCGGGAACCAGCCGCCAGGCGACCAGCGCCACCACAGCCAGGCCCAACAAGGGCAACCCGCGCCGTGGCCACCGGAACGCCGCGGCGATCACCGCCGCCAGGATCAGCGCCGTGAGCGGCGACGAGGACCACGGGACGGCCACCCAGGGCGACGCCGGCAGCGCCGTCAAGGCCCAAGCGGGGCTCGCCAGAGCCTCGAGAGCCGGCCCCAGGGCCGACCCGAGAGTCGGGACGAAGGCCCCCACGCCGACCGCCAGGAGACTCACCACCAACAGTAGCGCCAGCCACGGCGCGGCCACCAGGTTGGCGACCGCGGCCCACGGCGTGACCAGGGCGAAAAGCGGCAGCGTCCAGGGCAAGGTCGTCAGCTGCGCCGCCAGGGTCACCGCGAAACCGCGTTGGAGCGGGTTCGTGGGTCCCTGCTCGGCGCCCCGCCAGGCGGCGAGGAAAGCCGGCGCCAGCAAAACCAATCCCGCCGTGGCCGCGAGCGACAGCAGAAAGGACAGGTCGCCGAGTTGGCTCGGCTTCCAGGCCACGAGACCGGCGGCGACCAAAGCCAGCGCGTTGGTGGCGACCGGCGGCCGCTCGGCGAGCAGCGCGGCTCCGGCCAGCGCGGCCATGCCGGCCGAACGCAGCAGCGGCGGCAACGGCCCGACGGCCAGCAGGTAGAACACCACCAAGATCACCGCCGGGAGGGCACGGGCCCAACGCGGCAACCGGCGTCCGAGTAGCAGACCAAGCCCTGCCACGAACGCCACGTGCAGGCCCGAGACCGACAACACGTGGGCGAGCCCCAGCCGCGTGAGCCCCTGGCGCACGGGCACCGGGATCACCCCGGCGTCGCCCAACACGAGGGCGCGGGCGAAGGCGGCGCCGAGGCCGTCGTCGGTCAAGGCGGGCGCGGCCTCGAGGCGCCGACGCAGGGCGCCGGAAGCCCTCGCCAGGAACCCCGGCGGCGCCTCCTCGGTCACCAGCTGCCGGCTCTTGACGCGCAGCCGTGGCAACCCAGGCCGGCGCGGTTGGCCGTTGCCGAGGGGGACCGACTCGAGCCAGTAACCACGCACGCGCAGGCGAGATCCCAACGACGGCGGCGCGCCTTCCCCGCCCAGCTCCAGTTGGACCTCGGTGTCGCAAGGCTCGATGCGGTCCCCTTGGCGCCACAGCGCGAGCCGCAAGCGCAGACGCCAATCGTCGGCCCCCAGGGGTCGCGGATGATCGACCACCGTGCCGACGGCCGCGATCGGCAGGTCGGGAACGGGGCGCAGGTCGGGGCGGGCAGGGCCGAGGGCGACCAACGCCCCGAGCCCGAAACCGACGAGAACGCCGCCCCAGCGTCGCCCCCAGGCGATACCAAGACCGACGAGCGCGACGAGCAGGCCCGGGTTCGCCACCGCGAAGCCGGCATGGAGCAGGCAGGCGCCGGCCACGAAGGCGGCGCAGGGAAGGAGAGCGGGCGAGGTTCGGTATGACATACCCCCCTTGACGCAGAGAGGGGGCGTCGATCTGTCAGGAGGGCGGCCACGGGGGGCCGCCCCTACGGACCAGGTGCTGGCTGCTGATACCCTTCGCGCGCCATGATCGGACTGCCTGAGATCGAAACCGCCCGCCGTCGCATCGCCGACGGCATTCTCACGACCCCCTGCCAGCCCAACGGCCCGCTCTCCGAACGCACCGGCGTCGAGCTCTGGTTGAAGCTCGAGTCGCTCCAGAAGACTGGCTCGTTCAAGGCCCGCGGAGCGCTCAACACACTGCGTTCCCTTTCGGCCGAAGACCGCGCCCGGGGCGTCATCGCGGCCTCCGCCGGCAATCACGCCCAGGGCGTCGCCTGGGCGGCGTCTTCCGTCGGCGCCCGCTCGGTGATCGTGATGCCCGAGCATGCGCCGCTGATCAAAGTCACCCGCACCCGCGAGTTGGGCGGCGAGGTGGTGCTCCACGGCCAGAGCTTCGACGATGCCTTCCGCGAGGCCCAGGCGATCTGCGAGCGCGACGGCCTCGTCTTCGTCAATGCCTTCGACGACGAGCGCGTGATCGCCGGGCAAGGCTCGATCGGCCTCGAGCTGCTCGAACAACTGCCCGACCTCGACGCCGTGGTGGTGCCCGTGGGCGGCGGCGGGTTGATCTCGGGCATCGCCGCCGCGATCAAGGCGCTGCGGCCCGAAGTCGCGATCTACGGCGTGCAGACCGAGGCCGCCCCGGCCATGTTCCGCAGCCTCGCGGCCGGCGAGGTGGTCGTCTCGCCGTTGTCGCGCTCCTTGGCCGAGGGCATCGCGATGAAGGTCCCCGGCCGCCTGACCTTCCCCTACGTCCAGCAGCTGGTCGAGAAGCTCGTGCTGGTCAGCGAAGCGGAGATCGAATGGGCGATTTTCAGCCTGCTCGAGAACGCCAAGCTGCTCTCGGAAGGCGCCGGGGCCGCCGGAGTGGCGGCGCTCCTCGCCCACCGTCTGCCGGAGCTCGCGGGCAAGAAGGTCGCCGTCATCCTGTGCGGCGGCAACATCGACTTGAACTTCCTGCAGAAAATCGTCGAGCGGTCCCTGGTTCGCCTGTCTCGCCGCTGCAAGCTGCACATCACGGTGCGCGACCAGCCGGGCGCCCTCGCCACCATGCTCGGCGAGATCGGCCGGCTGGGCGCCAACGTCGACCGCATCCAACAGAACCGCACGTTCACTGACGCCACGTTCTGGGAGGTCGAGGTGGACTTGACGCTCGAAACCAAAAACGCCGCCCATCTCGAAGAGATCCTGGCGCGGCTTGCTGCCACCGGCTACGAAAAGGTGAAAGTACTGGGACCCGACTCCGTCGTGTGAGCTTGACCGCGACTCACGCGCGGCAGACAATCTGATTTCAAGATGATCTGCCGAAATGCCGTTCTCCTACTGCTGATCCTCTCCGCCCCCGCCGCCCACGGTCAAGGCGCCGTGCGCCTCACCGACATCAACACCCAGCACACCGGCCCCGCGGCGTCCACGGACCGCCGCGGCGAGTTCTTCGGCATCCGGGAGATGGTGACCTGGGGCAGCCGGCTCTGGTTCACCGCCGACGACGGCATCCACGGGGTCGAGTTGTGGTCGACGGACGGCAGCGAAGTCGGCACGCGGCGGGAGACCGACCTCTGCCCCGGCCGCTGCGCCGCCCATCCCCGCAGCCTCACGCCGTTCGGCAGCCGCCTCTTCTTCATCGCCGACGACGGCGTCCACGGCTTCGAACCCTGGATCACCGACGGCACGGCGGCCGGCACGGTGATGCTGGCGGACGTCTGGCCGGGTCTCCAAGACGGCGGCACCTGGGAGGCTCGCGCGACGGACACCCACTTGCTCTTTGCGGGAGTCACCCCGGGTGAGGGCCGAGAGCCCTGGGTGACCGACGGCACACCGGGCGGGACTCGGCTGCTGGTCGATTTGCGGCCGGGTTCCGCGGACTCGGTGGCCCATCCCGTCGGTTCCTTCGCCGGCCGGAACTTCTTTGTCGCCGACGACGGCACTCACGGCCGCGAGTTGTGGAGCACGGACGGCTCGGCCGCGGGTACCGTCTTGCTCGAGACGACGCCCGGTCCGAGCGACGGAGTCAGTCATCTGGCAAACCTTGGCGACCGGACGGCGGCCACGGCCACCGGCCTCTTTTTCCCAGCAACGGACCCGGACCACGGCTCCGAGCTCTGGCGAACCGACGGTACCTTGGCCGGCACGCTACGAGTTGCCGACATTGCGCCAGGCACGGCTTCGAGCGGAGTCCGCGAACTGTCAAGCTGGCAAGGCAGCGTCTACTTCTTCGCCACGGAAGGAACCGAAACTGAGCTGTGGGCGAGCGGCGGCAGCGCAGAGACCACCCAAAGAGTTTTCACCATGACCGAGGACCCCTTCGCCGGCGCGCCTCGCAACTTGACCGCCACGCAACTGGGGTTGTTCTTCTCTCGCAGCACCGGGACTCCGGCGGCCCCGGAGCTTTGGTTCTCGGACGGCACGGCAGAAAGGAGTCGAGTCCTCCCCGGCACCCGAATCGAAGTCAATCTAGCTCCTCTCGTCCCCGCCGGCTCCGGCATCGTCTTCTACGGCTTCGACGAAGCGCACGGCACCGAGCCCTGGTTTTCGGACGGCACCGAGGCCGGTACGTTCCGCTTGGCGGATCTCGCTCCCGGGCCCCAGTCGTCCTTCGGCATCTGGGACTACGTGCGCGGATGGACGAGGGATCATCTCGGCGAGCTCGGCTTCTTCTGGAACTGGAGTCCCGGCGCGGACTTCGAGTTGTGGGCTTCCGACGGCACCGTCGCCGGCACTCGGCTCGTGAAGGACGTCAACGCCATGGCGTCGTCGATCCGCGTCGACCCCGTGTACTACTACTTCGGTGACGACCCTTACGCGCCGATTGCTCCCGCCGCAACCCCCGTCGGGCTCGGCTTCCTGGCCACCGACGGCCCCATCGATCCGGCGCACCCGACACCCGGCACCACGGGCCTCGAGCTCTGGCACGTCACGCACGAAGAAGGCGAAGTGTGGCAGCTGGCCGACCTCACCCCAGGGCCGGCCTCCTCCTTCGTTCAGGCTCTGGTCTCCGCGTCCACGGCGCTCGTCTGCTCCGATGCCCAGAATCGGCTTTTCCGGTCGGCGGGCGTCGAACTCGAGGATTTGGGCCTTCAGACCCGAGAAGCCGGCCTGGTGCGACTCCCCCAAACCCTGGTTGCTTCGGGTTATGCCCTGTCGTTGGACCTTTCGAGCGCTACGCCTTTGCCCTTCTCCACGGGAGGTTTCGTGAGCACCGATGGTGAGCGCGCCTTTGGCTCGAGTACCGGGTACTTCGGCAAGACGATCGCCGTCACCGACGGTACCCCCGAAGGCACTCGCGAGCGCAGCTTCGATCTCGGCTTCTTCGCCACGAGCCCCACCGGAGTCGGCAGCGGCGACGTGGCCTTCTTCGGCGCCCACCAAGCCGGAGAGGGCCCCGAGCCCTGGATCTGGCGCACGGACGACAGCGCCGAGCGCCTCCTGGACATCCGCCCCGGTCCCGATTCGTCACTCGCCTGGGGGTTCGCCAACCCCAACGCCGAATGGGAAGGCTGGCTTCCGAAACTCGTCCGGGCCGGCCCCACCGCCTTCTTCGCAGCCGACGACGGAACCCACGGCCACGAGCTGTGGGCCACCGACGGCACCACGCCGGGGACCCGGCTCGTCGCCGAGATCTTCCCCGGCCCCCGCGGCGCAGACCTCCGCCGGCTGACTGCGGTCGGCTCCCGGGTCTACTTCGTCGCCGACGACGGAGTCCACGGCCGCGAAATCTGGCTCTCCGACGGCACCACCGCCGGCACCCGCCTCCTGCGCGACTTGGCTCCCGGGCCGGGCTCGGCAGTGCCTCAGGAGCTGACGGCGATCGGCGATTTCCTCGTCTTCAACGCCTGGACGCCGGAGCACGGGCGGGAGTTGTGGATCTCCGACGGCACGGAAGTCGGAACCCGGCGGCTAACCGACATCGCCCCCGGCCCGCTGTCGTCGTCCCCCGTCACCTTCGTCGCCGCGGGCGGCTGGCTTTACTTCACCGCCAACGACAACGTCACCGGGGATGAACTCTGGCGGTTGCCACTGGGGCTGCTGCAGCCGGGGACGATCTTCGCGGATGGGTTCGAATCGGGGAACTCGTCGGCTTGGAGCACGCCATGAAACGGATCTTCCTCTGCCTCTGGTTCTTCGCAGCGCCCGACGTCTGGGCTCAGGCCGAGCGGGTGACGGACATCAACACGGCGCACACCGGCGCGGCGGCAACGGCCATCTATTTCGAAAACTACCTTGTGGGACGCGAGATGCTGACGGTCCAAGGACGTTTGTGGTTTACCGCCGACGATGGTGTCCACGGCGTCGAACTGTGGATAACGGATGGCTCCACGTCCGGTACTCGCAGAGTCACGGACCTTTGCCCAGGCCGCTGCTCCGCGCACCCCCGAGCTCTTGCCGGCTTGGGGACGAGCCTCTTCTTCATCGCGGATGATGGCATCCACGGCACGGAGCCCTGGATCTCCGACGGAACCACGGCGGGAACCAGGCTGCTGGCGGATGTCGCGGCGGGTTTGGGCGATGTCACCCAAGACATCGCCTGGGCAGTGACCACGGACACCTTGGTCATCTTCGGGGGTAGGGCGCCCGCAACGGGCACCGAGCTCTGGGTGACCGACGGTACGCCTGCCGGAACCCGGCTGCTGAAAGACCTGTGGCCAGGTCCCGCCCCGGGCTCTCCTCGCGGCGTCGCGCGCCTGGGCCCGCTGGCCTTCTTCTCCGCCACCGATGGCCGGAGCGGTTTCGAGCTGTGGCGCACCGACGGGACCGAGGCGGGAACCATCATGCTCGAGATCGCTCCGGGGTCGGCCAGCGGATTCTTCCTGGTTGGCGAAGAACAGGTCGCCACCTCCGATGGCTTGCTCTTCTTTCCGGGAAAGACTACGACCCTCGGTCGAGAGCTTTGGAAGAGCGACGGCACACCTGGCAACACACGGCTTGTGAAGGACGTCACGCCCGGCAGCGTCGGTAGCGACCTCTTCGACCTGACCGCCCACGGCAAAAACGTCTACTTCGTGAACGGCCACGAATTGTGGGCGAGCGACGGCTCGGAAGCTGGCACTCGCCGGCTTCTCGGTCCCGGAAGTGGCGCAGGTCCTTGGAACCTCGTCGGAGCCGAGCCCGGTTTGTTTTTCGAGTATTCCCCGAGTTCCGGTCAAGCTGCCGAACTATGGATCTCGGATGGAACGGCGGTCGGTACCCGGTCCGTGACCGGAACGCCGGTGTTTCCCTCGGTCTCGGCGGGGAAGGGAGTCGTGGCTGGCGCCGGCATGCTCTTTTTCGGCTTTGACCTGGACCATGGGATCGAGCCATGGTACTCGGACGGCACCGCCGCCGGTACCCTGCGGCTTGCAGACCTCGCCCCCGGCCAGGAGTCCGCGTTCATTCCTGGGGAAGAAACGAGGGGGCACCGACTGGATTCTCTCGACGGACGCGGCTACTTCTGGGCCTATTCCCCCACCACGGACTTCGAACTCTGGTCCTCCGATGGCACCGCTGAAGGTACGACTCTCCTTCAGGATACGAATGCGGCGGCTTCGTCGCTACTGGCTGAGGATCTGTCTCTCACCTTCTCCCTCACCTACTCGCCGGTCTCGCCTGCGGCCACGCCCACCGGCCTGGTTTTCCCGGCTGCCGACGGCCCCGTCGACCCCCTCCGTCCAGCCTTGGGTACCACCGGTCTCGAACTCTGGCATATCGACCACGAGAGCCGAGCGGTGGCCAGCCTCGGTGACCTTGAGCCAGGACCGTCGTCATTCTTGCCAATCGCCATGGTCAGCACCGATGTGGGCGTCTTGTTCTCGGACGCTGCTGGTCAGCTATGGAACTCGACCGGCGACCCGGCGACGACTGCTCCTTTGTCCGGTGTACCGAGTGCCGGGCGCCTGGCGTGCCTCCCCGGCGCGATCGTCGCCGCGAGCTCACCTCCTCTGGCGTTTTCTCTCGACCTCTTGAGCGTAACCCCCTTGCCATTGTCGGGCTCGAATCTGACGAGTGATGGCGTACGTGCCTTCCTGACGGGAACTCAGGCAGTCGGCGTCACCGACGGCACGATCCTCGGATCGCGCGAGCTACTGCTATCCGACACCTCGGCCGAGAGCCCCGTTGCCCTCGGCGCTGGCAACGCGGTCGGCTTCATCGGCGGAACGACGGCTGCTGGCCGTGAGCCGTGGGTTTGGCGAGAGGGTACTGCCAGCCTGCTTCGAGATGTCCTTCCGGGAGGCCTACCCTCCTTTGCATCTTTGCCGCCCCGGAACTTTGAATTTGAGGGTCGCTTCGCAACCCTTCATGGGGCCGGACCGCTGGCGTTCTTTCGGGCCGACGACGGCCTCCACGGCGAGGAGCTCTGGGCCACCGACGGCAACACGCCAGGCACCCGCCTCGTCGCCGAGATCTTCCCCGGCCCCCGCGGCGCGGACCTCCGTCGGCTGACTCCGGTCGGCTCCCGGGTCTACTTCGTCGCCGACGACGGCGTCCACGGCCGCGAGCTGTGGCTCTCCGACGGCACCGCCGCTGGCACGCGCTTGGTGCGCGACTTGGCGCCCGGCCCGGGCTCGGCCACGCCGCAGGAACTCACCGCGATCGGCGGCTTCCTGGTCTTCAACGCCTGGACGCCGGAGCACGGGCGGGAGTTGTGGATCTCCGACGGCACCACCGTCGGCACCCGCCGGTTGACGGACATCGCCCCCGGCCCGCTGTCGTCCTCACCGGTCACCTTCGTCGCCGCGGGCGGCTGGCTTTACTTCACCGCCAACGACAACGTCACCGGGGATGAGCTTTGGCGGTTGCCGCTGGGGCTGCTTCAGCCGGGGACGATCTTCGCGGATGGGTTCGAATCGGGGAACTTGTCGGCTTGGAGCACGCCATGAAACGGATCTTCCTCTGCCTCTGGTTCTTCGCAGCGCCCGACGTCTGGGCTCAGGCCGAGCGAGTGACGGACATCAACACGGCGCACACCGGCGCGGCGGCTTCCTTGAACGGTCGCTCTCAGACCTCGTTTCCGCGCGAGATGCTGACCGCCGGTGACCGGCTCTGGTTCACCGCTGACGACGGCATCCACGGAGTCGAATTGTGGTCGACGGACGGAACCGAGGTGGGGACTCGCCGAGAGACGGACCTCTGCCCCGGTCGCTGCTCGTCCTATCCCCGTACCTTGACCGCCTTCGGCAGCCGCCTCTTCTTCGTCGGCGACGACGGCATCCACGGCTTCGAACCTTGGATCACGGACGGGACGGCGGCCGGGACGCGGCTCTTGGCCGACATCCGGCCGGGACTCGAGGACGGTGGCGGCTGGAACGCCGTGGCGGCCGAAACGCACATCCTGTTCGTCGGAGACACGAGGGAGTTTGGTTCCGAACCTTGGGTCACGGACGGCAGCGCCGACGGAACTCACTTGCTCCTGGACTTCACCCCGGGGCCGGAGTCCGCGCACCAACTCCAACTCGTCAGTGGCTTCGGCAGGTTCTCTTTGTTCTCCGCCTACCATCCGGATCACGGACTAGAGCTGTGGCGGACCGACGGTGACATCGAAGGAACCTCCGTACTCGATCTCGATCCCGGCACGAATGGCGGCGGGCCCTCCTCTCAGGAAGCCTTCCGCGTTGTTTCCATGGGCGGATTCCTCTACTTTGCAGGGAATGCGGGACCCACCGGTCTCGAGTTGTGGCGGACGGACGGCACCCTCGAAGGGTCTTCGCTGGTCGCCGATCTAGCCTCGGGTAACTCCTCGAGCAGCCCCCAGTACCTCACCGTGTGGAACAACCGACTGTATTTCTTCGCTTCGGACGCCATTCACGGGGTCGAGTTGTGGACAAGCGATGGCTCGGTCGGTAACGCTCAGCTGGTATTCGAGACCGAGCCGGGATCTAACGGAGGCAACCCACAAGGCCTCTTGGCGACCTCGGCAGGTTTGTTCTTCCACCGCAATGGTGATGACTTCCCTTCTCGGGTCCTGTGGTATTCCGACGGTACGGCGGCCGGTAGCCGAATGCTCTCAGCCGCTCGCTTGCCAGTCGATGTCCCGCCGATGGTGGCCGGCGGGGCGGGTCTGATCTTTCACGGATCCGACGAAGCCCACGGTATCGAACCCTGGTTCTCCGATGGAACCGAGAGTGGCACTTTCCGACTCGCCGACGTGGCCCCGGGCAGTGAATCGTCGTTCAATCCGACGGACTCCGCCCGCGGAACACGCCGGGCTCATCTCAACGGCCGCGGATACTTCTGGGCCTGGAGCCCGAACCACGATTTCGAACTCTGGAGCTCGAACGGCACAGCCTCCGGAACCACCCAGGTGAAGGACGTCAACGCCCAGGCCTCGTCGATCCTCGTCGAGGGCCTCCGCTTCAACTTCAACACCTTCGACTGGCCTTGGTCCCGACCGCCCGCTCCAGCGGCAACTCCCGACGGCTTGGCGTTCGTGGCCACCGATACTGCCCTCGATCCTGCCCATCCCGTGCCGGCGACGACCGGACTCGAGCTCTGGCATGTGCACCACGGGAGCCGCCAAGTTGCGCAGATCGAGGATCTTGCACCCGGACCCGCCCCGTCGTTCTTTCAGTCGCTGGTTTCGGCATCATCGGCCATCGTGTGTGCCGACCGGGAGAACCGGCTGTTCAGCTCCTCGGGCGCCGGACTCCAGTCTCTTCATCTCCAACCCGATCACGGCGCCCTCGTCCGCCTGCCAGGAGCCGTAGTCGGGGGGGGCTACGCGCTTTCTCTGGATCTCGCCAGCGAAACCGACTTGCCCTTCTTCGCGGGACACGAGCTGATCACCGACGGTCATCGAGTGTTCGCTTCGGATTCCCTGTCGCTCGGCCAAACCGACGGCACTCTCGAAGGTACCCGCAGAGTCACCCTGAATTCCGGTTACGCTGCGTCGAGCCCCCGGGGCGTCGGCGCGGGCGACGTGGTGTTCTTCTGGGCGGCCTTCTTCGATGGCTGGGAACCCTGGGTCTGGCGGTCGAATGGCGCCTTCGAACGTCTCCGGGATATCCGACCGGGTATCGCACCCAGCGTACTTCCCCTCCAGCACCCGAATTCCGAGTGGGAAGGTCTGTATCCTCGACTCGAGACCACTGGCCCCACCGCCTTCTTCGCCGCCGACGACGGCCTCCACGGCGAGGAACTCTGGGCCACCGACGGCACCACGCCAGGCACCCGGCTCGTCGCCGAGATCTTCCCCGGCCCCCGCGGCGCGGACCTCCGCCGGCTGACTCCGGTCGGCTCCCGGGTCTACTTCGTCGCCGACGACGGCGTCCACGGCCGCGAGCTGTGGCTCTCCGACGGCACCGCCGCTGGCACGCGCCTGGTGCGCGACTTGGCGCCCGGGCCGGGCTCGGCCACGCCGCAGGAACTCACCGCGATCGGCGGCTTCCTGGTCTTCAACGCCTGGACACCGGAGCACGGGCGGGAGTTGTGGATTTCCGACGGCACCGCGATCGGCACCCGGCGGCTAACCGACATCGCCCCCGGCCCGCTGTCGTCGTCCCCGGTCACCTTCGTCGCCGCGGGCGGCTGGCTTTACTTCACCGCCAACGACAACGTCACCGGGGATGAGCTCTGGCGCCTGCCGCTTTCGCTGCTGCAGCTCGGGACGATCTTCGCGGATGGGTTCGAATCGGGGAACTTGTCGGCTTGGAGCACGCCATGAAACGGATCGCCTTCGGCCTCTTGTTCTTCGCGGCGCTCGGCGCCTGGGCTCAGGCCGAGCGGATGACGGACATCAACACGGCGCACACCGGCGCGGCGGCAACCGGTGATCTCATCGGAGACTTCATCTACGGGCGCGAGATGCTCACGGTGGGTGACCGCGTCTGGTTCACCGCCGATGACGGCATTCACGGGGTCGAGCTGTGGTCGACCGACGGCAGCGAGGCCGGTACGACGCGAGCCACCGATCTCTGCCCAGGACGCTGCTCCTCCCATCCCCTCTTCCTCACCGGGCTCGACGGTCGGTTGCTTTTTCTGGCCGACGATGGCGTCCACGGCTCCGAGCCCTGGATTTCGGACGGCACGGCGCCCGGCACTCGGCTGCTCGCCGACCTGCGGCCAGGCCTGGACGACGGTGGAGACTTCGGCTGGATCGTCGCCGCGAACGGCCATGCCCTCGTCGGCGGACGGACCGTCGACGGCGGCGCCCAGATCTGGGTAGTTGATGGCCTGACCGCGAGCACTCGGCTGCTTCGGCAGTTCCCGGCCGCCCCGACCTCGCTGGCCCTCGGAGTAGGAGCTCTGGGTGACTTGACCTTCTTCGTCCTCGACGACGGCGTCCACGGGTACGAGCTGTGGCGAAGCGACGGCACCGATGCCGGCACGTTCGTGCTGGAAACCAACCCGACGGGTTCGGGCGCCGTCATCGACCGCTTCCCTTCTCGCCGCACCGCGGCGACCTCGTCCCTGTTGTTCTTCCCCGGTGCCGACGGTGCTCACGGCATCGAGCTGTGGTGCACTGACGGCACGGTCGCGGGCACTCGGCCGGTGCGCGACATTCATCCGGGAAGTCTCGGCGGAGACCCACAGTGGCTGGTCGCCTGGGACGATCGGGTCTTCTTTGCGGCCAACGACGGCGTACACGGGTTCGAGTTGTGGCAAAGCGACGGCACCGAGGCGGGGACGACCCTGGTGGCCGACCTCGCCACCGGGGCCGATTCGGGCAGTCCACTCTCCTTCACCGTTTCGGCCGGTAGGCTGTTCTTTCGGGCTTGGTCGACCGACTTGCGGCGTTGGGATTTGTGGGTGACCGATGGCTCCGCGGCGGGAACCCGCATTCTTCGGGCGGGTCTGCGAACGGCCGGCCTGCCAGACCCGGTCGCCGCCGGTCAGGGTGTGGTTTTCCACGCCGAGCAGGCTGACACCGGGTTGGAGCCTTGGTACTCCGACGGCACCGAGACGGGTACTCGCCAACTCGCCGATCTCGTACCCGGCAGCGAGTCGTCGTTTCTCGAAACGGACGATGTCCGGGGACAACGACGCGCTTCCCTCGCTGGCCGGGCTTACTTCTGGTCCTACTCGCCGGGCTCGGATTTCGAGCTCTGGTCCTCGGACGGTACCAGCACCGGCACTCGCCTGGTCAAGGACATCAACGCCCAGGCGTCGTCCCGTCTCGTGAAGCCATTTTTCTACTACCCGCAGCTCTCGATCTACTCGCCGATAGCTCCCGTAGCGACACCTTCGGGCCTCGCTTTTCTGGCCACGGATGGCTCTCTCGACCCGGCGCATCCGGTCGCCGGTACCGCGGGCCTCGAACCTTGGCACGTCGTCCACGAGTCGGGCAAGGTGTTTTCCCTCGGTGATCTCACCCCGGGACCGGGCGCATCCCTGACGCCTTCGATGGTCCAGACCGATTCCCAGGTCGTGTTTACGGACGTCCAGAATCGCGTGTGGAGTTCAACTGGTGACCCGGCCTCGACTGCGCTCGTGGCCGGCGCTCCAGTGGCCGCTCTCCTCGCCCGCTTGCCCGGGACGATCGTCACCGCAGGGAGCGAATCGAACTCGTCCGGCATCGTGCCGACCGCACTCGCACTCGACCTCTCGACCGTGACCGAGTTACCCCTTTCGGCCAACTGGGACCAACTACAGACCGAAGGGTCTCGAGCGGTTTTCTCCCGCTTCGACGGAATGGCCCTCGCAGAAACCAACGGCACGCCCGAAGGCACCCGCCAAGTGGCCCTCGGTACCGAGCCCGCCTTCGCTCCCTCGGCCCTACCATCGGGAGATGTCGTCTTTCTCCGCCACCAGCCGAAGTCTGGACTCGAACCGTGGGTTTGGACTGGCGAGAAGCTCCAAATACTCGCCGACATCTTCCCAGGACCTGGTAGTCCTTTCTCACCTCGGGAGCCCTTGAACGTCGAGTGGGAGTGGTCCAGGCCACGGTTCTACGGCGCCGGCCCCACCGCCTTCTTCGCCGCCGACGACGGAACCCACGGCCAGGAGCTTTGGGCCACCGACGGCACCACGCCGGGCACCCGGCTCGTCGCCGAGATCTTCCCCGGGCCCCGCGGCGCAGACCTCCGCCGGCTGACTCCGGTCGGCTCCCGGGTCTACTTCGTCGCCGACGATGGCGTCCACGGCCGCGAGCTGTGGCTCTCCGACGGCACCGCCGCGGGCACCCGCCTTCTGCGCGACCTGGCGCCCGGACCGGGCTCGGCGGTGCCTCAGGAGCTCACCGCGATCGGCGGCTTCCTGGTCTTCAACGCCTGGACGCCGGAGCATGGGCGGGAGTTGTGGATCTCCGACGGCACCGAAATCGGCACCCGGCGGTTGACCGATGTCGCCCCCGGTCCGCTGTCGTCGAGTCCCGTGACTTACGTCGCCGCCGGTGGCTGGTTATACTTCACGGCCAACGACAACCTCACGGGTGACGAACTCTGGCGGTTGCCTCTGGCGCAGATTCAAAGCGGGTCCATCTTCGCGGACGGTTTCGAATCCGGAACTCTGTCCGCATGGAGTTCACCATGACCCGATACCTGCTCACCGCTTTGCTCCTTCTTCCCGGTACCGCCTTCGCCCAGGCCGAGCGGGTTACCGACATCAACTCGACGCACACCGGGCCGGCCGCCTATTTCTCCTTCCTCGACATCGAACAGTACCTCCACGAAGTCGTGGCCTTCGGCTCGCGCGTGGCCTTCACGGCCGACGACGGCATTCACGGCGTGGAGTTGTGGATCACTGACGGCTCGCCGGCGGGCACCACGAGGGTGGCGGATCTGTGCCCGGGGCGTTGTCCGTCGTTTCCGCGCGCGCTCGCGGTGCTCGAGGACCGGCTCTTTTTCGTGGCGGACGACGGTGTACACGGCAGCGAGCCGTTCCTGACCGATGGCACCGAGGCTGGGACGGTGGCGCTGGCGGACATCTGGCCAGGGCACGGCTCGTCGCGGATTCGCTCCGCCCTCGCCAGCTCGACGCAGGTGTTTTTCGTGGCGGATTCGCCGGGACTTGGATGGGAGCTGTGGCGAAGCGACGGCACGGCCGAAGGCACCCGCCTCGTTCTGGACCTACGGCCGGGTCTCGAAAGCTCGCGCCCGTTTCTGCTGGGCGCCGTGGGTGGAACCGCCGTACTCTCGGCCACGACGGACGGCAACGAGTTCACACTCTGGCGCAGTGACGGCACCGCTTCGGGGACTACGCTGATATCCCAAGACTTCGTGGGCGTCGAAGACAACTCCAATGTGCGGCCCGTCATGGCCGGTGGCTTGGTGTTCTTCGAGTCCCTCGGACCGCAAGTCGTCCGCTCGGACGGCACCGCGGCTGGCACTTTCCCGGTGATCAGCTTCCCTCCTGGGAGCTCAAGCCCACTCCAGCTCATGAGCTGGAACGGCCGTGCCTACTTCCTCCGCTCCTCCGGATCGACTCCTTTTCAGCTGTGGACCTCGGACGGCACGGTTACCGGCACGTCCATCGTCGCCACCTTGCCCGCCGGACTTTCAGCCCGAGAGTTGATCGCCGGGGGCAATGGCGTCTACTTTCGAGGCTGTGACGACGAAGGTTGCGAGCTTTGGTACTCCGACGGCACTGCGCTCGGTACCCGAAGGACGAAAGACATCGGCCCGGGCTTGGCGAGCGGCCTCGAGGTCTTGCAGCCGCTACTCGCCGCGGCGGGCGGCGGTTTGCTCTTCTACGCCAACGACGGGGGCCACGGCAACGAAATCTGGTTCTCCGACGGCAGCGAGGCCGGCACCCGGATAGTGCTCGATGCCACGCCGGGACCGGGCTCCTCCCACGGCCAGTGGGACGCCATCCGGGGTTTGACACGGGCGACCGTCGGGAACCGGGCCTTTTTTTGGGCCAGCTCCCCCGGCTCGGGCTTCGAGTTGTGGTCGAGCGACGGCTCCGGGGCGGGGACGGCTTTGACTCGCGAGGTGAACGCCACCACCTCGTCTCTTTTGAGGCCACCGCCCGACACCGCTTATTCCGCCCAGCCGCCCGTGGCCGTTCCGGACGGACTGCTGATCTTCGCCTCCGACCACGGTATCGATGACTTGGGAGCGCCGCCAGGCGCGACCGGGCGCGAGCCGTGGTTCGTTCCCCATGCGTCGGGACCGGCGGTGAGCTTGGGCGATCTCGTTCCGGGACCCGCTTGGGAGCAGTCTACCCTCCCGGTGGCCATTCCCGGCGGCGCGGTGTTCTCGGTCGACCTACGGCTCTGGCGGACGGACGGCAGCCCTGGAGGTACCGTTCCCGTCGCCGTTGCGGCCGGAATGGACGTGGCCAACTTCGTGGCCCTCGGCTCGAGTCTGCTCGTGACCTCGACCGACGGCACCGGGTCCTGGGAAGTACGCCCCCTGTCTCTCGACCTGGCCCAATTCGGCGCCCCCGTACTCACCTACCCGCGCAACCATCAGCTCTTCCAGCTCCATCCGGTGGGAGCCCGGGCTTTTCTTGCGGGCCCCGATCTTCGGGTGACGGACGGCACTCCCGCCGGCACACGCACCCTCTCGGCCGACCTCGGAGGTGGCGCTACGGGGCAGTTCGTGGCTCTCTCCTCAGAGCGCACTCTTTTTTCGGCGTGGACCCTCGAGCACGGGGCCGAACCGTGGCGGTTCGACGCGACGGACGAGGCTCCCTCCCTTGTCGCCGACATCTTCCCAGGAACCGAGCCCGGCCTGTTCCCTGGCCATCCGCGCCTGAGTTCTTGGTTCTTTCCGCCCTTCGCCCCGATCGGCAACCAGGCTCTCTTCGGGGCCGACGACGGCATCCACGGCTTCGAGCTGTGGGCCACGGACGGCACGGCTCCGGGCACGCGGCTCGTCCGCGACCTGCGCCCCGGCACCATCTCCAGCGACCTCGAGCGCGTCACGGCGGTGGGCAACCGGGCTTTCTTCGTCGCCGACGACGGCGTCCACGGCCGCGAAATCTGGCTCTCCGACGGCACCGCCGCGGGCACGCGCCTCCTGCGCGACTTGGCCCCCGGCCCAGGCTCGGCGGTGCCTCAGGAACTCACGGCGATCGGCGATTTCCTCGTCTTCAACGCCTGGACGCCGGAGCATGGGCGGGAGTTGTGGATCTCCGACGGCACCGAGGTCGGCACCCGGCGGCTGACGGATGTCGCCCCCGGTCCGCTGTCGTCGTCCCCGGTTACCTTCGTTGCCGCGGGCGGCTGGTTGTACTTCACCGCCAACGACAACGTCACCGGGGATGAACTCTGGCGCCTGCCGCTCTCGCTGCTTCAGCCGGCGGTGATTTTCGTGGATGGGTTCGAGTCGGCGGACGTGTCGGCTTGGAGCTCGCTCTGACTCGAACGCCTGGGACACGGCCCCTTCTAGAAGTCGGCTGGCCGCAAGCCCGTATGCTTGGCGATCCGCGCCAACATCTTCGGGCCGATCTCGTCGCTATCGTGAAAGGCGAACACGAAATCAGGAAAGCCTTCGCGAGCGAGCGTTCGATGAGAACCGGACTGCCGCTTGAGCTGCCAGCCCAAGCCCAGTAGGGCAGCAAACACTCGCTTGGCCTTCGCGGCCGGCCATTGGCTCATGCCACGGCTGGGATCGTGATGCTGATGTTCAGGGGACTCGCTTCGCCGTGATCGAGCCGCTCGGCGATGACTCGCAAGGCGAGCGCTTGGACCCTGCGTAGGGCATCGACCGCCGACGAGCCGTAAGCCAACACACCCGGAAGCTCGGGGACTTCGGCGAGCCAGCGACCGTCGTCTTCACGCTCGCATTCAAGGGTGAATCTCATCGCCTCACGCCTCCCAGCGAACATCCACCCCATCGCCGTCCCCGACGGCCTTTTTGAGGAGCTCGAGCAAGGCCTTCGGGGCGCCTTCTTCTTCGAGGAACTCGAGGGTGGCAGCATCGATGTAGTAGTCGGTGTCCGCCTCGTCTTCTTCTTCGAGATCTTCGATCAGGAAAGCCAGATCGTCGTTGGAGATTTCTCCCAGGAGGGCGTTGGTGTCCTTCACGTACAGTCGGGGCATGGTGGGTCCTCCTTGGTAAAGTGCGTACGGCGATCCTACCCCACCACGACCCGTCGCCCGCCGAGGATCGTGCCCACGGCCTTGCCGCGTAACGTCCAGCCGTGGAACGGGGTGTTCTTGCCCTTGGAGTGGAAGGTCGTCTTGTCGACGGTGACCGGAGCGTCGAGGTCGAGCAGCGTCACGTCGGCGACCGAACCCGGCGCGAGCGTGCCGCCCGGGACGCCGAGGAGCTTCGCCGGGTTCGTGGACATCAGCTCCACGAGCCGCGAGAGCGAAATTAGTCCGGTGTGGACCAAGCGATCCAAGCACAACGACACGGCGGTTTCGAGACCCACGATGCCGAACGGGGCCACCTGGAACTCGACGTCCTTTTCGTCCACATGGTGAGGGGCGTGGTCGGTGGCGATGCAGTCGATGGTGCCGTCCTGGAGGCCTTGAATCAAGGCCTGACGATCGGCTTCCGACCGCACCGGGGGTTTCATCTTGACGTCGGTCGAGAACTCGGTGTCGGCCACCGCTTGGTCGGTCAGAAGCAAGTGGTGGGGGCTGGCCTCGCAGGTCACGGCCAGATTCTTCGCCTTCGCCTGGCGCACTAGCTCCAGGCTGCGGGCCGACGACAAGTGCTGGAGGTGATACCGGCCGCCGGTGTCCTCGAGCAGGATCAAGTCGCGCGCCACCATGACGTCCTCGGCGCTCGAAGGAATGCCGGGCACGCCGAGCCGGGTGCTCCACACGCCTTCGTGCATGACGCCGTCGCCGGTCAGCTTCAAATCTTCGGCGTGTTGCATGACGGGGATACCGAAGTGCCGGGTGTACAGGAACAGCCGGCGCAGTAGCTCGGGGTGGGCGATGGGCAGGCCGTCGTCGGTAACGGCCACGGCGCCCGCGTCGACCAGCTCGCCGATCTCCGCCATCTCTTCACCCTTCGAGCCCTTGGTGGCCGCGGCCACCGGATAGACGCGGGCGAACCCGGCGCGGGCGGCCTGGGTGAGGATCAGTTCGGTCACCGAGCGTTCGTCGTTGACCGGCCGGGTGTTGGGCATGCAGGCCACGGCCGTGAAGCCGCCCGCCGCGGCGGCCTTGGTGCCGGTCGCCACGGTTTCTTTGTATTCCTGGCCGGGCTCGCGCAGGTGGACGTGAGGATCGATGAACCCCGGTGCCACCACGAGCCCCACGGCATCGAGGACCTCCGCTCCGGCCGGGGCCGAAATCGCCGGCGCGACCTGGGAAATGCGACCGTCTTCGATCAGCACATCGCGGGTCTCGTCGAGCCCCTGGCTCGGGTCCACCACCCGCCCACCGCGAATCAACAAGGCCGTCATGCCGCCTCCAAGTGGGCACCCGAGGTCAAGTAGAGCACCGCCATGCGCACGGCGACGCCGTTCGAGACCTGCTCCAGAATCACCGAATCCGGGCCGTCGGCGACGTCGCTCGCGATTTCCACCCCCCGGTTCATAGGGCCGGGATGCATCACGATGGCGTCGGGTTTCGCCAGGGCCAGCCGCTGGTTGGACAGGCCGAAGAGTCGGAAGTACTCGCGGGTCGAGGGGAAGGCCAGTTTGCCCTGGCGTTCGAGCTGGATGCGCAACATCATGACGACGTCGGCGTCCGGCAGGGCATCTTCGAGCGAGTAGGCCACCTCGACCCCGGGGAACGCTTCGGACATGGCGTCGGGCATGAGCGTCCGCGGCCCCGCCACGGTGACGCGGGCGCCGAGTTTGGTTAGCAGGTGGAGGTTCGAGCGCACCACGCGGGAGTGGTCGATGTCGCCCGCGATCACCACCTTGAGGCCCTCGATCCGGCCCTTTTTCTGGCGGATCGTGAAGGCGTCGAGCAGCGCCTGAGTGGGGTGCTCGTTGGCGCCGTCGCCGGCGTTGATCACCCCGGCAGCCTTGGCGCCGCAGAACTCCTTGAGCCGCTTGGCCAAAAAGTGCGGTGCCCCGGCGTAGGCATGGCGGATCACGATCAGATCCGGCTGCATGGCCTGGAGGTTCAGCGTCGTGTCGACGAGGGTCTCGCCCTTGGTCAGCGCCGAGGTCGAGGCCGAGAAGTTGAGGCTGTCCGCGGACAGGCGCTTCTGGGCGATCTCGAAGCTCGAACGGGTGCGGGTAGAGTTTTCGAAGAAGAGGTTGACGACGGTCTTACCGCGCAGCGTCGGCACCTTCTTGATCGGCCGCTCCGCGACCTCGGCGAAGCTCTCGGCGGTGTCGAGGATGAGCTCGATCTCCCCGCGGGTCAGCTCGGCGATGCCGAGGAGGTCTTTGTGGTGCCAGTGGACCTTCGGGGCGGAGCCAGCCGGCATCAGTGCCCTCCCCGCGTCATGATCATGACCTGCTCGAGATCGTCGGTCTCGCGGAAGCGGACCTCGATGACCTCATCGGCCGAGGTCGGCACCGTCTTGCCGACGACGTCGGCGGCGATCGGCAGCTCGCGGTGGCCGCGATCGACCAGTACGGCGAGCCGGACGGCCCGTGGGCGGCCGTAGTCGAGCAGAGCGTCGAGGGCCGCGCGCACCGTGCGCCCGGTGTAGAGCACGTCGTCGCAGAGCACCACGACTTGGCCGTCGATGGGCTGGTCGAAGTGCGTGCCCTTGACGACGGGCTGGGGCGCGATGGTCGAGAGGTCGTCGCGGTAGAGGGTGATGTCGAGGGTGCCACGGCTAACCCGCGCGCCTTCAAGGTTTTCGATCTCGGCCGCTAGGCGTTCCGCCAGGGGAACGCCTCGGGTGCGGATGCCGACGAGCAAGAGATCCTGAGTGCCGCCGTGCTGCTCGACCAAGTCGGCAGCCATCCGGCGAATGGCGCGGTGCATTTCGGCCGCGTCGAGAATGGTGGCTTTCGGTTGTAGAGAGGACAAGGGCGGGCCTCCCGGGCAGGTTCGCGGCAGGATATGCCGCAGGCAGGGGGTTGTCAACGACAGGCTACCGACTTAGAGTGTTTCAATCATGCGAACGACCGTGCAGCTCGACGAGGCGCTCGTCAAGCGAGCCTTCGAGTTCTCCGAAGCGAAGAACGTCAGTGGTTTGCTGGCCGAGGCGCTCCAGGCACTGATTGAAGGCAAGCGCTTCGAGAGAGGGGTCGCGCTCTATCGCGAGGGTGTCACCGCGATTCATGAGAGCTTGGAGGGCGCTTCCGCGGTACCCACTGAGGCGGGGTACGTTTTCGAGCCCCGACCGGTCTCCGACTTCGAGACGTCAGGCTCGTCCGCTTTCGACCTCTACAGCAGCCTCGACTTGGGCAAGGGGGGCTGGGCGCTGGCACCCTCCACCGAAACCCGGCGGGGAATCGCCGAGGTCTTGCGCGGAAAACGCTCGATTTGACTCTCGTCGACACCGGCCCGATCGTCGCGCTCTTCGATCCAAGCGACAGCGAGCACTTTCGATGTCGCCACGTCTTGGAGTCCATCCGTGACCCCCTCGTCACGACCCTGCCCGTCCTTACCGAGAGTTTTCACCTGCTGCGACCCGGAAGTCTAGGGTGTCGGCGGCTCGGTGAGTTCTTGGATCGCGGTGGCGTGCGAGTCTGGCCACTCGACGACGCCGCGGTGAAGCGGTGCCTGGAACTCATGGAGCAGTATCGCGACCGTCCCATGGACTTGGCCGACGCCTCTCTCGTGGCCGCCGCCGAACAGG
>JANRLG010000263.1:0-4336 GCA_033762835.1 Thermoanaerobaculia bacterium
GCGAGAACACCGCTTCCTCGAGCCGAACCCGGGTCTCGTAGGCGAGGCCCGCGGCGGGTGGCCCGAAGAGGTAGTTCGACGTCACGGTGTAGCCCAGCTCCCCGCCCCGACTAGGCGCAGCGGCGCCCGCGGGCCGGTCGAGCGCGACCTTGATGCGGTCGGGTATGAACTCCTCGACTTGGAAGCTCCAGGTGCCGATCACCGATTCGCCCACGGACAAGTCCAGCGAATGCGCACCGGTCGAGGTGTTGACGGGCAGGTCGAGCTCGATGTCCGCTTGGCCGCGGGCGTCGAGGCGCACCTGCCAGGTGTCGAGTTCCTGGCCTTCGGGGTCCAGGTGACGCAGCACGGCGGGCAGATCGGCCGGTGCCGAGAGGCTCTCGTCACGCACCACTGCTAGGCCGTGGAGAGTCTCCCCGGGGCGGTAGAGATCCCGCTCGCCGTAGAGGAACGCTTGGTAGCCGGCCGCGAGCGAAGCCCCCCAGACGTCGAGGCCGGTGGTGTCGACACTCATCTGGTCGAAGAGCAGGAAGGTGAAGTCCGCACCCTTTTCGACCAGCAGCAGGTAGGGCCGGGCATCCTCGGCAATCTTCGAGAGGCGCCACTGGCCCGCGCCGTCCGTCGAGCCGCTGGCGATCGTCTGGTTCTGATCCGACAACAAGGTGACCCGGGCGCCTGCCACGGCGGACAGGTCCTTGACCGACGAAGCCCAGACCAAC
This sequence comes from Thermoanaerobaculia bacterium, assembly GCA_033762835.1. Classification (GTDB taxonomy): domain Bacteria; phylum Acidobacteriota; class Thermoanaerobaculia; order Multivoradales; family DATKCC01; genus JANRLG01. The sequence continues at coordinate 720 of JANRLG010000263.1, forward strand.
AACTCGCCGGCACTGCGTTTCGCCACCAGACCGAGGTCCGTCAGCATCAGCCAGCGTTCGGCCGCCCGGTACTCCCCGGGCCGAGTCGCGAGCACGCGGTACAAGCCTGGCCCCTTGCCGTCGATGTAGGGGTCGAGCCGGACCGGCGTCGTCACCCGCTGGTTCGGCCGGCTGGGCAAGGCGAGAGTCTCTTCCGCGATGCGGTTGCCGAGATTCCACTGTACCGACGACGTGCCCCAGCTATACCCGTCCGAGAAGACGCTGCCGTACTGGAGCAGGAAGAACAGGTTGTTCTTGAACACCCGATCCACCGTCAGGTCCAGACGATCGACGTTGACCGAGTCGATGGCGACGGTGCGATAGCCCGTGCGGGCGAGGAACAGGCCCTCGCCCTGGAAGCCCACCGACGGCGCCAGGTCGGCGAGTTCCACCTCGCGCTCCACGGCCTCGACGAGGCGCGCGTTGTCGGTGGCGGTGAGGCCCTCCGCCAGCTTGACCGTGTAAGTCTCACCCGGCTTGAAGTCGCCCGTGAGCGTGAGCAGATTGCGCGCCGCGGAGAGGGTGTATTGGGCCGCGGGCTCGACGCTGACCTGCCGGGCCACGGAATCCGCGGTCACCCGCGAAGAGAAGGTGATCTCGATCGCAGAGCGCTCGAGGTCCGGCCGGCCGACGATTTCGCGCACGGCCAGAATCTCCGAGCTGCCGAGCAGCACCTCGTGGGTGACGTCGTCTCCCAGCGCCACATTGCCGTCCGCGGGCGTCAGGCGGCCGTCAATGGTCAAAACCAGCTTGCGCTCGGCCTTGGTCTTTTTGACCGCCGGCGTGACGAAGCCGATCGACTCGGTGTCCCAGGCTTCTTCGATCTCGATCGGAATCGCCGCGCCACCGGCGTCCACCAACCGGATCAGCGGTGCCAGCTGCTCGGGATCGACGGCGTAGTTGAAGTTGAGGTTGCCGCGCAGCGTGACCTCGCCGGCTTGATCCAAGGGTTCCTCGAAGACCTCGATGGTCTCGAGGCTGAATTGGTCGGTTTGGACGATGAACGTCGTCTCCCCCGCGATCGCCGCGCCCAGCTTGTCGGCCTCGAGGGTGACCTCGTACCGGCTCGCCAATCCAAGCCCCCCGGACGGCTCGAAGCGCAGAACGGCGGCATCCCGAAAGCGCCAAGTGCCCGCCAGGGAAGGGTCAATGCTGGCCGGCGGCTCGGCCAGCACCTGGCCCACCCGTTGCTCGCCGATCGGTTGGTCGAAGAGGAACTCTACGAAGCGCCGGTTCTCGAGATCCGTCTTGACCTCGACCACCCGCGCCCCCGAGCCCAGCTTGCGGAAGAACTTCCCGGCACCCGCGAAGGCGTCGCGAAACGCGAACACCGTCATGCCGAAAAGGGCCACGGCGAGGGCGAGGATGACGAGGTTCCGGCGGTCGCGGGCGGGAGGCGAAGCAGTCTTCGCGGGCGAATCCATGGCGGGGGTCCTTTCGGGGCGAGTGCGGCGGGGCAAGCGTAGCAGGGAACCGCGGCGCCCGTGATCACCCGCGCGCTCCGGTGTCGCCTTTCTCGGCGTCGGTGTCTAAACCTTCGACGTTTGCCCGGGGTTGTAGGTCTCGACACTCTCAATACCGAGGAGAAATCGATGTTTCGCCGACTTTGCCCAACCGTACTTCTGAACTTGTTGATCCTGGCCCTGGCACCGGCACTTTGGGCCGCGCCGCCGGACATCCACCAGCGCCTGGTGCGTATCGACCGCGAGCTCCAGGCCACCGCGGCGGGGCTTTCCCTCGGTGCTCCGCCTCGCGATGCCGGCGCGCTTCGGCGGGCGGAAACCGAGCTCGCCGCCCTGGCGGGTGAGCTCGCTACCGCAACCCAACTCGCCGACCGCGAAGCCTTGATCGAAAAAGTCAGGCTGTTGCGCCGCCAGGCGGCGGAGGTTCGCGCGGCGACCCGTGCCGCCGAGCCCGCCAGCCCGGTCGCGGGGCGCCCGCGGCCGACGCCGCTGGTCGATGCCCTCCCGGGCCACGCACCCGCGGCGCCGCCCGGAAACGATGCCTGTTCCGCCGCCCTGCCCCTCACGCTCGGGGCCACCGCCACGGGGTCCTTGGCCGAGGCGAGCAACGACGGGCAAGCCTCCTGCGGGTCTTCGCTCTTCGCCAGCGATGTCTGGTACCGGTTCGATCCGCCCGACTACGGGTACTACTCGGTCGATTCCCTGGGCTCGAACTTCGACACCGTGCTCTCGCTCCACGAGGGTTGCCCGGGGACCCTGGACAACCAAGAGCTGTGCAACGATGACGGCCTCGGTTTGTCCTCCGCGTTGTCGTTCTACGGCTACCCCGGCTCGTCGGTGTGGCTGCGGGTGGCTGGCTATGGCGGTGACCGCGGTTCGTACCAGATCCAACTGGGCACCGGCGGCACGATCACGGGCATCCTGCGTGCCGCGGACACCAACGCCGTCCGCTCCGGGGTGCGCGTCGAAGCCTACGGCACCTCGAGCTTTCCGGACGTCACCGCGACGACCGGGGCCGATGGTCGCTTCACTTTGACCAACCTGCGCGCCGGCCTCTACCGCGTGTGGGCGGACGGCCAAGGCGAGTACCTCGACACGCCCCACGGCGGTTGTCCGAACGGTGCCGAAACCTGCGCGCGTTCGGCGGCACCGGCGGTCGCGGTGAGCGCCACGGGCACGGTGGCCGGAATCGACATTCTCCAGCGCCGGGGCGCGGCCATCACCGGCCGGGTGACGCGCGGCGGCGGCGGCGCTCTGGCGGGCGTCACCCTGGTCGCCTGGGACCCGGCGAACGAACGGCAGCTCGCCTTGGCCGAGACCGACATTAACGGCCTTTACCGCCTCGAACCGCTGCCCACCGGCGCCTGGACCGTCTACACCTCGGAAGGTGGCCTAGTCAACGAAGCCTGGCCCAACCAGACCTGCGACGACTACTACTGCGGTACCCTGGGAACACCGATTTCGGTGCCTTCCGGTGGCACCGTGGCGGGCATCGACTTCGTGCTCGATCAGCTCGGCAGCTTGAGCGGCCGGGTGACCGACCAGGCCACCGGGCTACCGATCGCCGACTCCGAGGTGCAGATCTACACCGCGGGCGGATCCTGGGTGGGGTACGACTACACCGACGCGACGGGCGCCTACTCCTTCACGGGACTCTCGGCGGGCAGTTACCGCGCCACCGCCGCGGGAGATTACGGCGGCCCCTACGCCGCCGAGCTCTATCTCGGCCTGCCCTGCGGTCAGAGCTGCCAGGTCTCGGCGGGCACGCCCATCACCGTCACCGTCAATGCCAACACCCCGAGCATCGATTTCTCCCTCACCGTGCGCGGCAGCTTGACCGGACGCGTGACCAGCACCGGCGGCACGAGCCTCCCAGCCGTTTGGGTTCGCCTCTACGGCTCCGATGGGTATCTCGAGAGGTCGGTGGTGACCGACGCCAACGGCAACTATCTGTTCACGGGCGTCGACGCCGGCTCCTATTTCCTGCGCACCGACAACACCCTCGGCTGGCTCGACGAGGTGTTCGACGATCACCCGTGCGGCCCAAGCTGCGATGTTCGAACCGGCACACCGGTGGTAATCCAGAACGGACAGACCACCCTCGCCCACTTCAGT
>JANRLG010000264.1:0-6832 GCA_033762835.1 Thermoanaerobaculia bacterium
GTGGTGGGGGACCAGGCGTCCTGGTCGAAACCCGGGAGCGGGGAGGCGTCGCCGCGGGCGAAGTGGAGGGCGCGGTAGCCGAAGACGCGTTCGGTGTCGATCAGGTGGGCGAGCACCTCTTTGATCGTCCACTTGCCGGGGGCGTAGGCGTGCTCGGCCTTGTCGGCGGGGAGGGAGGAGAAGAACTCCGTCACCCGGTCGAGCTGGGCGCGGGCTTTGACCAGGAAGTCGCCCGGAGGTACGAGCGAGATGTAGGTGCCGTAGTAGGGGTCGTATTCGTCGGCAGCGGGGGGTTGGAGCCAGGGGTTCGTCGTCATGGTGGGCGGACGTTATCGCCCGAGTGGCTCCGCGACGAGAGCCATTCGAGAGATCGTGATGGGGCCACTGTCAGGCGCCGAGCAGCGGCGCGAGGGAACGGGCGAGTACCGCGACATCGCCGGCGAGCCGCTCGGGCGGCGTCGCGCCGTAGCTCAGCAGCAGGCCGCGGCGTACCTCGCCGAGGTAGTAGCGGGACAATGCGGTGACCCCGAGGGCGAGCGGCGGCAGCGAGCGGCGCAGGGCGCGGTCGTCGGTCTCCGCGGGCAGGTGAAGGGCGACTTGCAGCCCGGTGTCGGACGGCCCCAGGGGTAGGTTTTCGCCGAGGTGGGAGGCGAGAGCGGTCAGGAGCTCGTCCCGAACCGCGGCGTAGGCGCTCCGCGCCTGGCGCAGGTAGGCAGCGAACTGGCCGCTCGCGAGGAACTCGGCGAGCGCGGCCTGGAGCAGCGGGGACGAGGTGCCGTCGGAAAGGCGCCGGGCCGCCGCGAAGGCGTCCACGAGGGCCGGCGGCAGAATGAGATAGGCCAGCCGTAGCCCGGGAAACAGCACCTTGTTGTAGGTACCGAGGTAGATCACCCGGCCGGCGGTGTCGAGCCCATGGAGGGCGGCCAGCGGCCGGCCGTCGTAGCGGAACTCACTGTCGTAGTCGTCCTCGAGCACGTAGGCGCCGGTTTCGGTGGCCCAGCGCAGCACGGCCAAGCGGCGCGCCAGGCTCAGGGTGACCCCGAGCGGAAACTGGTGTGAGGGCGTGAGGTAGAGCAACCGGGCCGAGCGGGTGCGCGGCAGTACGTCGGCCACCAGACCCTCGTGATCCACGGGGACCGGCACGAGTCGCGCTCCGGCGGCCCGAAAGACGGCGCGGGCCGACAGATACCCGGGGTCTTCCACGAGCACCTCGTCCCCGGGGTCGAGCAGCAGCCGGGCCGCGAGATCGAGCGCCTGCTGCGTGCTGTTGACGATCACCACGTGTTCGGCGCCACAACGCAAGCCCCGCGTCAGCCGCGCATGCTCGGCGATCTGGCGGCGTAGCTCGGCCATCCCCTGGGCGTTCGCGGGCAGCAGAATTTCAGCCCGGCTGCGCCGGGCGCAGCGGGAGAGGTGGCGGTTCCACAGCTCGCGGGGAAAACGCTGAATGTTCGTGGCACAAGTCCCGGTGTCGCGATCGGCGGCGATTTCGGCGCCCCCGAGCTCGGCGAGCAGCTCGCCGCGTTGGGACAGCTCGCGGGCCGCCGGCGGCTGGGCCGCGGGACTCGAAGCGGCCGGGCGCCGCCGGAAGGGCGCCGCTTCCGCCAGACTCTCGGCCACGACCGTGCCCGCACCCACCCGCCGCTCGACGTACCCTTCAGCCACGAGCTGGCCGATCGCCGACTCGACGGTGTTGCGGGAGACCCCCAAATCCGCCGCCAGGGTGCGCGATGACGGCAGCCGCGCCCCGGGGTCGAGGGCGCCGGAGAGGATGTGGTCCCGTAGTTGCCGGTAAAGCCGCGTGTGCAGCGGCGCCCCCGCCCAGCGATCATCGGCAACCAGAGAAATCTGCGGCGAAAAGCCCCGGGGCCGAGTGGTCACCATGGTCTCGGAAGCTAACGGGCGACCGGAGGCGGGGTCAAGGGCGGCAGGGTGGGTGGGTCGCTCGTGTGTAAAATGCCACACATGGCCACTAACCTCGCCCTCGACGACCGTGTCCTCAACGAAGCTCTCGAGCTCGGTGGGCACCGGACCAAGAAAGAAACCGTGACCGAGGCGCTGCTCGAGTACATCGCCCGCCGGAAGCAGCGTCGAATCATCGAGCTTTTCGGCACGATCGACTACGACCCTGACTACGACTACAAGGCGGAGCGCCAGCGCTCTTGAACATCTTGGTGGACACCTCGGTCTGGTCGCTCGCTTTGCGCCGCAACCAACCGGCGGATTCGCCCTTCGACCGCTGCCGCGCTCGCGGTGTTCAGGGCTCGAACACCGACTTCCTGCTGACCGCCGTAGCTCTGCGTCGAGCCGTGCCGATCCTGACGACGGATCAGGATTTCGAGCGCTTCGCGGGCGTCCTGCCGATTCGCCTGCACCGGCCTCATCCGGGCTAGACTCCGCCGGCCATGGAGCCGGGTCCCGTCCGCCGCCGGATCACCGCTGCCCTGCTGTTGGGTATTTCGCTGGCCGCCCTCGAGAGCTCGGCGGTGGCCGCGGCCATGCCGACGGTGATCGGAGACTTGGGCGGCATGGCGCGGTTGTCCTGGGTGTTTTCGGCCTACCTGTTGACCTCGACGGCCACCGTGCCGCTGTTCGGCAAGTTGGTCGATCTGATCGGTCGCGGCAAGGTTTACTACTTCGCAGCGGCGACGTTCCTGCTCGGTTCGATGCTGTGCGGCCTGGCCCAGACGCTCGATCAGTTGATCGTCTTCCGAGCCATCCAGGGGCTCGGCGCGGGCGGCTTGTTTCCCGCCAGCGTCACCTTGATCGGCGATCTGTACAAACTCGAGGAGCGCGGCAAAGTCCAGGGCCTGTTCGCGGCGAACTGGGCTATCACGAGCTTGCTCGGGCCGGCTATCGGGGGGCTGGTGACGGACGCCTTGTCCTGGCGCTGGGTCTTCTTCCTGAGCCTCCCCGCGGGCCTCGCGTCGATCGTGCTCCTGGCGATCTACTTGCGCGAGCCGAAGCGCTCGGTGAGCCGCCGGGAGCTCGACGTCGCGGGCTCGGTACTGGTCTTCCTCGCCACCACGCTGCTGCTGGTGGGGCTGCTCGAGGGCGGCGAGTGGGGCTGGCAGAGCCCGGCGACGCTCGGGTCCTTCGTGCTCGCCGGGCTGGCGCTCGTGGGGTTCTGGTTCCAGGAGCGCCGGGCGGTGGACCCGGTGATGCCGCTCGATCTGTTCGCCAACCGCGTCATCGCCGTGTCCGCTGCGCAGAGCACGGTACTCGGCGGCATCGTGTTCATCGCCTCGGCCTTCGTACCGATCTTGGGCCAAGGAGTCCTCGGCGGTTCGGCGTTGTCCGCGGGCATGTTGCTCGCGCCCATGTCCCTCGGCTGGCCGATCGCGAGCACCTTGGCGGGCCGTCTGTTGCTGGCGGTGGGCTACCGAAGGCTGATGATCGTGGGCAGCGGCCTGGCCTTGGTTAGTGCCTCTGTGCTCGCCGGGGTGATCCTCGAGCCGCCGATCTCACGCTCCCTGGTGTTCGTGACGATGTTCGGCCTGGGCTTCGGCCTCGGATTGGTGTCGACCCCGCAGCTCGTCGCCGTGCAGACGGCGGTGCCCTGGGAGCGGCGAGGGGTCGCCACGAGTTCGTTGCAGTTCTTCCGCTCGATCGGTGGGGCGCTCGCGGTCAGCTTGGGCGGCGCGCTGCTCGCCTCGTGCCTGACTGGTGAGCTCGGCGCCCATGCCGATACTTTGCTCGAGCCGACCGGCCGGGCCGCGCTCGCGCCGGAGTTGGTCCAGCGGCTTTCCGGCGAGCTGTTGGTGGGGTTGGGACCGGTGTTTCTGGCCCTCGCGGGCCTGACCGGACTGCTGCTGCTGGTGGGCTGGGCGTTTCCGCGGGGCTCGGCGCAGGATCACGCCCACGCCGAGCCGGAATCTTGAACGCTGGGCTTGAGGTCAGCCCTCGGCTTGATCGGAACGCCGAGGGATTAACCCTCGGCCTGATCGGAACGCCGAGGGATCAACCCTCGGCTTTGGCGATCTTGGTCACCTTGATGGCGTCGCCCTCGAGGGCGCCGGTAACGACCACTGCGTGGCCGAGGTTGGCCAGCGCGGCGGCTTGGTCGGACAGGTGGTACAGCTTCTGGGTTTCTTTGACGTAGAGCACCAACTTGGCGCCGCCCTCGGCGCACTTCCGGGCACAGTCGGCATGCTCGGCATCGGCGGCCTTGGCACCGCAGGCGGAGTCGGTGATCCAGCCCTTCCAGGACTCCTCCGCGGCCGATAGGGTGAGGGGCGCGACGAGGAAAGCGACGAAGGCGAGAATCAGGGCGAACCTTTTGACGCGCATCGGATCTCCTTTGCTGGCACGTGGCATCAGGCGCTTCGAAACGAGAGCGCGGAAGCGTCATTGTAGGCCATCGCGCCGACGGGGGAAGAGCGTATGATGCTCGGCGCCGTGGGGAAGCCCGGAATCGACTACGAACAACTCGTCCAAGAGGCGTACCGCAGCGTCGTCCGCTCGGTCCTGCGCCTCATCGCGGACGAAGGCGCCCCCGGCGATCACCACTTCTATCTGTCCTTCGCGACGACGGCTCCCGGGGTGGTCGTGCCGCCGTTTCTGGCCGAACGGTATCCGGAAGAGATCACCATCGTTCTGCAGAACCAGTTCTGGAACCTCGATGTCGAGCAGAGCGGATTCGCCGTCGACCTCGCCTTCGACGGCCGCCGGTATCGCCTCGAAGTCCCCTTCGCCGCCCTGACCACCTTCGCCGACCCCGCGGCCCCCTTTGGCATCCGTTTCCCGCCGACCCAGGAGCCCGGGGACGATGAGGAACCGGCCGCGGAAACAGTGCCGGAACCCCTTCCGACCGAGGCGGGGGCGAACGTCGTGAGCTTCGATCGCTTCCGCAAGGACCGCGGTTAGGCGATCCGCCGCGACCCGCACTGGTAGCATTCCGCCGATGAGCGGCGCCACGGAACCCGATGATCTGCTCGCCCTCGCGGCTGCCTGGCGAGACGCCGGCCGGCCCGTGGCCCTCGCGACCGTGGTGCGCACCTGGGGCTCGTCGCCGCGGCGGCCGGGATCGCGCATGGTGGTTTCGGGGGACGGCGAATTCGCCGGCTCGGTGTCGGGCGGCTGCGTCGAGGGGGCGGTGGTCGAAGAAGCCCTCGGGGTGCTCGCCACGGGTCAACCGAAGCTTCTGCACTACGGCGTCACGGAAGACCAGGCCTGGGCGGTGGGCCTCGCCTGCGGCGGCCAGGTCGAGATCTGGGTCGAGCCCTTACCGGCGATCCTCGACGAGCTGCTCGCGGCGCGGCGGGCGAAGCGACCGGTCGTGCTGGCGACGCGCCTGGATGGCGGGCTCGATGGCCGTGGCCACGAGCTGCTTGCGTCGGGGGATCGAGTGCGCGACGTGCTGGCCACGGATGAAGCCCGGGTGGCGACGGACGATTCCGGCGTCGCGACCTTCTTCGAACCCCACAATCCACCTTTGCGCCTCGTGATCGTGGGCGCCGTCCACATCGCAAGGCCGTTGTCGCGCCTGGCCGTCCTCGTGGGCTTCGAAGTCGTGGTGATCGATCCCCGCCGCGCCTTCACGCTGCCGGAGGTCACGCGCTCGACGCGCTGGCCGGACGAGGCCCTAGCCGAGCTGGCACCGGACGCCCGGACTGCCGTCGTCACCTTGACCCACGACCCCAAGCTCGACGACCCGGCCCTGACCGCGGCGCTCCGGACGGACGCTTTCTACTTGGGTTGTTTAGGTTCGAAGAAGACCCACGCCGCGCGGCTCTCCCGGCTCGCGGCCGCGGGCTTCGATGCCGCCGCCCTCGGTCGGCTCCACGGCCCCGTGGGGCTCGCGATCGGCGCCGTCACGCCCGAGGAAATCGCTTTGTCGATTCTCGCGGAAGTCGTCGCGGCGCGGCACCGGGTCGAGGTTTCGGGATGAAGTTCGGGCGCGTCCCCGTCGCCGAGGCTGCCGGGACTCTGCTCGCCCACGCGCTCTTCGCCGGGGATCGACTCTTCAAGAAAGGCCACGTGCTGGTGGACGCGGACCTCGCCGTCCTGGCGGCTGCGGGCCACCAGGAAGTGGCGGGAGTGCGGCTCGAGCCCGGCGATCTCTCCGAGGACGCGGCCGCTCTCGAAGTGGCCCGGGGGTTGGTCGGTCCCGGGGTGCGTTTGGCTCCGGCGGGCCTCGGCCGGGTCAATCTGGTGGCCACCACTGCCGGTCTGTTCACGATCGAGCCCGCCGCCGTGAACCTCTGGAACGCCGCCGAAGAACGGGTGACCCTGGCGACTCTGCCGATGGCCACCCGCGTCGAACCGGGAACCTTGGTGGCCACCGTGAAAGTGATCCCGTTCGCTCTGCCCGCGGCGACCGTGGCGCGCGTCACCCAGCTCACGGCGGCCACGCCGGGCGCCCGGGCCACGGTGCACCCGTGGTCGGGGGTGCGCGCCGGCCTCGTGCTCACCCGTTTCCCCCGGACCGGCAGCGCCGGGCTCGACAAGGCCGCGGAGCTCCAGCGGGCACGGCTGGCGAAGCTCGGCGGCACGCTCGGCGCCGAGCGCCGCGTGGCCCACGAGGAGTCGGCCCTGGCGGCGGCCCTCGCGGAGCTCCACGGCCTGGGGCTGTCCCCGCTCCTGGTCCTCGGCGCCTCGGCCACGGCGGACCGAGACGACGTGTTGCCGACGGCTCTGCGCTCGCTCGGGGGCGAAGTCGAGCGCCTGGGCCTCCCCGTTGATCCCGGCAATCTGTTGATGCTGGGCCGGTTGGGTGACGTGCCGGTGGTCGGCGTGCCGGCCTGCGCGCGCGCGCCGCGGCGCTCGGGCTTCGACCTCGTGCTCGAGCGGCTCGCGGCCGGCCTGTCGCCGACCGCGGCGGAGCTCGGGG
>JANRLG010000265.1:0-20465 GCA_033762835.1 Thermoanaerobaculia bacterium
TCAGGACCGAAAAGCCGTACAGACGACCGCCGGCCAACACCGGCGAGCTCATGTACATCGGGTAGCGGATCGACCAAGCCACCTCGGAGGTCCAGCCGGCATCGGTCTTCCGGATGTCGAAGGCCTGGACGTCGAGGTCGTAGGCCGAGAGGATCACCCGGTCGCCGTCGACGACCGGGGTCAAAATGGTGTTGTCCCAGGGCACTTGATACTTGCGCGACCAGAGCTTGGCGCCGGTTTGCCAGTCGACGCCCAGCAGGCTCGCCTGGGCCAGGGTGACCACCTGGCGGACGCCGCCGATCGTGGCGACCACCGCCGGGGCGTAGGGCGGGCCTTCACCGTCGAGCCGCCACCGGACGGCGCCGGTCGCGGCGTCCAAGGCCACCAAGGCTCCCTTGCCGGGGCCTCCGACGTAGACGATCACCTTGCCGTCCGCCACCAGCGGCGACGCCGAGGTGCCGTAGACCGGCGCCGTGGCCGCGAACTCCGGGCGCCACTCCTTGCGCCACAGCCGTTTGCCGCTGGCCAAGTCATAAGCCGACACCGTTTCCTGAATGCCGAAGGTGAAGACCTTGCCGTCGGCGATGGTGGGGGTCGCGAACGGGCCAGAGCCGTGGTCCCGGGCCTCGGGGGCGGGCACGAAGACCGCGGGGTAAGCGTCGCGCCACAGCTCCTTACCGGTGGCGAGGTCGAAAGACGCCACGACTTCGTTCTCGCCGGCGCGGAAGTGCTGGACCACCCGGTCCCCGGCGACGACCGGCGACGAATGGCCGGTTCCGAGTTCGAGCGACCAAACCTTCGCGGGGGCCGCGGCGAGCTTCGCCGGCAGCGCGGGGCCGAGGCCGTCCCGGCCGGGACCCCGCCACTGCGGCCAATCGGCCTGGGCCGGTAGCGCCACGAGGAGCAGAGCGAGCAGCAGTTTGTTCATGGGCGAGCTTCCTTTCCTCAAGTCCTCGGCCGTCAGCTCCTCGCCAGCGACCCGGTAGCGCCCGTCGGCCGCCTCCAACCTCGGCGTGCCGGCCGGCAGGGCCAGGCCCTCCCCGGCGACGAGCACCGCGGCATGGCCGGCGAAATGTTCGCGTAGAACGTCCCGCCACACCGGCGGACCGCCCAGCCGTTTGGCTGCCACCGAGCCGCCGGAGCCGAGGCTCACCGCCTTGCCGCAGCCGGCGGCCAGGGCGGCGGCGAGCGCGGGCGGCGGCGCAGGAGGCGCCAACTCGAGCCAGCCGACACGCAGCCCGAGGGCCCGGGCGGCCGCCACGAGGGGGGCGAAGTCGGCGGCCGGGGCGCTCACAGAAAACAGTCGGGGGCCCTTCACGGCGTCTCCTCGGGGTAAAGCAACAGGGTGCGGCGCTCTTGGCGGTAAACCGCTTCGTCCGCCTCGAACGTGGCCATCCAGTCCCGCAGACCCGTGCCGCCCGCTTCGAGCGCACGGCGACAGCGGTTGGTGCCCGTCAGCAGATCGATGGCAGGTAAATCGGCGACGAACTCGTACGGGTCCGGCCGCCAGCGGAAACACTCGCCTGCCACCTCGAACAGCACCGCCAACAGCTCGAGGCCGGCCCGGTAGGCGCGCAGCGACTCGCGCGAGGTCACCACCAACTCGACGCCGCCGCAGACTTGGCCGGCGTGTTTCTGGAACTGCGGACGGAAATAGGTGGGGACCGCACGGATTCCATGATCCCGCCCGGAGTCGGGCGCCCACACTTCGTTCAGGCGGTTCGCGAGCCGCAGGGGGTCGATCCCCGGAGCACCCACCAGTTGGAACGGGCGCGTGGTGCCGCGCCCCTCGGACAAGGTCGTGGCTTCGATCAGGCACAGGCCGGGATAGAGGAACGCCGTCGTCGCCGCGGGCATGTTGGGCGACGGGGCCACGAAGGGCCACCCTGTTTCTTCGCCGCACATCGCCCGGCGCCAGCCGGCGAGTGGGTAGACCGACAACGCATCGCTCGCCCAACCACCCGCGACGCCCTCGCGCAGCACGATCTCCCCCAACGTCAGGCCGTGGCGCACGGGCAGGCGAAACGCGCCGACGAAGCTCTCGAAGCCGGGTTCCGGCAGGTTGCCTTCGACGACTTCGCCGCCCAGGGGGTTCGGCCGGTCCAGCACCCACACCTCGCAGCCGGCGGCCAGGGCCGCCTGGGCCGTCCACACCGCCGTGGCGGCGTAGGTGTAGTAACGGCTGCCGACGTCTTGCAGATCGATGAGCACCAAGTCGAGACCGGAGAAGACCTTCGGGTCCGGCCGCAGGGTTGCCGCGGAGTCGCCGTAGAGCGACACGATGGGCACGCCCGTCCACGGGTCCGGCTGGTGGTCGGCGGGGATCATGTCCTGTTCGACGCCGTAGTAGCCGTGTTCGGGGCCGAGCAACAGCGTGGGCGGGCCGGCCGGCGAAGCGGCCAGGGCGAGGTGCGCGGGCACCTGGGCGGCGGTCAGGGACGCGCCGTGGGCGAGCAGGCCATAACGCCGGCCGCGGAGCTTGCCCGGATCGGTGGTGAGCTCGTCGAGCAAGCGATCGAGACCGGAAAGCACGCCCTTCATGACTCGCTCCGCACGAAGTCCCCGCGCACCCCGCCGGACTTACGTTCGAGCCGCAGGTCGGTGATCACGGCTTCCCGGGCCACCGCCTTGACCATGTCGTAGAGCGCCAGGGCGGCCGTGGAACAGGCCACCAAGGCTTCCATTTCGGCGCCGGTGCGGCCGGTCGTGACCACCCGCGAACGGATGTGGACTCCTTCCGGGTCGGGCTCGAGCTCGATTTCGACCTGGTCGAGGGGCAGGGGATGGGCGAGGGGCACGAGGTCCGCCGTGCGCTTGGCCCCCAGGATGCCGGCGATCCGGGCGACCGCCCGGGCGTCCCCCTTGGGCAGCGACGCGAGGCGCGCCACCACGTCCGCGGGCAGGAGCACTCGACAGGAGGCCTCGGCGACGCGACGGGTGATGGGCTTTTCCGAAACGTCCACCATGTGGGCGGCACCGTCGGCGTCCAAGTGGCTGAAGTCGCTCATGACAAGGGTCGAAGGATAGCCCGAGGGCGCGGGGATTGCTACGATGAGTCGCCTTGCGGAAGCCCACGGTCGCCCTTCTGATTCCCGCCCTCGACGAGGAAACGAGCCTCCGCCGGCTGTTGCCCGATCTCATCGCCCAGGCCGACGAGGTCGTGGTTTCCGACGGCGGCAGCACGGACGCCACCGTCGCCGTGTCCCAAGCGGCCGGCGCCCGGGTGGTGGTCGGCCCGCGCGGGCGTGGCGGCCAACTCAACCGCGCCGCCGCGGCGGCCGGCTCGGACGTTTTTCTGTTTCTGCACGCCGACACCGAGTTGCCCACGGACGGCATCGAGCGCGTCCGCCAGGCCATCCGCGGCGGCGCCCTAGGCGGCGGCTTCGAGCTCGCGTTCGCCACCGACCGGGCACTGCTGCACTTCGGCGCCCGCCTGATCAACCGCCGCACCCGTCTGACCCGCACGCCACTCGGGGACCAGGCTCAGTTCGTCACCCGCGAGGCCTTCGCAGCCCTGGGTGGTTACCGCGACTGGCCCTTGCTCGAAGACCTGGACTTCGCCCGGCGCCTCAAGGCCCACGGTCCGGTGGCCATTCTCGACGCCAAGGTGGTCACCTCGCCGCGCCGTTTCGAGCGCCTGGGTGTGCCGCGGACGATCGCCACGAATTGGCTGATCTGGGGTTTGTTCGCCCTGGGCGTGAAGCCGGAGCGTCTGGCGCGGCTTTATCGCTAGCCCGCCCTTGACCCCCGCCCCGCTGCCGCACACAATGCCGCCGTGCGGCAAGCTGAAGCCATCCGATACTTTGTTCCCGGCCCCGCCTACGTGCTGCTGGAGACTCGCGAGGCCATGCTGGCGCCCATGGCGGGGCACCGCAGCGCGGGCTTCCGGGCGCTCTACGATCGGCTCGCTTCCCGGCTCCAGTCGACGTTTCGAACGTCGCGCGACGTCCCCTTCGCGACCGGTTCCGCCACCTTGGTGATGGAGATCGCCGTCGGCTCGACCGTCCGCGAGGACGTGCTGAACCTCGTCTCCGGTTCGTTTTCCGAACGCTGGCACGCGATCTGTCGCTCGCGGGGCCTCGCGGCCGACCGCCTCGAGGTCCCCTGGGGTAAACCCGTGGACCCGGAGCTGGTACGCCGGGCGCTTCAGAGAAAGAGGTACGAGGCCGTCACCGTGGTGCATTCCGAAACGTCGACCGGCACGCTGAACCCGATCGCCGAGATCGCGGCCGTGGTGCGCGCCGAAAGTGACGCTCTGGTGCTCGTCGATGCCGTGTCGTCGCTGGGGGGCGTGCCCGTCGAGACCGACGCCTGGGGCCTCGACCTCGTGCTCACGGGCAGCCAGAAGGCGCTCGCGGCGCCGCCCGGGCTCGTGCCCTTCGCCGTTTCGGAGCGCGCCGAGACGCGCGCCAAGACGGTGCCGAACCGCGGCTTCTACACCGACCTGCTGCGTTACCTCGACTACCACCGCGACGGCGGGCCGATCACCACGCCGGCCGTGCCGGTGTGCCATGCCCTCGATCACCAGTTGGCGCGCATCGAGGCTGAGGGCCTCGAGAAGCGCTGGGAACGGCATCGCCGCCAGTCGGAACGGGTGCTCGGCTGGGCCCGCGAGCACGGTTTCGCCATCGCTGGCGACGAAGCCGCTCGCTCGCCCACCGTCAGCTGCCTGAAACCGCCGCCGGGAGTGGCCCCAAAAGCCCTCGTGGCAGGCCTCGCCGAACGCGGCTTCACCGTCGCCGGTGGCTACGGCGCTTGGAAGGACTCGACCTTCCGCATCGGCCACATGGGCGAAATCGCCGATTCCGACCTCGAAACCCTCCTTGCAGCTACGCTCGACGCCGTGTCCGCGTTGACTTGAACTCCCCTCCCCCCCGAAGGAAGCCCACCATGGACCGCATTCTGATCGCTGATTCCCTCGAACCCTCGGGCCTCGAGATCCTGAAGTCCGCCGGTGCCGAGGTCACTCTGCTGGCCGACGCCGACCGGCCGCGGCTGGCCGAGATCCTGCCGGCCTACGATGCCCTCGTCGTGCGCAGCATGACCAAGGTGACCCGCGCGCTCATCGCCGCCGGCACCAAGCTCCGGGTCATCGGCCGCGCCGGCATCGGCGTAGACAACATCGACGTCCCGGCCGCCACCGAGCACGGCATCCTGGTCGTCAATGCCCCCACGGCGAATCTGATGTCGGCGTGCGAGCACACCTTCGCCCTGCTCTTCTCGCTCGCGCGGGCCGTGCCCGCGGCGGACGCCACGATGAAAGCCGGCCAGTGGAACCGCAAACCTTTCGTGGGCTTCGAACTCGACGGCAAGACGCTGGGCCTCATCGGCTTCGGGCGCATCGGCCAACGCGTCGCGGAGCGGGCCAAAGCTTTCGGCATGACCGTGATCGCCTACGACCCGATGCTCGATGCCGCCGCGGCTCGAGCCCTCGGGGTGGAGCCCGTGACCCTCGACGAGCTGATCCCCCGCTGCGACGTGCTGAGCTTCCACACGCCGCTCAACGACTCGAACCGGGGCCTGCTCTCGGCCGAGCGCCTCGCGACCATGAAGAAGGGTGCCCTCGTCGTCAACTGCGCCCGCGGCGGACTGATCGACGAGCCGGCGCTGGTCGCTGCCCTCGATGCCGGGCACCTGGGTGGCGCCGCTCTCGACGTCTATGAAGAGGAGCCGCCGACCTACTGGCCCCTCGCCCAGCACCCCAAGGTCGTGGCCACGCCCCACATCGGTGCCCAGACCAAGGAGGCCCAAGAGCGCATCGCCATCGAGACCAGCCGCATGGTCTTGGCCGCCCTCGCCGGGGACCCGAACGTCGCCGCCGTCAACGTGTTGCCGGCCGCCCTGGCCCGATAAAGTGGTCCGGTAGGGCCGGAAAACCAACCAGTTGCGCGGTAGCGGCCGACCTTCAGGTCGGCCGAAAACTCGGAGAGGGCCTGTCATGGCAAAAATCGGGGTCGTTTTCGGAGGTCGCAGCGTCGAACACGAGGTCTCCCTCGTCTCGGCACGCACCGTGTTCCAAGCCGTGCTCGACGCCGGCCACGAGGCGGTGCCGATCGGCATCGCTCCCGACGGCGTGTGGGTCGACGCCGCCACTGCCGCGGCCGCCATCCGTGGCGAGCTGGCCCGCCTGCCGTCGCCCGGCGGGGCCATCCTGCCCAGTCTGGCGCGCCTGACCGAAGCCGGCGTCGACGCCCTCTTCCCCATCACCCACGGCACCTGGGGGGAAGACGGCACGCTCCAAGGCCTGTGCGAGATGGTCGACCTGCCCTACGTCGGCCCCAACGTGACGACCAGCGCCGTGGCCATGGACAAGCTCCAGACCAAGCGGCTCCTAGCCTCCGTCGGCGTGCCGGTGGTCGACTTCGAGGCGGTCACGCGCCGCGAGTTCGAGCCCGCCCCCGCGGCCTTTCTGGCGCGCTGCGCGCGCCTACCCTTGCCGCTGTTCGTGAAACCGTCGGTCGGCGGCTCGTCCGTGGGCGTCCAGAAGGTCAACGACTACGCCGAGCTCGAGGCCGCGGTGCGCTTCGCCCTTCGCTTCGACGATGCGGTGCTCGTCGAACGGGGCGTAAACGGCCGCGAGCTCGAGGTCGCCGTGCTTGGTGACGAGACGATCGCGGCTTCGGTCGTCGGCGAGATCGTCCCCGGTCGTGACTTCTACGACTACGAGGACAAGTACCTGACCGACGACG
The DNA here is from genome assembly GCA_033762835.1 of Thermoanaerobaculia bacterium. Lineage (GTDB taxonomy): Bacteria > Acidobacteriota > Thermoanaerobaculia > Multivoradales > DATKCC01 > JANRLG01. The sequence continues at coordinate 6,690 of JANRLG010000265.1, forward strand.
CCCAGCTGATCGCCCCGGCGGACCTGCCGGAGGCGGTGTCCGACCGCCTGCGGGCGATCGCCGTCCAGGCCTTCTCCGCTCTCGGCGGCACCGGCATGGCCCGGGTCGACTTCCTGCTCGAGGGCAACACGCCTTACCTGAACGAGCTCAACACCCTGCCCGGCTTCACGCGGATTTCCATGTACCCCCGCCTCTGGGGCCTAACCGGCGTGCCCCTGCCCCAGCTCGTGGGCCGCCTGATCGACATCGCCTTCGCGCGCCACCAGAGCCGCCATCGCCTCGACCAAGGCATCCGCGAGTGGATCGCCCAGCTGGCCGCGCGCGGGTGACGAGGTTTCGGTGAGCTTGCTCCACCCGGCCGGGGCGCGTCCCAGCCGGGTGGACGGTGCTCGCTTCCTGACTGCTAGAATGCCCGCCAGTTCTTGATCCTCCAGAACCAGAAACCCCGACGTGCCGTCGGGACTTCGAAGGAGAACCATGGCCGAAGCCAGCGACAAGAAGTTCGAGCCCTATGTCCCGGACTCGACGGTGATGCCCGAGTTCACGGTCAAGTCGATCGTGCTCGGTGCCGTGTTCGGGATGATCTTCGGTGCCGCCACGGTCTACATGGCCCTGACCGCGGGTCTCACCGTGTCGGCATCGATTCCGATCGCCGTTCTGGCCATCGCCGTCCTGCGGCGCTTCGGCCACTCGACCATCCTCGAGAACAACATCGTGCAGACGATCGGCTCGGCGGGTGAATCGATCGCGGCGGGCGTAGTGTTCACCATTCCGGCCTTGATCTTCCTCGCCAATGGCGAGCAGTACTTCAACTGGTTCAACATCTTCCTGCTGTCGATCATCGGCGGCACCCTGGGGGTCCTGTTCATGGTGCCCCTGCGCCGGGCGCTGATCGTCAAGGAGCACGGCACCCTCCCCTATCCCGAGGGCACCGCCTGCGCGGACGTCCTGGTGGCCGGAGAAAAGGGCGGCTCGTTGGCCAAGAAGGTCTTCGCTGGCCTCGGCATCGCGTCGCTCTACACGACGTTGATGTCGATTCTCGGCCTGTGGAAGGAAACCCCGTTGTGGAGCGCGGCGCGCGAGGCGGTGTTTCCGCGCGCCACCGTCGCTTGCACCGTGACGCCCGAGTACTTGGGCGTCGGTTACATCATCGGCCCGCGGATCGCCGGCGTGCTGGTGGCCGGCGGTGTGTTGTCCTACCTGGTCCTGATTCCGCTCATCGCGGTGTTCGGCGAGTCGATCACCCAGGTCATGGCCCCCGGCTCGAAGCTCATCACGGAGATGAGCTTCAACGAGATTCGACTGTCCTACGTGCGTTACATCGGGGCCGGAGCGGTGGCAGCGGCCGGCTTCATCACCTTGATGAAGACCTTGCCGACGATCGTCTCGGCCTTCAAGGACAGCTTCAAGAGCCTGACCGAGCTCAAGTCCGGCAAGACGCCCCTGCGCACCGAGCGGGACCTGCCCATCACCTGGGTTTTGATCGGCTCGGCGATCCTCGTCGCGGTGGTGGCTCTGCTGCCCCAATTGCCGTCGAGCGGCATCGCCTCGCGGATCTTCATGGGCCTCCTCGTGATCGTCTTCGGCTTCTTCTTCGTGACCGTGGCCTCGCGCATCGTGGGCATCATCGGCACGTCCTCGAACCCAGTGTCGGGCATGACGATCGCGACGCTCATGGGCACCTGCCTGCTGTTCGTCTCGCTGGGCTGGACCGGTGAGGCATACCAGGCCATCGCTCTGTGTGTCGGCGCCATGGTCTGCATCGCGGCGGCCAACGCCGGCAACACTTCCCAGGACTTGAAGACCGGCTACCTGGTCGGCGCCACGCCGATCTACCAACAGATCGGCCTGATCATCGGCGTCGCCGCCTCGGCGGTCGTGATCGGCTGGGTGTTGAAGCTGATCGACGGCGCCCTCGTCGCCGATCCTTTGGTCGAGGGCCACGCGATCGGTTCGTCGAAGTACTCGGCGCCCCAGGCCAACCTGATGGCGACGATCATCCGCGGCCTGCTCGCCCAGGACTTGCCCTGGGGCTTCGTCATCGCGGGCGCGGCCATCGCGGTGGTGATCGAGCTCTGCGGCGTCAAGTCGTTGTCCTTCGCGGTCGGCCTCTACCTGCCGCTGTCGACGACGTTGCCGATCTTCATCGGCGGCCTGCTGCGCGGCTGGGTGGATCGCAAGAGCGGCGCGAAGGGCGGCGAGGAAGAAATCTCCTCGGGCATGCTCTATGCCACGGGTCTGGTGGCCGGAGGCGCCTTGACCGGGGTCCTGGTCGCAACGCTCCAGAGCATAAGAACCGGGGCCGACGGACTGTCGAGCGTCGCCAACGACATCAAGAACACAGTGAACGTCCACGGCCTCGAACAAAGCGGCTACGTGAGCGACCTGCTCGCCATCGGCATGTTCAGCCTGCTCTGCTTCCTGCTCCTGCGAGCAGCCAAGCAGAAGCTCGAAGAAGCCTGATCACGGAGAGCTTCGTCGAACGACCGGCCGGGTGGCTTCCATCCGGTCGGTTTTTTTGTCTGAACCCTCCCTGCTCTACAATCCCCCCATGGTCGTCGCCCGCGTCAATGAGCCCCTCCTCTTCACCGCCGAGGAGATGGCCGACATCGCCGACGAGCTCGGTCGCTGCGAGCTCATCGACGGGAGGATCGTATCGATGGCACCGACGGGAGCTCCCCACGGGGAGATCGAAATCGAAGTCGCCTTTCATTTGCGCGTGTGGGCGAAGGCGACGGGCCGCGGGCGCGTGATGGGCGGTGAGGTGGGCCTCTTCATCCGCCGCCAGCCGGACACGGTCCGTGCCGCCGATGTCTTGTTCATCTCCCACGAGCGCTACGCCCGCCGCGGTCCGTCGGGCTACCTCGATGTTGCGCCCGAGCTGATCGTCGAAATCGTCTCTCCCGAGGACCGCTTCAGCCAGATGACCGAAAAGCTGGCCGACTACTTCTCGGCCGGTGTCGACCGCGTGTGGATTCTCGATCCGCGGGTCAAGCGGGTCTTCGCCTATCGCTCCGTCACCGACGTGACGGTCGTCGAAGCCAGCGAGACTTTGACCGACGAGGCCGTGTTACCGGGGTTCGAAGTCAGGGTCGGCGACTTGTTCCCTGAATAGTTGTCTGAATCACGGATGGCCACGGATCACACGGATGACACGGAGAAGAAGGACTCTCTTATCCGCGAAATCCGTGCCATCCGTGGCCATCCGTGATTCAGACGGGATCCTCCGCCAGCCCCCGCTGATACCAACCGACATCGTGCCAGCGGCCGAACTTCCAACCCGCGGCGCGAAACACCCCGACCGGCTCGAAGCCAAGTGCCTCATGGAGCGCCACGCTAGCGTCGTTCGGTAACGCGATCCCCGCGAACGCCCGGCAGTACCCAAGCCGAGTGAGCTCCGCGAGCAGCGCCTCGTACAAAGTGCGGGCGACCCCTTGGACCCGATGGCGGGCGTCGACGTAGGCCGAGACTTCGACCGAAAACCGGTACGCCGGGCGCTCCCGAAACGCCGAACCGTAGGCGTAACCGATCACCTCCCCGCCGCGCTCCGCCACCAGCCAACACCAACGCGAGTTCGCCTTCGCCACCCGCACCGCCATCTCCTCGACCGACGGCGGCTCGAGCTCGAACGAAATCGCCGTCTCCAGCACGATCGGCCGGTAGATTTCGAGGATCGCCGGTGCGTCGGCCTCGGTAGCGGGGCGGAGGTGGGTCATGGGTGAGAAACGATAGCCTCAAAAGCTAGGGGCACGTACAATCCAACCATGACCAAAGCCGCTCTCGCACTGGCTGCCTTGGAGCTTTCTACCGAGGATCAACTCGATCTGGCTCAGACCTTGTGGGACCACAATTCCCCTCCTCAAGACGAGCCACTCTCTCCGGCACTCACCGAACTCCTCGAGGCTCGCCGATCGGAGGCCTTGGCCCATCCCGAAGCGGCCCTTGAGTGGACCGACGTCAAACGTCGCCTGCTGGCGAAGGGATGAGACTAGTCCTCCGGCCCGCCGTCGAGCCGGAACGGATTCCCGTACAGCGTCTACTTCTTCGTCACCCGAGACCGCATCGAAGTTCTCGCCGTCGCTCACCATGCTCGACACCCGTCGATCTGGAAGCGCCGGCGAAATCCTTAAGAGGCAGCTGGTCGGATCACCCCGCGAACCCACCCGCCGCGGCCTTCCGCCGGCCCTTCAGCTGCGCCTTCCGATAGTCGGCGTTCAGCCGGGCGATCCAGTCGATCGAGATGCCCTTGGGGCAGGCGGCTTCACATTCGCGGTGGTTCGAGCAGGCGCCGAAGCCCTGTTCCTCCATCACCTCGACCATCTTGAGCACGCGCTCGAGGCGCTCCGGCTGGCCCTGGGGCAGCAGGCCCAAGTGGGCGACCTTGGCGGCGACGAAGAGCTGGGCGGCGCCGTTCGGGCACTGGGCGACGCAGGCGCCGCAGCCGATGCAGGCGGCGGCGTCCATGGCGGCGTCCGCGGCGTCTTTCGGCACCGGAGTCAGGTTGGCCTCGGGCGCGGAGCCCGTGGACACCGAGACGTAGCCACCGGCTTCGATGATGCGGTCGAAGGCGCCGCGATCGACCACCAAGTCGCGAACCACCGGGAAGGCCTTCGAGCGCCAGGGCTCGAGGGTGATCGAGTCGCCGTCCTTGAACTGGCGCAGGTGGAGCTGGCAGGTCGCGGTCAACTTCTGGGGGCCGTGGGCCTCGCCGTCGATCATCACGCCGCAGGAGCCGCAGATGCCCTCGCGGCAGTCGTGTTCGAACTCGATGGGCCGCTCGCCACGGGCGAGCAGATCCTCGTTAACGACGTCCAGGAGCTCCAGGAACGACATGTCCGGGCTCGCCTCGGCCGTCTTGTACTCGACCAGCTTGCCCGGCTTGTCCGGGCCTTCCTGCCGCCAGACGTGAAGGGTGAGGTTCACTTGTAGCTCCTTTGCGTCAGGGGCACGTTCTCGAAGGTCAAGGGCTCCTTGTGGAGGCGCGCCGGCTGGCCGTCCCCGGTGAACTCCCAGGCCGCGGCGTAAGCGTAGTCGTCGTCGTTCCTCTGGGCCTCGCCGTCCGAAGCTTGGTACTCCTCGCGGAAGTGGCCGCCGCAGGACTCGTTGCGCTCCAAGGCATCGCGGCACATGAGCTCGCCCAGATCCAGGAAGTCCGCCACCCGGCCCGCCTTCTCGAGCGTCTGGTTCAAGCTCTCGCCGTCGCCCACCACGCGCAGGTTCGACCAGAACTCCTCGCGCAGACGGGGAATCGCCTCGAGGGCGTTGCCCAGCCCCTGGGCGTTGCGGCCCATGCCGCAGTACTCCCAAGTGATCTTGCCGAGCTCGCGGTGGAAGCTGTCCGGGCTGCGTTTGCCGCCGATCGACAGCAGCTTCGCGAGCCGTCCGCGCACCTCGTCTTCCACGGCGGCAAAGGCCGGATGCTCGGTGCCCACCTTCTGGCCCATGTTCGGCGCCAGGTAGTCGCCGATCGTGGCCGGCAGCACGAAGTAGCCGTCCGCCAGGCCCTGCATCAAGGCCGAGGCCCCGAGGCGATTGGCGCCGTGGTCCGAGAAGTTGGCCTCGCCGATGACGAAGAGCCCCGGGATGGTCGACATGAGGTTGTAGTCCACCCACAGGCCACCCATCGTGTAGTGCGGCGCGGGGTAGATGCGCATGGGCGTCTGGTACGGGCTCTCCCCCGTGATGCGCTCGTACATCTCGAACAGGTTGCCGTACTTGGCCGCGATCGAGGCCTGCCCGAGCCGGGCGATGGACGCTGCGAAGTCGAGATAAACGCCGATGCCCGTGGGCCCCACGCCGCGGCCTTCGTCGACCATGGCCTTGGCGGCTCGGGAGGCGACGTCGCGCGGCACCAGATTGCCGAAGCTCGGGTAGCGGCGCTCGAGGTAGTAGTCCCTCTCGGCCTCGGGGATCTGGCTCGGAGCTCGGGTGTCGCCCTTCTTCGCCGGCACCCAGATGCGGCCATCGTTGCGCAGCGACTCGGACATCAGGGTCAGCTTCGACTGGTGGTCGCCCGCGGGCGGAATCGCCGTCGGATGGATCTGTGTGTAACACGGGTTGGCGAAGTAGGCGCCGCGCCGGTGGGCGCGCCAGATCGCCGTGGTGTTGCAGCCCATGGCATTGGTCGAGAGATTGAACACCCGCGAGTAGCCGCCGGTGGCCAGCACCACGGCATCCGCGGCGTGGCGGGTGATCTTGCCGGTTTTCAGATCCCGTACGACGATGCCGCGGGCGTGGCCGTCGACGACCACGATGTCCAACATCTCCGTCTTCGGGTGCATGACGACCTGGCCCGCTTCGATCTGCCGCGCCAGCGCCTGGTAGGCCCCGAGCAGTAGTTGCTGGCCGGTTTGGCCGCGAGCGTAGAAAGTGCGGGAGACCTGGGCGCCGCCGAAGCTGCGGTTGTCGAGCAGGCCCGAGTACTCGCGGGCGAAAGGCACGCCCTGGGCCACGGCTTGGTCGATGATGTTCACCGACACCTGGGCCAGGCGATAAACGTTGGCTTCCCGAGCGCGGTAGTCGCCGCCCTTGACCGTGTCGTAGAACAGCCGCCACACGGAGTCGCCGTCGTTGCGGTAGTTCTTCGCGGCGTTGATGCCGCCCTGGGCGGCGATCGAATGGGCACGGCGCGGGGAGTCCTGGAAGCAGAAGCTGTGGACCTTGTAACCGAGCTCGGCGAGGGTGGCCGCGGCGGAGGCGCCCGCGAGGCCGGTACCCACGACGATGATGTCGAATTTCCGTTTATTGGCCGGGTTCACCAGCTTCAGCTTGAAGCGGTGCGAATTCCACTTGTCGGCGATCGGACCGGCGGGGATCTTGGCGTCGAGCGTCATGACGACGGTCCTTTTTTAAGCCACCCAACCGGCGAGAACCGCCAGCGGGAAGGAGAGGTTACCGAGGGTGACCACGGTCGCGAACACGGCCGCGAAGATCCGCCGCGCGAAACCGAAGTTCGGGTGCGCCCAGCCGAGCGTCTGGAAGAAGCTCCACAGGCCGTGGTACAGGTGGAAACCGAGCGCCAGGTTGGCCACCATGTAGATCGCCGACACCCACCAGATCGAGAACCCGGACACCAGGTTGTGGTGCACCGCCCCGGGCACGAAGTCGTGGTGCGCGCCGCCGAAGGTCAGGTGGGCCAGGTGGTAGAAGACGTAGAAGAGGATGATGAAGCCACCCCAGCGCATGGTGCGCGAGGCGTAGTCGGCCTGGAGCGTCTTCTTCACCCGGTAGCCTTCCGGCCGCGCCGCCCGGTTGCGGCGGGTCACCGCCAGGGCCGAGGCGATGTGCAGCAGAACCGCCAGGATCAACACCGCGCGGGCGATCCACAACGCCGCCCCGTGCGGCAGAGCCGGCGTGCCGATCTCCCGCAACCAGTGGGCGTAGACATCGATCGGGTACTGCCCGGCGTGGGGGCCATCGGCGTAGATCGGCAAGAACAACTTGAGGTTGCCGGCCATGTGCCCGAGCACGAAGCCGAACAACACCAAGCCGGTCACCGCCATGACGATTTTCTGGAAGAGGGCGGATTTCAGCACCGAGCCGGATGAAGCCATGCAATCCCCTTCGATGTAGGCAGCGAACTACGCGGGTGGAGCGATCTTCCGGATGCGGCGCCGCAACGCGGCGCGCCCCCGAACTCTAATCCCAACGAGTGGGTTTGTGAAGGTCGTCACAAGGCGGAGAACGACAGAAGCGGAGCGAAACGAGCACGAGAGAGAGCGGGACCGCCCGCAGTCGGACGGCCCGGCGGTCCCAAGACTCACGTCCGTTCCTAGATCGGCCGGCCCAAGGGCCGGCCACTACGACGGAAATCCTTGACTTTCTTGAGGTTGCGGCCGGCCTCAGTTCGGCCGAGGAAGGCCATTCCAGCGTGCAGACGTGCTCCGAAACAGCCTTGAGTAATTGGTCACGCTTAAATGCAAAGTGCCTTGCAGCGGCTAAGCGTGGTGGCCGGGGCCCCGCCCGACTCAATGCACCACGAAGGGCTTCCGGTGATGAAGCACGTCGAGGCCGACAAGTCGCAGCACCACGTGGACGCTAGAAACAGCGCTTCTGGCTCACCAGCAAGTGGTGGGGCTTGTGGCTCGCTCGACAGCGGGCATACCTCCGGCTGGGCCGGCACAGGGGCTGATTCCTGAGCAGCGGAGGCTCCGGCCCCGAGGATCAAGAACACCGGCAGAAACACTCCGAGCAGATTTTTCTTCATAGCCATCTCCTGTTGTTGTCCTGGACACAGAAACAACGCAGAGACTAGCGCCGGCCATCGAAATTCGTCAATGGGTACAACTCAGAAATCCACCACCACCTGCCCAAGCAACGTGTCGTTGTCCCGGGCGGCGCCCTTTTCGTCAGCGAACTGGTACTCGAGCTTCACGCGGAAATGCTCGTAGAGGGCGGCGTTGAGGCCGACGCTCCAGAAGGTGCGGTCGTCGTTGCCCACGCGGGAGCGGTCGAGGTCGACGTCGTCGTAGCGGGTGACGAGCGAGAGGCTCGGGAAGAAGTCGCGTTCGAAGTCGAAGCGGTAGGCGAGTTGGCCGTACCACCCTTCCTTCTCGAGATCCGGTGCGAGGGCGCCGGCGCTGCGACGCTCGGCCACGGACTCGAGCCACTCGCCACGCAGCTCGAAACCGCGGTAGCGGCCCGAGAAGTCGACGCCGAGAAAGTCAAGGCCGAGCTGGCTGGCGTTGTCGTAAGTCTGGGTGTGGTACGAGACGCCGGCCTCCCACCACGGATAACCGACGTAGGACACCCGGCCGGACAGCGCCCGGCTCGAGTTGTTGTCGCGGGTCTGGCGCGCGCCCCGCGGGTCCGTGACCGCGCTGGCGCCGAGGCCATCGGTGACCGCCACCTCGTAGGTGACCTGCGGCTGACCGTCGGCGCCGTCGAACACGCCGCTGGCCCGCAGACCGGTGGCGTAAAAATTCCCCGGCACGATGTCGCGGAAGGCCGGGGGGCGGGAAACCAGCTCGTTGGTCGGGGCGTACCAGGTGAAGCGCTCGATGCCGAAGGGCGTGTAGAAACGCCCGGCTTCAACACTGAGCCCCTCGTTCACCTGCCAGGAAACGTAGGCCTGGTCGATTTCGACGACATCCCCGGCGTGTTCGTACTCGATCTCGAGGTGGGCCGCCAGGTTGTCGCGCAACCGGGCGCCGAAGAAGACGTTTGCGTGGTGGAGGTCGAAGTGGGAAACGCCGCCGCGGGCGCCGTCGTCACCGCTGTCCAGATACTCGAGATTGATGAACCCGTGGGTCGAAACCCCGGCCTTGGCGAGGCCGTAACTGCCGCCGGCCACCGACCGTGAAGGCAACAGGCGGGCTTCTTCTCCGCCGATCGTGCGATCCGAAGCGATCACCGCCGGTTTGGCTTCCGCCGCCGTGGGGACCGCCGCGGGAGCCGCTCCCTCGAGTTCCGCGAGCCGCGCCGTCAAGCGTTCGACCAGCGACTCGAGTTGCTCGACGCGACGGGCCAGTTCGGCCGTCGAGGGTTCGGAAGCCGCGAACGCCGCGGCCGGAGCGCTCGCCAACACAACCACCCAAAGGCCCACCGAAAAGAACTTGCCCCGTTCAAACATAGGAACCTCCCATCGCAGGGTCACACCGCGGATGCAGCTCCGAGAGTTACGCCGGTCCGCTCTCTGAGTTTCGTGACGACACGACCGCCGCAGAATAGGCCGCCCCCGTTACGAACCGGATGACACCTCCCGCCTTAGAATCCCGCCAGCTCACTCTCCTGTGACAACGAAGGTGGCCCCCGATGACGACCCGGCGGGTGGTGTTTGGCATCGACGAGCGGCCCAGCCGCTTCTGGGAAGCACTGCTCTACGGCTGGCAGCACACATTGGTCGACATCTCGCCCTTCGTGCTGCCGTTGGCGGTGGCGGCGGCTTTGGGTTTCGGCGCGGGCGACACGGCGCGGTTGATCAACGCCGGTCTGCTGGCCATGGGCGTGGCCACCTGGATCCAGACGACGATCGGCAATCGCCTGCCGATCATCCAGGGGCCTTCGGCCACGGTCACCGGTGCCCTCGTGTCGGTGGCGGCCACGAGCGGCGGCCCGGCGATGTGGGGAGCGGCGATGGCCGGTGCCGTGGCCGAGGCGCTCCTTGGTGCCACCCGACTCGTGGGTGCCCTGCGCCGGTTCTTCCCGCCCGCCGTCGCGGGCGTGGTGATCGTCACGATCGCGTTTTCGCTCGGCCAGTTCGCGGCCCGAATGACGCTCGGTGACGGCTCCGGGCGCAACTTCCTCTTTGCAGGGGCGGCCCTCGGGGCCATCCTCGCCCTCCAGATCCTCGGCCGCCGACTCTGGGGCGGACTGCTCGCCCGCGGGGCGATCTTTCTGTCGATCTGGACCGTTGGCCTCGGCCTCGGTTCGTTGCTCGGCGCGGTGGACTGGGGACTGGTCGCGGCCAAACCATGGTTCGGTCTGCCCGGCTTTTTTCCGTGGGGTGGCCCGGGCTTCGGTTGGGAGCTGGTGCCGGCGGCGGTTTTGGGCGTCGCCATCGGGTATCTCGGTTCGATCGTCGAGTCGATCGGCGACTATGCCGCCACCTGCGAGGTCGCGGGTGAGACCTACACCGTCGAGCACATGAACCGCGGCATCTTCGCCGAGGGCCTTGGCTGCCTGGTCGCCTTGACCCTGGGTGGCCTGCCGGTGACGAGTTACACCCAGAACATCGGCGTCATCGCCACCACCGGCGTGGCCAGCCGTTTCGTCGTGCGGGTGGCCGCGGGCCTCCTGATCCTCTACGGCCTGTGTCCGAAGTTCGGGGCCCTGCTCGTGGCCATGCCGCGACCGGTGCTCGGCGGCGTCTTTCTACTGGTGTGCGGCATGATCGCCGTCGCCGGCCTGCGCCTGCTCGCCGCGGTGCCCGACACGGCCGAAAACTCAATCGTCATCGGCGCCAGCCTGGTACCCGCGGTGGTCGTACCGGTCACCGTGAAGTCGCAGCTCGGCGACTGGCTTCCCGGCCAATCGCCCATCATGCAGCTCGTATTGACCAATCCGGTGGTGCTCGGCATGCTGCTGGCGATCGGCCTGAATCTGCTGCTCCTCGGTGCCCGCAAGGGCGACACCGGTCCCTGAAGCCTCGGACCGTCCGCACGGAAGGGGTGACCACACCCTCTGATACTCTCGGCAACGCTGTTTCAGCGTGAGAGGTGGAGGTAGGTGCACCGCCACCAGGCCGCAGGGGGGAGTGCGTGACGGACTTCGAAGCCGAGCTGCGCAAGACCATTCAAGAGAAGCGCGCCGTCCTAGTCGCCGGCACGGGAGTGTCGATCGCCGCGAGCCGCGACCCGAAGACTGGGAAGCCTCACCCGCAGGCGTCGTGGGCTGGGCTGCTCGAAAGCGGTCTGGAGTGGTTGGAGAAGAAGGGCCTGATGACCTCCAAGAGGGCCGAAGGTCATCGCGCTCTGCTCGCAGAGGACGCCGGGACCCACCACTTCATCACGGCAGCCCAGGACGTCACCGACGGGTTTGGCGGCCAAGCCTCGGGTCATTTCGAGGAGTGGCTCAAGCGAACGGTAGGGTCGATCCAGGCGCACGACCGGACCCTCCTCGATGCCCTCGAGGACTTGCGTCGCCACGGTAACCTTCTGGCGACGACCAACTACGACGGACTTCTACTCGGCGACTCCGGCAAGCTCTCGGCCCTCACCTGGGAAGAGAAACATCGCCCGGAGTTTCTGCGCGCCGTGCGCACCCGCGAAACCGACAAGATCCTCTTTCTGCACGGCTTTTGGCGTCGCCCTTCCTCGGTGATCCTGGACTGGAGCTCGTACCAGGCGATCTCCAGCGAAGGGCAGTACCGGGACGACTTACGCGCCTTCTGGCAGACTTCGACCTGGATCTTCGTGGGGTGCGGGGTCGAAGGGTTGCGCGACCCGGATCTCGGATTGCTGCTCAAGCGTTACGGCGCTCGACACCGCAAGTTCGAGCTCTGGGACTTCTGCCTCGTGCGCGCGAGCCAGCGCGAGGCGTTTCAGGCGGAGTTCGACAAGCGGCAGCTGAGCCTCCGGGCGGTTTCGTTCGGGGCCGATTTCGACGATCTGCCGAACTACCTTCGTTCCCTTCTTCCTACCCCGATTTCGCTCTCCTTGCCCCCACTCGCCACCGCACGATCGAGCCGCCGCCCTGCCACCATCCCCCTCCCTCCCGCCTTCCACGCGGAGCCGGACTACATCGGCTCGCACGGGTTCGTGGGCCGGGTCTCCCAGCTCGAGGATCTGGACGACTGGGCCAAAGCCGCGGACCCGGCGAATCTCTTGCTCTTCGAGGCGATCGGCGGCAATGGCAAGAGCATGCTGACCTGGGAATGGGCGCGGAATCGCTCGACAGAGGTCCGGGACGATTGGGCCGGGCGGTTCTGGTACTCGTTTTACGAGCGCGGCGCGGTGATGGCGGACTTCTGCCGCCGGGCGCTGGTCTACATGACCGGCGAGGCCCTGGAGGAGCTTGCGAAGGAGCGCACACCGGAGCTCGCGCGGCGGCTCCTCGCCGAGTTGCACGCCCGGCCGTGGCTCCTGGTGCTCGACGGGCTCGAGCGGGTGCTCGTGGCCTACCACCGGATCGACGCCGCCGAGGTGCCGGACGAAGAGGCCAATACGCCCACGGACAAGGTGCTCCGGCGCGACCCCTGCGACACCATCCGCGACGAGGACGGCGACCTTCTCCGCCAACTCGCAGGCGCCCGGCCGTCGAAGATCCTCGTGACCTCCCGGCTCACGCCGCAGGTGCTGATCAACGCCGCGGGTCAAGGCATCGAAGGGGTCAAGCGTTTCCCGCTGCCGGGTTTGCGCCCCGCGGACGCCGAGGCGCTCCTCCGCTCCTGCGGCATCGAGGGCGACTCGGCGGCGATCCAGGCCTACCTCTCCGAGAACTGCGACAACCACCCGCTCGTGATCGGCGTGCTCGCGGGGTTGATCACGAACTACCTGCCGCGGCGCGGGAATTTCGACGCCTGGGCCGCGGACGCCGGGCCGCTCGGTGGCGCCCGCCTGAATCTCGCCGAGCTGGACTTGATCCAGCGGCGCAACCACATCCTCCACGCCGCCCTCGCCGCGTTGCCGGCGAAGAGCCAAGAGCTGCTCTCGACGCTGGCGCTCCTTTCCGGGTCCGTGGACTACGAGACGCTGGCGGCGTTCAACCCGCACCTGCCGGCGGAGCCGGAAGAGGTGGCGGTGCCGGAGAAGCCGGAGAAGCAGTGGTGGTGGCGGTGGGACCGGATGTCGGAGGAAGAAAAGAGCCGGGTAAGGGAAAAGTACGAGGTGGCGCTCGGGCGGCGGCGAGAGTATGAGGAGGCACTGGCCGCTTGGCGGGCCTCGGCGGAGGTCCGAGCCGCGCCCGGAAGGCTCGGGGAAACGGTCCAGGAGCTGGAGCAGCGGGGGTTGTTGCTGTTCGACCGCACGGCGCAGCGGTACGACCTGCATCCCGTCGTCCGAGGGGTGGCGGCCGGCGGGCTCCAGGGGGAGGAACGGGAGCGGCTCGGCCAGCGGGTGGTGGACCACTTCTCCTCGGTGACCCACAGTCCATGGGAACAGGCGCAGACGCTCGAAGACCTGGCGCCGGGGTTACACGTGGTCCGCACCCTGGTCAAGCTCGGACGCTGGGAGGAAGCGGGGGAGGCGTATCGAGGGGACCTGTCTACTTCTCTCTTGTCCGCCCTCGAGGATCACTCCGAGGTGCTTGCCCTGCTACGGCCGTTTTTCCCCGAGGGGTGGAGCGAGCTACCTCGTGAGTTGGCGCCGGATCTGGCTTCCTACTTTGCCAATGACGCGG
>JANRLG010000266.1:0-20748 GCA_033762835.1 Thermoanaerobaculia bacterium
CCCGGCCGATGATCACGCTCATGGCGTAATCGAGGTAACTGCGCTTCATCTCCTCTTCGATGCCGACCGCGATCGGCACTTCGGAGAAGGGGGGCGGGGTGGGATTTTCAGGGTCCATTCAGTGGCTCTTTTGGTTCAGGACTCAGCGATTTCGGCGAACCCAGTAATGAGGTTCCCGGCTTTGGTGGGCGACCGCAAGGACGAAGATCCGCTCCCCGTCAAGGCGATAGAAGATCGAGTAGGGAAACGCTCGCAGGGCGCCCCGTCGGATGCCATAGTCGAGAAGCGGGCATGATTCCGGGTGGTGCATCAGAAACTCGAATCGTTCTCGTATCGCGACCAAAAAGGCCTCTCCGAGGCCGGCTCTTTGGAGTTCGTAGTAGGCGACGGCTTCGCGGATCTCGAGCTCTGCGAGGCGATGGAGTCGCGGCTTGGTCACGGTAGCGTGGCTCGGATCTCCGCGAGCACCTCGTCGAAGTGTCGCGTCTCCACCTCGGATCCCTCGATCTCTTGCCAGCGGTGTTGGGCTTCTTCCACCCACAGGCGCTCGTGTTCCTGGCTCGACCTCGCTTCCAGACTGCGGAGCAAGGACAGTGCGAGATCCGCTCGGTCCGTCGAGGGAAGCTGCAACGCCGCTTCTTCCAGCTGTTTAACCAGGGGCGACATGATTTCCTCCTCGTCAGAGGCTCTTACACATCCAGATTTTTCACTTCCAGGGCGTTGGCCTGGATGAACTCGCGCCGGGGTTCGACTTCGTCGCCCATGAGCACGGTGAAGATGCCGTCGGCTTCGACTTCGTCTTCGATCTGTACTCGCAGCAGGCGGCGCTTGGTCGGGTCCATGGTGGTTTGCCACAGCTGCTCGGGGTTCATTTCACCGAGACCCTTGTAGCGCTGGATCGACAGACCCTTCTTGGCGCCTTCGTACAGCGTCTCGAGGGCGGCTTCGAGAGTGTCCTGACGGAGGACCTGCTCGCCCTTCACGAGCGTGAAGCCCGTTGCGGCGATAGCTTCGAGCCCCGCGGCGTTGGTCGCCAGCGCACGGTACTCGGCGCTCGTGAGCAGTGCCCAATCGAGGCGCACCTCGCGCTCGACGCCGTCCCGGCGGGCGTAGAACCGCACCGTGTGGGTGCTGTGCTCTTCATCCTGCGCCACGGCGACGTCCTTGAAGCCCGCTTCCTCGAGGGCGCCGGCGACGGAGGCGATACGCTCGGGCTCGGTCAGCGAGTTCTTGTCCTTGACCCCGTGGAGGAGCGCCAGCTTGAGAGCCGCGGCCGGATAGCCGCGGGAAACGAGCCGCTCGAGGTTCTTGGTGAACAACTCGACCTTCTCGAGGAAATGCGTCAGCCGCGCCCCCGACAGCCGGGTACCCCCGTCGCCGTTGCCGGCCATCTCGAGCTCCCAGGAATCCTTGATCCGCTCCACGAGGTAGGCGTGGTACTCGCGGTCGTCCTTCAGGTAGGTCTCGCTCTTGCCGTGGCTGACCTTGTACAGCGGCGGCTGGGCGATGTAGAGGTGGCCGCGGCGGATGATCTCGGACATCTGACGGAAGAAGAAGGTCAGGATCAACGTACGGATGTGGCTGCCGTCGACGTCGGCATCGCACATGATGATGAGCTTGTGGTAGCGCAGCCGGGCGACGTCGAAGTCTTCGCGGCCGATGCCGGTGCCCAGGGCGATGATCATCGTTCGGATCTCGTCCGACGACAACATCTTGTCGAAGCGCGCCTTCTCGACGTTCAGGATCTTGCCCTTGAGCGGCAGGACGGCCTGAAAGCGGCGATCGCGCCCTTGCTTCGCCGAGCCACCGGCGGAGTCACCCTCTACCAGGAAGAGCTCGGCGCCCGCCGGGTTGCGTTCCTGGCAGTCGGCGAGCTTCCCGGGCAGGTTTGAAGCGTCGAGCGCTCCTTTGCGGCGGGTGAGGTCTCGCGCCTTGCGGGCGGCCTCGCGCGCGTGTGCGGCCTCGACGCACTTGTCGACGATGCGCCGCGCTTCCTTGGGGTTCTCTTCGAGGAACTGGGCCAGGCGATCGTTGACCACCTGCTCGATCCAGCCCTTGACGTCGGACGACACCAGCTTGTCCTTGGTCTGGGAGGAGAACTTCGGGTCCTTGATGCGCACGGAGACGACGGCGGTCAGGCCCTCGCGGACATCTTCGCCGGTCAGGTTCTCCTTGAGCGCCTTCGACAAACCCGTCGCCGTGGCGTAGGCGTTGATCGTCCGCGTGAGGGCGGCTTTGAAGCCCTGCAGGTGAGTGCCGCCGTCACGGTTGCTGATCGTGTTGGTGAAGCAGAAGATGGCCTCTTGGTAACCATCGTTCCACTGCAGAGCCACCTCGATCGTCTCGGGACCGGTGCCGTCGTCCCGGGTCTCCTCGAGGTACACCGGTTGCGGATGAAGCGACGTCTTGTTGCGCGACAGGTACTCGACGAAGGACGAGATGCCTCCCGAGAACTGGAAGTCGACGGTCTTGTCCACCCGCTCGTCGGTCAGACGAATGTGGACACCCTTGTTCAGGAAGGACTGCTCCCGCAGGCGCTGAGCCAGATTCTCGAACTGGAACTCGGTGATCGCGAAGATCTCGGGATCCGGCCAGAAGCGCACTTTGGTGCCGGTCTTGTCGCTCTTGCCGATCGGCTGGATCGGCCCTTCCGGGACGCCTTGGTGATACGTCTGGAACCAGACGTGACCGTCGCGACGAATCTCGAGCTCAAGGGTTTTGGACAAGGCGTTGACGACCGAAACACCGACCCCGTGGAGGCCGCCCGACACCTTGTAGGAGTTCTTGTCGAACTTACCGCCCGAGTGCAGCTCGGTCATGATGACCTCGGCCGCCGAACGTCCTTCCTCTTTGTGGAGGTCGACCGGAATCCCGCGACCATCGTCTTCCACCGTGACGGAGTCGTCGGTCGAAATCGTCACGTCGATGCGCGAACAATGACCGGCCTGGGCTTCGTCGATCGAGTTGTCGACGACCTCGAAGACCATGTGATGCAGGCCCGACGCATCGTCGGTATCGCCGATGTACATTCCGGGCCGCTTGCGCACGGCTTCGAGGCCCTTCAGGACCTGAATGTTGTCGGCGGTGTAGGACGGGGACGACGAAACGTCTTCGGTCTCGAGCGTGGGGTCTTGATTCGCTTCGGTCAAGGATCCTTCTCCATCGATCGGCATCGGCTAAGCCTTCGTGATCGCAGCCGGTTCGCGCCACGCGCGACCTGCGAGGAAAGCTTCTCGAGTGGGTCGTTGGCAGAGCTACGGAAGAGTCACCGTAGCCCGTTTTCGATCCCTCCCAGCATACCACGAAACAGGCCCCATTGACATCCGTTAGGTTCCTCAGAATCAAGGATTTAGGGGCGTGACGACGCCTCTTTCGACGGTCCAGCGGGTGGCTTGCGGAAGGGATTTCCAAACCTCGGGCCGATTGGACGATGCAAACAGCTGCGCCGCCCCGGAAAAGCCCACCCAAACGCGGGCCAGCGTCGCTTCGGCGAGCTCGGCATCAGCATCGTCGAGGAGCACCAGGGCGAACCGCCCAAGGGCTTCGAGCTGACGTGCTTGCGCCGCTACCAGGGCCAACGACAAGGCCTTCCGCTCCCCTGCCGAAGCCACCTGGCGTACCGGATGACCTCCCCAGAGGATTTCGAGTTCGTCCCGCTGAGGGCCGAGCAGAGGCTGCCGGCGCACCGACTCGTGTTCCGCCACGCGGGCGAGCGCCCCGGCCAACGCTTCGGGTCCATCCAGCGCCTGAGGACACGAGGGCCGGTACCGAACGGTCACCGGCGGCATGCCGAGTTCGATTTCCGCCCACACGAGGCCGAGCGTGCGGCCCAGCTCGCGAGCCTGTTCCTCACGAAGCCGGCAGAGCTCGGAGCCGGAACTCGCCAGAATCTCGTTCCACGGCTCGATTTCAGCGTAGCTCCGACCCCGCTGCAGCAACTCGCGCTTGGCCGCCAAGGCCTCTCGGAAACGGGTGAGTACACCCAGAGCACTGGGACGCAGGAGGATCACGCCACGATCGAGCAGTCGCCTCCGAAGCACCGGAGCGCCCGTGAGGATCTCTGCGTCGAGCGCCGTCCAGGCCACCACCGGCAGGCTCTCGAGATGCTCGGAGAGGGTGCCTTCCTTGCCGTTTACCGCCCGACGGCGCACGCCTTCCCACCACGCCAGCTCGAGCGAGCGACGAGCGACGCCCGTCACCTCGGCCCGTAGTTCGAAGCCCGGCGCACCGTGGGTGACCGCTTCCGCCAGCCGGTGCGTCCGGAAGCTCTTGGTGGTCGCGACGACGTAAAGCGCCTCGAGTAGGCTGGTCTTGCCGGCCCCGTTGCCTCCGAGAAGGAGGTGGAAGCCCGGCCCAGGCTCGAGATCGAGCGTCGCCAGATTGCGGAAGTTACGGAGCGACAGGCGGGTGAGCAAGTAGCCTCGCGACGGTTCCCCGCCGGTAGGGTCAGATGCGCATGGGCATGATCACGCAGAGGTGGCGACCCGTGCTGTCGTCGGTCTCGGGATAACCCACCGTCTGGGTGTTCTCGTCCTTGAGCTCGAAGCGGACCTTGTCGGTGTCGACGACGGCGAGGAAGTCGTTCAAGTAGTCGGGGTTGATACCCAGTTTGAACTCCGGTCCGGAGTATTCGCAATCGACGCGCTCGGTGGCTTCGCCGAGGTCCGGATTCGCCGCCGAGACGACCAGTTCGTCCGGGGTGAAGGCCAGGCGAATCGCCCGCGCCCGATCTCCGGTCAGCAGTGCCACTCGGCGCACGGCCTCACTGATGCCACGGCGCTCGAAAACGGCCTTCTTGTCGTTGTCCTTGGCGATGACCCGCTCGTAGTCCGGGAAGGTGCCTTCGAGAATGCGGCACACGAGCTCGCGGTGGCCGGTCTTGAAGGACAAGTGGTGCTGGCCGCGACCGTAGGAGAGGGTGTCCGAGCCTTCGAACCGCTGGAGCTCCTGAAGGGCCTTGCGCGGCACCAACACCGAATCTCCCGCCCGACCTCCAGTACCGTCGGGGAGAGCAGATTCGACGAGCGCCAAGCGGTGACCGTCGGTAGCCACGATCTCGAGGCTGCTGTCCTTGAATTTGACCAGCGCACCGTTCAGCTGGAACCGGGACTCTTCCGAGGACACGGCAAACAGGATCTTGCCGATCATGCGCCGAAACTCCGCGAAGGGTACGTCCACCCGGTACTCTTCGACCACCGTCGGCAGGGTGGGGAAGTCCTCCGCCGGCAGGCCGTGGATCTTGAAGCGCGAGTTGCCGGCGCGGATGGTGATCTCCCGCGGCTCGTCCTGGGTCAGGTGAACCTCGTCGCTGGTCAGGGACCGGATGATTTCGAGGAATTTCTTGGCCTGGACGGCAATGGCGCCGGACTGTGCGACGTCGGCCTCGCAGGAAGACGTCAGGGAGACATCGAGATCCGTGGCTGCGAGGTGCAGCCGCTCGTTCTTCGCGGTGAGCAACAAGTGCGCGAGCACGGGAATCGTCGTCTTGCGTTCGACGATGCCCTGCATCGGCAGGAGCTCGGCGAGGAATTGACTACGATCGACCCGGACGTCCATGCGCTCTCCTCTTCTTCCTGTCTGAGCGAGTCAATATAACACAAGGAGGAGTCGTAGTAGGGCCCTGTGGAACTGCGGATGAGGATCGGAAGTGACTTGTTTTCTTCTTGTTAGGGGCACCCACCGGGAGTCGGTCGGGCTGTCGAGGGGCTGCGGAGAGGCTGCGGAACCACGAGGAAAACTCGGCGCCGACCAAGGATTGCACAAGGCGTCCGCAGGGGCATGAAGGAGAAATCCACAGGATCTTCCACAGGGTGGAGCGGTGGTATCGGCAGCCGGTTCGGCTGCGATGAGGCTCAGGAGAAATGATCGAGCAGGCTGCGCAGAGTCCGGTCTAGATCCTCGTCCTCGAGTCGCGCCTTCTCGATCTTGTCGACGCCGTACATCACGGTCGAGTGATGCATGTTGTTGAACTGCTTGCCGATTTCCGGGAAGGAGAGGTCCGTGAGCTTCTTGCACAGGTAGAAGGCCACCTGGCGCGGGAAGGCGACCTGCTTCGAGTTGTTGCGGGACTTGATTTCGGTGACCTTCAGGCCGTAGTGCTTGGCGACGAACTTGATGATCTCGGCCCCCGAGCCGCGGGAGTCGGCTTGCGGGAGGATGTCGCGCAGAGTGTCCTTGGCGAGTTCGACCGTGAGCGGCTGGCCGGTCAGGGAAGCGAACGCGCGGACCCGGTTCAGTAGCCCCTCGAGCTCACGAATGTTGGAACGCACCTGGCGGGCCACGAACAGGGCGACGCCTTGGGGCAGATCGAACTTTTCGCTCTCAGCCTTGCGGCGCAGGATGGCGACCTTGGTCTCGAGGTCCGGGGCCTGGATGTCGGTGATCAGGCCCCACTCGAAGCGGCTGCGCAAGCGTTCCTCGAGCGTCGGAATCTGCCGCGGGGAAGAGTCCGACGACAGGATGATCTGCTTGTGGCTCGTGTACAGAGTGTTGAAGGTGTGGAAGAACTCTTCCTGCGTCCGTTCTTTGTTGGCCAGGAACTGGACGTCGTCGACGAGCAGGACGTCGATCGTGCGGTAGCGCTCGCGGAACGCCGGCATGCGGTCGAAGCGGATCGAATTGATGAGCTCGTTGACGAACTGCTCGGCCGCCAGGTACATCACCTTCAAGCGCGGGTGGTTGCGCAGGATGTGGTGGCCCGTGGCGTGTAGCAGGTGGGTCTTGCCGAGACCGACACCGCCGTAGAGAAACAGCGGGTTGTAGCTGTGAGAGGGGCTCTCGGCCACGGCACGCGCGGCCGCGTGGGCGAATTGGTTCGACGAGCCGACAACGAAGGTCTCGAAAGTGTAGCGGGGATTGAGCAGAGCTTCGACGTCGCGCTCGTCGCGGGGCGGTTCGGAGACGGTGGCGGGCCGCTCGGAATCGCCATCGACGGAGAAGAGGACTTCGAATCCTGGGCCGTCGAGTCCGGCGATGGCACGATCCACGGCGGGCCGATAACTCTCCTCGAGGGTGGTCAGGAAGCGATGGTCGGGAGCGACTAGGATCAAACTCTCCGGAGCGTCGCTACGCACCCGGAGGGGCTTGAACCAAGTGGCGAACTCTTCGGGCTCGAGTTGATTCGCCAACTGCTTCTGGAGTCGATTCCAACGGCTACTCTGAACCATGTCGAGAACAGGTACACCAGTAATTTCCACAGGAAATCCACAGACTGTGGAAATTCCTGCTCCGAGGAGGGGATCCGGCCGAAGGCGCTGGCGCGGATGCGACAGGGCCGGATAGTAGCACACCGTCGGGTCGGCACAAGCCCCGCCAGGCGGTTTTTTCTTCGATGATCAAGTCCTTTGTTTGTCGTTGTTTATGACTTCTATTCCGGTGCTCGCGGGAGGCCGCTGAACGGGCTTGGACACTCCTTGTGACGGTCGCGACGCGAGGATTTCAGACGGAGTTTGGATCGCCCCTCGCCAGTGTTGCCGCCACAGAGTGAGAGTCGCCGCGGGCAAGCGGGCGAGATGACAGACGGCGTCTCCGGGGTGCACCAGGGGCAGCCGGGAGAGCCCGAGAACGATGCCCGCCGAGGGCGCCGTCAGCTGGCTCCGTTCTTGTCCGAAGGGGTTGGTGCCGACGGACAGGAGCTGGCCGCGGCGGACGGGCTCGCCGAGCCCGACGCGGAGGTCGATCATGCCGCCTTCCGGCGCCCGCAGCCAAGAGCTGCGCGCGATCTCGATGCGTACCGGAGGTTGGTGGACTTCGCCCGGCAACATTTTCAGGTGCCGAAGCACGGAGAGGATGCCGGCGACTCCGACGTCGATGAACGGCCGCTCGAAGACGCGGGGACTGCCCGCCTCATAGACGATCGTCGGCACCCCGGCCTCGACCGCGACGCGCCGTAAAGATCCCTCAGGCCCTTTGCCGTCGACGACCAAGGGACAGCCGAAGGCACGGGCCAACTCTGCGACGGCAGGCACCGAGAGGTCGGCTCGCACTTGGGGGAAGTTCGAGTGTTCACCGCCGGCGGTGTGGAGATCCAGCCCGTAATCGGCACGCTTGATGATGTTGCGATGGATCAGGTGGGCGAGCCGCGCGGTCAGGGAACCTGCTGGACGGCCGGGAAACGTCCGGTTCAAATCCCTGCGGTCGGGCAAGCCGCGAGTTTGATTGAGGAAGCCCGGTACGTTGACGACGGGCACCGCGATCAGCGTTCCGCATAGCTCGGAGAAGTCCTGGTCGATGAGCAGATCGCGGATCACCGCTACGCCGTTCAATTCGTCGCCGTGAACGGCGGCGGTGATGAACAAAGTGGGACCGCGGCGCCGGCCGCGCAGGACGGTGACGGGCACCAGAACCGGATCGGAAGTGTAAAACTCGGAAGCGGCGAGGCGAATCTCGGCTAGGGAACCGGGGGCGATCTCGTGGTCCGCGAACCGCATCGCCCCCCAGGCCATCAGGCACCTCCACCGGGTCCGTCGGAATGGATCCGGGCGGAGCGCCGGCTACCCTCGGTGTGCGCGAGCACATAGTCGAGCATGGCGCCGGCGACGTCGATGCCGGTGGTGGACTCGATGCCGCGCAGCCCTGGCGAGCTGTTGACTTCGAGCACCATGGGTCCGTCGTTCGAGGGCATCAAGTCGACACCCGCGATGTTGAGACCGAGGACCCGGGCTGCCTCGAGCGCGGTCTTCCGGGTTTCGTCGTCGAGGACTTCGGAGACGGTAGTGCCGCCGCGGTGGACGTTCGAGCGGAACTCACCCGCCACCGCAGTTCGACGCATGGCGGCGACGACTTGGTCGCCGACGACGATGGCGCGAATGTCCTGTCCCTTGGCTTCTTTGATGAAGGCTTGGATGAGGATGTTTTGGTTGAGTGAATGGATGGCCTCGACGACCGACCGGGCCGAAGAGACGCTCTCGGCCAGAATGACGCCGACCCCTTGCGTCCCTTCGAGCAACTTGAGGACCACGGGAGCGCCGCCGACCCGACGGATCGCGTCGGCGAGATCTTCGGGTCGCCGCGCGAAGGTGGTCTTGGGAATGCCGATGTCGTGGCGGGAGAACAGTTGCAGGCTGCGCAGTTTGTCCCGACTGCGGGCGACGGCCTGGCTTTCGTTGGCGGCGAAGACGCCCATCATCTCGAACTGGCGCAGCACGGCCAGGCCGTAGAAGGTAATCGATGCGCCGATCCGCGGGATCACGGCGTCGACGTGGGTGACCGCTCGTCCGTGGTAGTCGACCTCGGGTTTTTTCTTCGAGAGGTTGACGACACAGTGGAGCGGATCGATGACCACCATGTCCGCGCCGCGGGCGCGACCAGCCTCGACCAGACGAGACGTCGAGTAGAGCGCAGGATTGCGCGACAGGATCGCGACCTTCTTCGTCATGGTGAACACTCCGGGACTCGGATCGCGGTCCGGCGGCGACGGGGCCTTCCGAGTAAGTACTTGCGGCCCACGTCCACGACGAAAGACCCTTCGAGGCTCTTTCGCCCGAGGATCATACGGAAGAGCATCGACGATCGGTCGGTGAGGGTGAGACGAATTCGTTTCGTGACCGGGCCGAGCACGAGAGTGGTCTCGATCAGCGGCCGAATCTCCCGGTGCCCCCCGGAGTCGACGACCGGGATACGCGCGATTTGATGAGCACGAACCTCCTGACGGTGTTCGGGATGACGGCGGTCAGGAGCGAGCCGCAGCAGGAGCTCCCCCGAGCCATCGGGTTCTTCGGACAGAACGACGATTTCGTCGACGTGCAGCGCTGAAGATCGAGCCCCGGTGTCGACCTTGGCTTTGAGCCCGCGGATGGCGAGGTCGGGAAGGTCCAGGTATTCCTTCCAGCCCACGAGAACGGGAGCTTGGGGACGGTTCGCGGAGGGGCTCACGAGGGTGTCATGCTACCAGCACGTGCCACGGCCGCGACGGAAGGTACCTCCTGGGCGTCAACTTGGCGCGCCGACGCAGGAGCTCCCCGGCTCGAAGTGGGCAGCCCGAGGGGCGAATCGGCGTGGTTACAGGCATAGCAAAGGGTCTAGAGGCAATTCGGATCCTGGTGACGGGGTTGGCATGCCCCCTGCAAAGAGAGCTTGTCACGTTCTTTGATGGCACCGGGGAGGTTCCACCCTCCAATTCAGATCTCACCTCAAGATGGGAAGCCCGAAAAGGCTTCTCCCTCTAACTCCCCGCCAAAGTCCCCTAGAAACAGGGGTAGATCCACGAAAGTTCCAACCTGAATCGGAACCTCCCCTACCCATATCTCCGGTGCCATCCCGAGTCTCTCCCCTCTTCATCCCGAAACGTAATCAGTAAGTAGTTCGTCGCACCGCGGCAAGATCGTGCCGCAATGCCGCATGCTGCGCCGGAATGGCGCACATAGAATGCCGGCATGTCCGACGCCAGCACCGTGCTCGCTTGGTATCGCCGGCATCGCCGCGACCTACCGTGGCGAAACAGCGACGACCCCTATCGCATCTGGCTCTCCGAGGTCATGCTCCAGCAGACCCGGGTCGAGACCGTTCTGCCCTACTACCAAGGGTTTCTCGAGCGGTTTCCGACCGTCGAAGCCTTGGCCGCGGCGCCCCTCGACGAGGTGCTGGCCGCCTGGTCGGGCCTCGGCTACTACCGGCGGGCGCGTTTCCTCCCTCGCGCCGCGGCGGCGGTGGTCGGCCGCGGCGGCTTCCCCAGGTCGGTGGCAGAGCTCCGAGAGCTGCCCGGGATCGGTGAGTACACGGCCGCGGCGGTGGCGAGCATCGCCTTCGGGGTCGTGTCGCCGGTGCTCGACGGCAATGTCGAACGGGTTTTGACGCGCTGGCGGGCCTTGGCCGGGGACCCGAAGCGGGGAGAGCTGCGTCGTAAGCTGCTCGCGGCGGCGGCCGAGCTGCTCGACTCCGATGCCCCTGGTGACTCGAACCAGGCGCTCATGGAGCTCGGCGCCACGATCTGCACACCGCGACGCCCCAATTGCGGGAGCTGTCCCCTGCAGTCGAGTTGCCGAGCCTTGGCCGACGGCGAACCCGAGGCCTTTCCCTCGCCGCGCCCGGAGCGGCCGGTGGTTCGGGAGGATTGGGTTCTCGCTCTGGCAGCGGATGACGCCGGGCGAGTGTTGCTGTTCCGCCGGAGCGACGAAGAGGAGCTGCTCGCCGGCACCTGGGAGCTGCCCTCGGCACGTGCCGGCCGAAGGGTGGCCGTGGAGCTCGGTGAGACTTACGGCGGGCGCTGGGAGCTGGGCGAGCTGGCGGGGGTCGTCCGCCACGGCATCACGTTCCGGTCTTTGGAGCTGTCCGTGCGCTGGGCGCGGGTCTCGAGCGCTGCTGGCGAAGTTGCAGAAGGTCCGGAGGCCGGCTGGTTCGCACCGCTCGAGATAGCCGCGCTGCCGCATTCGGCGATGGTCGACAAAGCCCTCGTAGTGGCGGGGCTGCTCAGTGGTTCGAAACCCCGCCGCCGGCCAGGATGTACCAGCCGATGAGCTTGTCGTCGAGCTCCCGCAGCCGTTTGGCGACCAGCGAACAGAGGATTTTGAGCAGACGGAGGGAGGACAGCTTCTGGATGTCGAGGATGCCCGAAAGAACATCCCGCGGAATCGCCAGGACCACGGCACCGCCTTGATCGGCGGCGGCGTCGGCCGAGCGGGGCTGACGGTCGATCAAGGCCATTTCGCCGAAATAGTCGCCGCGCTCGAGAAACGCCAGGGCTTCCTCGCCGGCACCGGCGATGAACTTGCTGATCATCACCCGGCCGTCGAGCACGACGAACATTTCCTCACCGGGGTCCCCCTCGCGGAAGATCGCTTGGCCGGGTTCGTACTTCCGTTCGTGAGAGAGAGAGGCCAGGAAGTTGATCTCGAGGCTCGAGAGCTTCTGTTCCTCGAACAGCTTGCGCTTGTCCGCCACCGATAGGCGGAAGTCCGGCTCGCTGCCGCGGGCCTCGGCGAGCGTAGCCGGGCCGCCGCGGCCGGATTCGGCGAAGAAGCCGGTGAGATGCGTGTTGGTGGCACGAAGCTTCTTCGACAGGCTCTTCCAGAAGGCCCAGTAGAGGCCAAGGGCGAGTTTGCGATCGGCCTCGAAAAGGGGTTCGAGGGTCTCCAGGCGGAACGCGACGAGGTGGGTCTCCCGACTCGCCACGGCGTTCGTCGAGCGGGCTTTGTGGTCGATGAAGGCGGTTTCACCGAAGAGGTCCCCGCTGGCGAGCTCTGCCAGGGTGTACTGGCCATAGGGCGTGTCGCGCTGGATGGTGACGGCACCGTTGACGATCAGGTAGGCGTCGAAGGAAGCGTCCCCTTCGCGCAGGATGGGCGCACCGGCAGGAAAACGGATGGCGGTGAGCGCGCTCTCCAGAATACCGAGTTGGTCCTCGGTGAAGTGAGCGAATACGTCGAGCTGGCGCAAGGAGTCGCGGATCTTCACGTCGGCGCCAAGTCTATACCCTACGGTACCGAAGGAAGCTCTAGCTGGGGCGGACGGATCCGTTCCCAGACGGCGTCCACGACCGTCTCCACCCAGCCGTCGCGGTCGTCGGGGTCGAGTTCGAGGGCGGTGAGGCCGCGGGCCGTCAGCTCGCGGGCCAGACGCTGATCCACCGCGTCCTGGAAGGCCGGGTCTACCGAGCGGTAGCCGTCCGGTGACGGGACGTGGATGACCGGGACCTTCACGAGTAAATCGTAGGTCGGCATCCAGGCGGCGAGAAAGCCCTCGAGCGGCGGTTGGGCGCGGGCAGCGAGCAGCAGATAGACGTAGTTGTCGAGGGCGCTGCGATCACAGAGCACCACCGGGTAGCGAGCGGCGGCGAGAACCTCTTCGGCGGCCTGGGTGTGGAGGATCCAGGACTCGGACGCCACCGAGGTTTCCTCGTTGATCGGCAGGGGGCAGCGACGGGCGACCTCGTGGACGACCTCGAGCGCGACGTCTCGGGATTTGAGCCGGGCCGCGGTGGCGTAGCAGAGGGTCGTTTTGCCGACGCCGTGGGAGCCGATGAACGCGAGCTTGAAGGCAGGGGTGGGCATCTAGCGGTGGATTCTACGGTTCTTGCTCGCCGAGCACGCTTTCGAGGCGACCGAGGGCGTCGTCGAGCCGCTCGCGGGAAATCACCGCGGGCGGTACCAATTGCACTGTCCGGCCCTCGGGGCCGCCGGCCAAGAGGATCACGCCGCGGTCGAGCGCTCGGGTGGCGAAGCGGGACGCGGTAGCGAGTTCGGCGAATTCGACCGCCTGGAGCAGGCCGCGGCCGCGGGTGCCGTGGATCGTTCGCGAGAAGCGCTGATGCCAGCTGGCGGTGCGCGCCGCGAGGTGCGCCCCAAGCTCGCGAGCGCGCTCGACCAGTTCTTCGTTTTCGATCACATCGAGGGTTGCCAGGGCCGCCGCGCAGGCCAGGGGGTGGGCCAGAAAGGTCGCGGTGTGGCGGGCTTCGCCGTCGCTCGCCCAGGCGGACATCGCCACGCGGGTTCCGACCACCGCGCCGATCGGCAAACCGCCGCCGAGAGCCTTGCCACAAACGAGAAGATCGGGTCGGATGCCCTCGGCCTCGACGACGAAGCGGCGCCCGGTCTTGCCGAACCCGGTGAAGATCTCGTCGGCCACGACGAGGGTTTCGGTCGAACGGGCCAGTGCCGCGAGCTCGGCGAGCCAACCGGCCGGGGGGAGGAGCACACCCTCGCGGCCGACGATGGGCTCGACCACGACCGCGGCCACGTCGCCCGGAGCGAGGGCGGAGCGTAACGCGGACGGCGAGGCTCCGAACGGCAGGCGGCGGACGTGGCCGTGGAGGTGGGCTTCGAAGGGCGCCTGGAACTCGCGCCGAGAACCGGCGGCGAGGGCGCCGAGGGTGAGGCCGTGGTAGGCCGGCTCGAAGGCCAGGAGGACCGAACGGCCGGTGGCCAGAAGCGCGGTCTTGAGCGCCACTTCGATGGCGTCCGAGCCGGAGATGGCGAAGTACACGACCGGATCGTCCACGGGCGCCAGCTGGCACAGGCGGTCGGCGAGCGCGATCCGGCTCGGATGGGCAGCGACGTCGCCGAGACCGTGGACGAGGCGGCCTGCCTGATCGGCTACGGCCGCCACCACCGCCGGGTGGCGATGGCCGACGAAGGCGACGCCGAACCCGCTCGTGAAGTCGAGATAGCGGTTGCTGTCGACATCGAGGACGTTCGAGCCGAGCGCTTCGGCCCAGACGATCTGGTCGTGGCCGCGGTAGAGGGTATTGACGCCTGGAGCCTCGACACGGGCGAGGTGGGTGCACAGAGCGCGCGAGCGCGGGCCGGGCGGTGGCACCGTGACGAGCGGCGGGAGGTCTCCCTGTTCGAGGCTCACAGTTCGCGCCGGCCCGCGATCGAGCGACCGAGGGTGACCTCGTCGGTGAATTCGATGTCGCCGCCGACCGGCATGCCGAAAGCAAGGCGGGTGACGCGGACGCCGCGGTGTTTGAGAAGGCGGGCGAGATAGAGAGCCGTGGCTTCGCCCTCGACGTTGGGGTTGGTGGCCAGCAGCACCTCCTCGACGCCGTCGAGGCGCCCCAACAACGAGGCGATCGCGAGGTCGTCGGGCCCGATGCCGCGTTGGGGCGAGAGGGCGCCGAGCAGGACGTGGTAAAGCCCGCGGTACTCGCGGGTCCGTTCGATGGGCGCCAAATTGAAGGGCTCTTCGACCACGCAGAGCCGCGAGCGGTCGCGAGCCGGGTCCGTGCAGAGCGAGCAGGGATCGACAGCCGTGATCGCGTTGCACCGGGAGCAGTGGAAGAGTTTCTCCTTGACGTCGCGGATGGCCTCACCGAGGGCTGCAGCCTCGGCCGGGGAGACCCGGAGGAGGTGATGGGCCAGACGATTCGCGGTTTTGGGTCCGATGCCGGGAAGCCGCGACAACTCACCGACCAGGCGGGCAAGGGGATCGTCGGCTTTCGACTGCGGGCCGAAGCTCATCTTGGGCTCTCAGCTGAAGAGCGGCGGCAAACCGGAGGCGATCGTACCCATGCGATTCTGCAGGGACTCGTCGACCTTGCGGGCGGCTTCGTTAACGGCGGCGAGGAGGAGATCTTCCAGCATCGATGGATCGTTCGGGTCGAGGGCTTCGGGGTCGATCTTGACCTTGACCAGCTGCTTGTGCCCGCTCATCGAGACGGTCACCATGCCGCCTCCGACGCTGGCTTCGACCACCAACTCGGCGAGTTCCCGCTGGAGGCGCTCCTGCATCTGCTGCGCTTGTTTCATCAATTGGCGGATATTGCTCATGGGGCAGTCTCCTCGTTGGGCTCGACGCTCTCGACGCTGCCGCCGAAGATTTCGAGGACGGTTTGAACGGTTTCGTGCTCGGCGGCGGCGACCACCTGGGGCGGCGGCGCGGCCCGCTCGGGCGCTCGCGCCTCGGTGCCTGGGGACGGAGTTCCAGGGGAGGGCGCGAGCTCGACGATTTCCCAGCGGCCCGCGGGTCCGAAGGAGGCGCGCAGGATGCGCTCGACGACGTCGCGGTTTTCGTCGCGCTCGAGCCGGCGGCGCAACGTCGGGTCGCCGGCCGGAACGTGCAGGCGCAAAACACCTTCCTGAAAGCGCGGCTGGCTCTCGCGCAGATGGGCGGCGAGAGCTGCTTTTTCGCGCGAGACGGCTTCGAAGAAGTGCTCGAGGGGGTCACCCCCGGCAGCGGGCGGTGCCACGGGCGGCGCCGGGCGCGGTGCAGATGGCTGGGGGGTGGGCGGTTGGACCAAAGTCGCCGCGGGGCGCGCCGCGACGGGGCGCGCGGGCGTCTCGCTCGCGGGACGCGGCGGTGGAGTGGCGCGGGCCGGTGCGCCGCCGCTCCCAGCCAGGAGCTCTTCGATCGCCACCACCCGCGGCAGCTCGGTGGCGCGCAGCCAGGCGATTTCGAGTGCGAGGGCGGGCACGTCGCTGCGGCGCACCAGAGTCTCGGCGCCGAGCAGCTGGTTCAGCAGGCGAAGAAGGTTGGGCGAACCTACCGCCTTCGCAAGTTCGGCCAAGCGGGCGGCTTCCTCCCGCGGCAGGTCGAGGCGCGCGGGATCTCCACCGAGCGCCAGGTGGAGCGCATCGCGCACGTAGGCCAAGAAGCGGGCAAAGACGTTGCGCGGATCCCAGCCTTCGTTTTCGATGTCGCGGGCGGCGTTCGAGACGGTGGCGCCGTCCCCGGCGGTGATGGCCCGGAGCACGTTTTCAAACAACGCGGTGTCGAGCCCGCCCAGCAGGCGTGCCGCGTCTTCGTCGGCGATCGTGCCGCCGCCGTAGGTGGCGAGCTGGTCGAGCAGGGCGACGGCATCGCGCATGGAGCCTTCTCCGGCCCGCGCGATCATGCGCAGAGCGGGCTCCGCGACCGTGATGTTCTCGCGGCCGGCGAGGTCCGCCAGGTGCGCGGCGACCTTTTCGACCGTCACGCGACGGAACTGGAACTCCTGGCAGCGGGAGAGGATCGTCGCCGGCACGGCTTCGATCTCGGTGGTCGCAAAGATGAAGACCAACCATGGCGGGGGCTCTTCGACGACCTTGAGCAGGGCGTCGAAGGCGGCCCGCGAGAGGCGGTGGACCTCGTCGAGGATGACCACCTTGTAACGATCCCGGGCCGGTGTGCTGTAGCGCAGGCCTTCGACCAGCTCGCGAACCTGTTCGACTTTCGAGTACGTCGCGGCATCGACCTCGAGCACGTCGAGGTCGGAGCCGGCGGTGATGTCGCGGCAGACCGCGCAGTCGTTGCAGGGGTCGGGCAGGGGGCCGCGCTCGCAGTTCAAGGCCTTGGCGAAGACACGAGCGGCGGTGGTCTTGCCGACGCCACGAATTCCAGAGAAGAGATAGGCCTGGGCGATGCGACCTTCGGCGATGGCATTGCGCAGAGCGGTGACGATCGGCTCCTGGCCGATGACGCTCGAAAAGTCCTGGGGGCGCCACTTGCGGGCGAGTACTTGGTAGGCCATGACCGCCGTTGGATGGGTGAGGGAGGGCTCGGCGAAGGGTTCCGGCTGATCTGCGGCACTCGACCGACAGACCTTATCGCTGCTCCCTTCCGGGCCTGACGAGGTTCGATCGCGACCGATGCACAGGACCCGAACCCTTCGCCGAGCCTCCCGTTCGTGCGGGATCGTATGTTCCGGGGCCAGGGAAGTAAAGAACGGGTGGGTTTGCTCTCGGCGGATCTGTCGGCTACAATCACGCGCTCTGTCCGCGAGGGCAGGTTGAATGTCGTTCCGGGCCATGCCGTCAACCGACGAAGAGTGGATGCGCATCGCCCTGGTCGAGGCCGAACGTGCCGCGTCGCTGGGAGAGGTTCCGGTCGGAGCGATCGTCGTCCGCAAGGGCGAGATCGTCGGCAGGGGCTCCAATCGACGCGAGATCGACGGCGACCCGTTGGCGCACGCCGAGGTTTTGGCGATTCGCGACGCGGCCCGCGCGATCGGTGGCTGGCGGCTCGACGGAGCGACGATGTTCGTGACTCTCGAGCCTTGCGCCATGTGTGCCGGCGCTCTGGTGCTGGCGCGAGTCGAGCGGTTGGTCTTTGGCGCGCGGGACCCGAAGGCGGGCTACTGCGGTAGTCTCGGCGATCTCGTTCGGGAGGCGCGCCTGAACCACCGGCTGGAGGTCACGGGCGGGGTTCTCGAAGAGGAGTGCGGGGAGCTCCTGCGGGGGTTCTTCCGCCGGCTTCGAAAGCCGCCGACGGTTCTTTGAGAGTTTTGGAGAGGTGTCCGAGTGGCTTAAGGAGCACGCTTGGAAAGCGTGTGTAGGGGAAACCCTACCGTGGGTTCGAATCCCACCCTCTCCGCCAAGTTCAGAACGAAGGAACCCGAGGAGAGGTGCCAGAGTGGTCGATCGGGACGGTCTCGAAAACCGTTGTACCGGCAACGGTACCGTGGGTTCGAATCCCACCCTCTCCGCCATCCTTCGTCAGTCAGAACCCGGGACGGAGCTTCGGCTTCGTTCCTCGAGACGAGTTCCAGGCGCCAACGGCGCCCGTAGAAAGGCCTAGCACCGTGAAGCGGACTTATCAGCCCAACAATCGGCGGCGGAAGCGCACCCATGGCTTCCTCGTGCGCATGCGCACCCGCTCCGGCCGTGCCGTGCTTTCGGCGCGCCGTCGCAAGGGCCGGCATCGCCTGTCGGTCTGATGGTGCGGCGCCTCCGGGCCCGCGCCATCGTTTCCTTCGAGTCGTGCCCGTGAGCGACTCACCCTCCAGCCTGCCTTCGACCGCTCCGGCGGCTGCTCGTGACGAGCGGCTGCCGCGAGTGGAGACCCTCCGTAAGAGCGCTGACTATCTCCGGTCCTATCGCCGCGGCCGGCGCGTCCATGGCTCGGTGGCGATGCTCTACACCCACCCCAACGACACCGGCCGGGCACGGCTCGGGATCACGGCCAGCCGTAAAGTCGGCAAGGCGGTCGTGCGCAACCGGTTGAAGCGCCGCATCCGCGAGGTCTATCGGCGGTGGCGGGACCGGGCGTCATTGCCGGCGCTCGACCTCGTCGTTCACCTGAAGCCCGAGGCGAAGAAGGCGGACTTCGCGGAGCTGCGGCGGGAGTTGCTGCGGCTCTTCGCGATGGCTGGACGGCGAGGTTGAGGCGTGGCGAGCCTTGCGGCAAGGGTGGCGGCGTCGCTCTTGGTGATGTACAAGCGGCGAGTGTCGCCGTTTCTCCCGCGCTCGTGCCGCTTCTCGCCGACGTGCTCCGAGTACGCTCGGCTGGCGGTTCTGAAGCACGGCTTTTGGCGGGGAACTCTGCTGACTTTCGGACGGCTCGCACGGTGCCAGCCGTTTTGTGCCGGCGGGGTGGATCTGCCCTGAGACACGCCGGTTTGACCTACCCGGTCGTCCTTCCTACAATCCCCGAGCGCTTCGGGTGCGGCCCGCTGATCGGGAGCGATCGGCGTACGCGTATTGGGCCTCGTGGATCACCCGAAGACCGAACGAAATTCGCACTGACGATTTCCATTCCGGCTGGGCTCGCGAGTGAGCCGTGTCTCGGCATGGGGTGTTCTTCTCCGCCGTTCCGCTCGCGGGTCGGCCAAGTTCTAGGAGCCCAGAGTGGACAACCGACGCCTGTTGTTGGCTGCCGTCCTGTCGATGGTGATTCTGATCGGCTGGCAATACATGTTCCCACCGCCGGAGGTGTCGGTTCCAAAGCCCGTGCCGAGCGCGGTCGAGGCGCCGGTGGCCGGCGGCGGCGAGGTTCCGGGGGTTACCTCGGAGCCCGCGGCCGTAGCTCCGGCCGGGAGTCCGGCGGTGGGCCCGGCGGAGGCCTCTGTCCCGGCGGTGGAGGCCGCGGCGGAAGAGCGGCGAGTGCTCGAGAACGACCAGGTTCGCGCCGAGTTCTCGAACCGCGGCGGCGAGCTCGTCTCGTTCCGGCTCAAGGGCTTCAGTGATCTGGGGAAGCCCGTCGAGCTGGTGCGCTCCCGCGCCGAGGGATCTTTGCCCTTGGCCTTGGTCGACGGCGAGGGGCGAGCATTGGCCGTCTCCGGGGGGTTGCACGCGGTCACGGAGCGTGTCGACGCTGACGGCCGGCCCGGTTTGAGCTTCGAGTATCGTGGACCCCTCGGCGTGTCGCGCAAGACGGTCACGTTGACGTCGCGCGGCTCGCTCTTGGTCGACGTCGAAGCGGACGCGCCGGCGGGGTGGGGCTTGCTGCTCGGCCCGGGCGTGCGTGAGCTGAGCCCGGAGCAACTCGCCAGCCCCTACAGCCTGCGGTACGGCATCTACTCCGGCGGTGGTTCGGTTGAGACGATCACGGCGGCCAAGGCCAGCGAGGTCACCGTCGTTCCGGCCGTCGGCCTCGCCTGGGCGGGTCTCGAGGATACCTACTTCCTCGCCGCGTTCATTCCCAGCAAAGAGCTCGATCGCGTGGTTTTCTTGCCGCGCTTGCAGGTGGGCGCGGACGCCGGTGTGCGCTTCGAGCCGGTACCGACGGCGAATCTGGCCAAGGAGCAGAAGGCGCTGCCACGGGAGCTCGCGATGGTGGCCGTGGCCCGCGGCGGGAAACTCGCGGGCGAGGCGTTTCTCGGCGGCAAGGACTACGACGTGCTGAGCAGTTACGGCGTAGGCCTCGAGCGCTCGGTTCGGTTCGGCTGGTTTGGTTGGTTCGCCAAGATGTTCCTGCGCTCGTTGCAGTGGATCTACGGCAACATCGTCGCCAACTACGGCTGGGCGATCGTCTTGCTGACCATCCTGATTCGGGTCGTGCTGCTGCCGTTCACCCATCAGAGCATGGTTTCCGCTCAGAAGATGCAGGCGCTCAACCCCAAGGTTCAGGCGATCCGTCAGAAGTACAACGGCAAGCTTCGGGACAAGAAGGGCGCGGTGAACTTCGAGAACCAGCGCAAGATGAGCGAGGAGATCAACGCGGTGTACAAGACGGCGGGTGTCAACCCGCTGGGCGGTTGCTTGCCGATGTTGATCCAGCTGCCGGTGCTGATCGCCTTCTACAACCTGCTGGCGAATGCCATCGAGCTGCGCGGCGCGCCGTGGTTGGCATGGATCACCGACCTGTCGATTCACGATCCTTATTACGTCTTGCCGATCGTCATGGGCGCCGCGCAGTTTGCCCAACAGGCCCTGGCGCCGCCCATCGGCGACCCGATGCAGCGCAAGATCTTCATGATTCTGCCGGTGGTCTTCACCATCATGTTCGCCAGCGCGCCGAGCGGTCTCGTGTTGTACTGGCTCGTCAACAACCTGCTTTCGCTCGTCCAGCAGACGTTCTACCAGCGGTGGAACGCGCGGCGTGCGGAAGCTTCCGCGGCTTGAGGCGGAGCGAGGGAAACCATGTCGGAATCGACCAGGAAGTTCTTTTCGGGAAAGA
>JANRLG010000267.1:0-2427 GCA_033762835.1 Thermoanaerobaculia bacterium
TCACGGTCCACCGCATCAAAGAGCGCGTCTTCTACGAAATCCCAAAGGCCGAGCTCGAAAAGGAGTTCCTCTGGGTCAGCCAGATCGCCCGCACCACCCTCGGCGTCGGCTACGGCGGGCAGGCCATGGGCAACCGCGTCGTCAAGTGGGAGCGCCGCGGGGACCGCGTCCTGCTCCGCAGCGTCAGCTATGAAGTGGTGGCCGACGCCAAAGAGCCCATCGCCCACGCCGTACGGGCGGCCAACAACGACTCCATCCTCATGGCCTTCAATATTGAGGCGCTCGGCAAGGACGACGCCCCGGTCATCGACGTCACCCGCCTGTTCACCACTGAGGTTCCGGAGTTCAGCCCGCGCGCCCGCCTGCGCGCCCGCGCCTTCGACGCTTCCCGCTCCTTCCTCGACCGTGCGGTCTCCTTCCCCACCAACATCGAGGTCGAGGCCACGCACACCTACACCTCGCCGGTCGAGCCGCCCACCGGAGCTCCCCAGGCGCCGCCGAATCCGTTCACCGGCGCCGGCATGCGGCCCGGCAGCGCCACCGTCATCATGCACTACAGCATGGTCAAACTGCCCGAGAAGCCGATGATGCCCAGGCTGTTCGACGAGCGCGTCGGCTACTTCTCGCTGCGCCAGATCGACTACGGCAAGGACGAGCATAAGGCGCCGGAGCGCACCTACGTCCGCCGCTGGCGCCTCGAAAAGAAGGACCCCTCAGCCGCCCTCTCGGAGCCCGTCAAGCCGATCGTCTACTACATCGACCCGGCCACACCCGCCAAGTGGCGCCCCTACATCAAGCGCGGCATCGAGAAGTGGCAGCCCGCCTTCGAGGAGGCCGGCTTTAAGAACGCCATCCTCGCCAAGGATCCGCCCAGCCCGCAGGAGGACCCCGACTGGAGCGCCGAGGACGCCCGCTACTCGGTCATCCGCTGGCTCCCGTCCACCATCGAGAACGCCTCCGGCCCGCACGTCGCCGATCCGCGAACCGGCGAGATCCTCGAATCGGACATCCAGTTCTATCACAACGTGATGAACCTCTCCCGCAACTGGTACTTCGTGCAGGTCAGCCCGCTCGATCCGCAGGCGAAGAAGCTGCCGCTCCCCGATGACCTCATGGGACGGCTGGTGGAGTACGTGGCCGCGCACGAGGTGGGCCATACGCTCGGCTTCCAGCACAACATGAAGGCCAGCTCCCTCTACCCGGTGGAGAAGGTGCGCGACCGTGAGTGGGTGAAGAAGATGGGCCACACGCCCACGATGATGGACTACTCGCGCTTCAACTACGTCGCCCAGCCGGAGGATCGCATCGACCCGGCCGACCTGATCCCGCAGATCGGCCCCTATGACAAGTGGGCCACCATGTGGGGCTACAAGCCGATCCCCGGCGCAAAGACGCCCGACGACGAGAAGAAGACCCTCGACGAGTGGGCCCGCGTGCAGGATTCGACACCCTGGCTGCGGTTCTCCACCGACGGCACGCTCGGCAGCGACCCCGGCGAGAATACCGAAGCTGTCGGCGACGCCGACGCCGTCAAGGCCACCGAACTGGGTCTCAAAAACCTGGAGCGGGTCAGCGCGATGCTGCTCGAAGCCACCACCGAGCCGGGCGAAGACTGGTCGACTCTCGAGGAAGTGTACGGCCGCATGCTCGGCCAGTGGGCGACCGAGCTGAACCACGTCACCGGCATCGTCGGCGGGTTCGACTCCCGGCAGGTGCACGCCGGGCAGCAGGGCGTCCGCTTCACGCCGGTGTCCAAGGAGCGGCAGGCCGCCGCGGTGAAATTCCTCAACGACAAGGCCTTCACCACACCGGCGCTGGCTGTCCGCCCGGAGGTCCTGCGCCGCATCGAGCCGGACGGCGTGATGAACCGCATCCGCACCGCCCAGACGCGCGTCATGACCAGCCTGTTGAGCAATACCCGCATCGCCCGCCTCGCCGAACAGGAGGCGCTCGACGGCGAGAAGGCTTACAAGGCCACCGACTTCCTGTCCGATGTCCGCAAGGGCGTCTTCCGGGAGTTGGCCGCGCCCAGCCCGAAGGTCGACGCCTTCCGGCGCAATACGCAGCGCGTGTGGCTGCAACTGATGGCCGACAAACTGGTCGGCCGCACGCCCGCCACCGACGACGCCCGGCCTCTGGCCCGCGCCGAACTCAAGGCGCTCGACGGCGAAATCGCCCGC
This sequence comes from Thermoanaerobaculia bacterium, assembly GCA_033762835.1. GTDB lineage: Bacteria > Acidobacteriota > Thermoanaerobaculia > Multivoradales > DATKCC01 > JANRLG01. Next base: position 2,181 of record JANRLG010000267.1, read on the forward strand.
ACCATGCCGCGCGTCGCGGATCGCCTCACCCGCGCCCACCTCGAAGACCTGCGGGACCAGGTCGCCAAGGCCCTCGATCCGAACTTCCTGCCCCCGGCGCCGGCCGCAGCGGCCGCAGGCCCGCAGGGCCGTCGCGGAGCCAACGATCTCGATTGCTGGCCGGACGACACCATCGGCCGCGAGCCGTAGGGGCGACCACGAGAACGTGCGAAACAGCCCTGACGGTCGGGGCCCTGAAGCAACTCGT
>JANRLG010000268.1:0-9260 GCA_033762835.1 Thermoanaerobaculia bacterium
TGCCCGGCGGCAGGTCGACCACGAGGAAGTCGAGCTCACCCCACTCGACATCGCCGAGCATCTGTTCGATCGCCTTCATTACCATCGGGCCGCGCCAGATGACCGGCGTGTCGGTCTCGAGGATGAAGCCGAGCGACATCACCTTGACGCCGTGGCGAGTGATCGGAATCACCCGGTTGGCCTCGATGCGCGGCTTCTCGGTGATGCCGAACATCAGCGGCATGGACGGGCCGTAGATGTCGGAGTCGAGCAGCCCCACGCGGTGGCCGAGCTTGGCCAGGGAAACGGCCAAGTTGGCTGCCACCGTCGACTTACCGACACCGCCCTTGCCCGATGCCACGGCCACGATGTGCCGGACGCCGGGCAGCAGTTCCGGGTCTTGGGCCACGGCTTTCTGGGCGGCCGCCGCGGGGCCCGCCGGGCGGGCGACCCGCAGCTCGACCTCCGCACGTTCGACGCCCGGCAAGGCGGCGACGATGCGCTCCACCTCGGCCCTCACGCCGGTCGCGGCCTCTTGGTTGTGGGTGGCGAGTTGCAGGGTGACGCCGACTTTGCCGCCGTCGACGGCCACCGTCTGCACGAAGCCGAACGAAACGATGTCCCGGCTCATGCCGGGGTATTTGATGCCCTTGAGCGCTTGCCAGACGCGCTCTTCGAGGTCGTGGGACATGGGAATTGGGGCTCCTGGGAGTAGGGCCGGAAGAGTTGGAAGCGTAACATGGAGCGAACCGTGGTGTCCTTCCCCTACCCCCGCCAGGCCTTCCCCAGCCGCTGCGCGATCCGTTCGAGCGGCGCCCGATCGGCTTCCGAAAACGCCGCCGGCTGGCGCGAGTCGAGGTCCATCACGGCCACCAGGAGGCCGTCCGTGTCTCGCACCGGCACCACGATCTCCGACAACGCCGAGTCGTCGCAAGCGATGTGACCGGGGAAAGCATGGACATCGGGCACCAACTGCGTTTCCCCGGTCCGCGCGGCGGCACCGCAGACGCCCCGGTGGAACGGAATCTCCAGGCATCCGAGAGGGCCTTGATAAGGGCCGACGCGCAACAGGTCCGGGGCCACGACGCGGTAGAACCCTACCCAACTGGCGTAGGGCAGGGCCTCCTTGATCACACAAGCCACCGAAGCCATGGCGGCGACGGGGTCAGCGAGATCACCGATCAAGGCATCGATTTCGGGTTCGAGACGGGTGTAGAGGTGAGCTTTGGTGAGGTCGTCCATGGGGAACGGGATTGTAAGGGTTCTTCGCCGGCGGGCCTATAGAATGCGCGGCCAAAGGAGCATCCCCATGTCCACCCTCGTACTTTCCCAACTGGCCCCGGATTTCACCCTGCCGTCGACCGCCGGCGGGAGTTTTCAGCTGTCTTCGGCCCGTGGTTCGCGCGCGGTCGTGATCTTGTTCTTCCCGCTCGCGTGGAGCTCGGTGTGCACTAAGGAGCTGTGCTCGGTGCGCGACGACCTCGCCCGTTATCGCGATCTCGATGCCTTGGTGGTCGGTATCTCGATCGACAGTGTGTTCGCTCTCGGCGCCTGGGCCAAGGAGCAGAAGTTCGATTTTCCGCTGCTATCCGATTTCAATCGCGAGGTGATCGAGCTCTACGATGTCGTCGATCCTGACTTGTTCGGTCAGAAGCGGGTGGCGCGACGTTCGGTGTTCGTGATCGACCGCGAGGGACGCCTGAAACATCGCGAAGTATGCGCCTCGGCGGGCGATCTGCCGGATTTCGCTGCGGTTCTCGCCGCCCTCGGGTAAGTGAAGAAACGAGTTTTTTGACATCTCGTTGTCGTACCGATGAATTCGGACTTACAATCAGGACCGGCGACGATCCCGAAACAGTAGGCTCGAAGGAGCGGGTTCGCCACATTCCTCTGATCTCGTAAGGAGCGACAATATGGCGAAGAAGACGGCGGGCCGTTTGGTCAAGAGTGCGGGCAAGCGTAAGGACGCGAACGGCGAAGCCGCCGAGGCGAGCCTGCTGACCCTCTCCGAGGTGGCGGCGCGAACGAAAATTTCGATGCCCACCCTCCAGCGCTACAAGAAGCTTTATCAGGCGCGGATCCCGTCCGTGGGCAAGGGGCGGACGCAGCGGTATCCGGAGGAAGCCCTGGCCATCTTCGAAGAACTGCGCAAGGAAAACATCGGACGCCGCGGCCGGCCGCGCAAGGATGCCGCGGCGGCGCCCGCCGGAGAGCCGGCCCGCCGAGGTCCCAAACCGGGCCGCCTGCGGGCCGAGCGAGCCGCCGGTGGTGACGACTACCTGACGCTGACGACGATCGCCGAGCGAACCGGCATTTCGTACCCCACCCTCGTGCGCTACTCGAAAGTCCACGCCGCCGAGCTGCCCTCGCGCGGCACGGGGCGGAGCCGGCGGTACGCTCCCGCGGCGGTGGAAGTGTTCCTCCGCCTGCGCAGCGAAAGCCCCCGCGGGCGTCGTCCGAAGAACATCCTCGCGCCCGCCCGGCCGGTCGGCCGGCCGCCCAAGGCCGACTCGGCGACCCGCGGGACCGATGCCCAGGTGGCCGCGCGCCTGGCCGCCATCGAGCGCGCCCAGGCCGGTCTCGAACGGCAACTGCAGCGCCTTCTCGAGTTGGTGTCGCGGCCGGTGCGCATCACCGTCGACCGCCGCTAGGCCGTGGCGTCCTGGCTCGGGGTTCTGCTGCTGATCGCGGCGGCCCAGGTGCCGGCCGATCCAAGCCGGTCCTTGGTCGCCGTGCCTCTGCCGGCGACGAGCGGGGCCGATCCGGCGGTGGTCGCCGCGCTGGCGGAGACCGCCGCGGTGGTCGATCGGACCCGCGTCGAAGCCGGTGCGCCGCCCGCCGCCCTGGCCGCCGCCTACGGTCGGCTGGGGCTCGTGGCCCACGCCCACCAATTCCTCGAGACCGCGCGGGCGGCCTATACGAATGCCCTGGTGCTCCAACCCGGGCAACCGTTGTGGACCTATGCCTTGGGCCGGACCCTCGAGGCCTTGGGCGACCTCGAAGCCGCCTTGGCCCGGTATCGGGCCGTGCTGACCCGACTTCCCGACGACGGCCCGGCGCGGTTTCGCCTCGGAGAAGTCCTGCGCCAACTCGGTCGGGACGACGAAGCCGAGGCGGAGTTGACCCGCGCCCTCGAAACCCCCGCGGTGCGCACGGCGAGTCTGGCCGCATTGGGCCAATTGGCTCTCGATCGCGGCCGGGACACCCAGGCGGTGTCCTGGCTCGAGGCGGCGCTGGCGGCCGAGCCGCGGGCTTCTCGGCTGCACTACCCCCTGGCCCAGGCTTACCGGCGCCTGGGCGACGCGACCGCGGCGGCCCATCACCTTGCCCTTCGGGGCGAGGTCGGTGTGGCCCCCGGCGATCCCCTGACCGCCCAACTCGAAGAGTTCGCCGCGGGCGAGGCCATCGCTTTGCTGCGGGGCCGGCTGGCTTTTCAAGCCGGCGACCTAGCCGGGGCGCTCGGTTGGTTCGAACGAGCTCGCGAGCGCGTTCCGACCAGTGCCGCGGCCGCCATCGGCCGGGCCGCGGCCCTCGCGGGCTTGGGCCGCGGGGAAGAGGCCGTCGCCGAGCTCGAGGCGGTGCTCGCCCGCGAACCGAACCAAGCCACGGCGCGCTTCAATCTCGCCACCTTGGCGCTTGGCCGGGGTGATCTCGCGGCGGCCGAGGGGCACTTTCTGCGCTTCCTGGAGCTCGCCCCGGACGATCGCGAGGCCCTGCTCGCCCTCGGCGAGGTCGGCCTTCGTCGCGGGGACTTCGAGCGGGCGCTCGAGTTCTTCGACCGGGCCGCCGCGGCGGCTCCCGACGCCGGTCCCGAGGCGATCCTGGGGCGCGCGCGGGTGCTTGAGACCGTCGGCCGGCGAGCCGAGGCCTCGGCGGCGGTGCGCGCAGCCCAAGCTCGTTGGCCCCTCGATCCGCGGGTCACCGCCGCGGTCGCGGCCCTGGGTTCGACACCGCCTTGAGTCCGCCTCGGCGAGCGTCTCGGTTGCCGCCGAGGGGCTTCCGTTCTCCCTCGAAAAATCACCGCAAAGACTGAAGTCGCCGGGCTTTACGGCTCCGCGCGTGGTTCCGCGGTGAGCCCCCCTTGACAGCGGATCGTCGAGCGGTGTTTGGTGGTGGGGCATCCTGAGTGAGGGTCGGAGGTCTTGAGGGTTCGGAACGGCTCCAGCCGTTTCGGAGAGCAGGCCGAAACCTCTCCCTCCGGACCCTCGCGGTCCGGCAAAACGAAGAATCGAGGAGGAAGAAGATGATCAAGTTGAAGCGATTTCTCACCATGATGGCGGTGCTGGGGCTCGGCACCTCACCGCTGCTGGCCGGGGAGCGGGCCACCGTCAAGGCCGCCGCGGCCAGCCTCGACTTCCAGACCGCGGGAGATCACGGCAAGACCGTGCTCGTGGTCCAAGGACCAGGCGGTCTCGAGCGCTACGAGTTCGCCGCCGGCGCGGCCCCGTCCCTCTCGCTGTTCGACGGTAAGGGCGGCCTGCGTCCGGACGGCCAGTATCGTTGGGAGCTGGTGGCCGAGCCTCGCACCGGCACGATCGTGCGCGGGGAGAGCGACACCGAGGCGCCGCGCGCCGACGGTGGCTTCGTCCAGTCGGGTACCTTCGCCATCCGTGGCGGTAGCTTCGACGTCGGCGGCGGTCTCGACGAGGCTCGCGGGCTCGAGTCCGCGCCCCTGGCCTCGAAGGTCATCGTCGACCGCGATGGCGTCGCGCCCAACGATCAGGTGATTCCGGACGACCTCGTCGTTCAGGGCTCGGGTTGTTTCGGCTTCGACTGCGTCAACAACGAGAGCTTCGGCTTCGACACCCTCCGTTTGAAGGAAAACAACCTGCGGATCAAGTTCGAGGACACCTCGGTCGGTGCCTTCCCGAGCAATGATTGGCAGCTGACGGCCAATGACAGCGCCTCGGGCGGTGCCAACAAATTCTCGATCGAGGACATCACGGGTGCCCGGGTGCCGTTCACGGTCACCGCTGGGGCCGCGACGAACTCGATCTTCGTCGACTCCACGGGCCGCGTCGGCCTCCGTACCTCCACGCCCGTACTCGACCTCCACATCGCCACCAGCAACACCCCGGCCCTGCGCCTCGAGCAGAACAGCTCGGGCGGCTTCACGGCCCAGACCTGGGACATCGCGGGCAACGAGGCCAACTTCTTCGTCCGCGACGTCACCGGCGGCTCCCGTCTGCCCTTCCGCATCCGTCCCGGTGCGCCGACCTCGTCGGTCGACATCAGCTCCGATGGTGACGTCGGCATCGGTACTGCTTCGCCGAGCCAGAAGCTGCATGTGTTGGGTAGCGGCGGCACCACCCAGTACCTGGTCGAGGAGACCAACGGCACGGTGGCCAATCGCGTGCTGATGTCGCTCAAGAACAACGGCCCGGTCTCGACCGAGTTCGTCAACGCCAATGCCGGTGGCATCACCTGGCGTATCAACAACTTGGTCGCTGGACTGGCGTTCAACAACATCAACAGCCCGGCTGCCGACAACGAGGCCTTGCTGACTCCGACCGGCTCGTTGACGATTCTCGGCACCCTGACTCAGGGTTCGGATCGCACCCGCAAGTCGAACATCGTCGAGGTCGACAGCTCGGACGTGCTGGCGCGTGTGCGGCGGTTGCCGGTGGCAACCTGGAGCTGGCAGAACGAGGAAGGGGTCCGCCACCTCGGCCCCATGGCCCAGGACTTCAAAGCTGCTTTCGGTCTCGGCGAGACCGATACGGGCATCGCCCCGCTCGACATGGCCGGGGTTTCGTTGGCCGCGGTCAAAGCCCTCGCCCAGGATCTCGAGAGCAAGAACGCCGAGATCGAGGCCCTGAAGGCCCAGAACGCGGAACTCGCGGCCCGTCTGGCGGCGATCGAAGCGGCGCTCGCGAAGCGCGATTGACGGGCGGACACGTCGGGTTACGCGGCTGACGCCGCTAACCCGACCTACGCTTCCGGATCTCGCCAATTTTCCTCGACTGTCGGGGCGCTGCTTGCCACGCCCCGCTTTCCTTTCTGCCGTCCCCTCCTCTGGGCTTCCGGCGTGATTGCCTTCATTGGGCTTCCGGCCCCAAACGACAAGGAGAATTTCCATGAAGAAGACGAGTTTCGTGCTCGCTGCCGTCCTCGCTCTCGGCGGCGCCGCGGTGAGCTCGGCGGATCCGACGGTCCGCCTGCGTTTCGGAGCCGCCTCGGCAGATTGGCAGCTGGCCAACCCGGGCGGCAAAACGAGTCTCACGGTGGTGGGCCCCGCCGGCCGTGAATCGGTCGAGTATCCCGCCGGGGTGAGCCCGTCGGTCTCGTTGTTCGATCCCAAGGGGCAGCTGCGGCCCGACGGTGTCTACCGCTGGGAGCTCGTGGTGGCTCCGACGGTGGCGGCCGAAAGAACGGAAGCGGGGGAGGGGAGCGGCGTCCCTGGCGGGCGGATCGTCTCCGGCACCTTCGCCATCCGCGATGGCGCGTTTCTGACCGGTGAAGAAGTGGAACCCGCGCCCAAGCTCGAGGCGGCGCCCCAGGCGGCCAAAGCGGGGGACGCAGATGGTGGCGACGGCACGAACACGCTGTTCACCGACAACCTCTACGTTCAGGGTTCCTTCTGCGTCGGCTTCGACTGCGTCAACAACGAGGCGATGGGTTTCGACACCATCCGCCTCAAGGAAAACAGCTTGCGCATCAAGTTCGACGACACCTCGACGACCGCCGGTTTCCCCAACCGGGATTGGCAGATCACCGCCAACGATTCCACCTCGGGCGGCGCCAACAAGTTCTCTATCGAGGACATCACGGGGGCGACGGTTCCCTTCACCCTCACTGCGGGCGCTCCGAGCAACTCGATGTTCGTCGACAGCAGCGGTCGCCTGGGCCTCGGAACTGCCGCGCCGGTGCTCAATCTGCACATCTCCACCGGCAACACCCCGGCCCTGCGGCTCGAGCAGAGCGCGGCCAGCGGCTTTACGGCGCAGACCTGGGACATCGCCGGCAACGAGGCGAACTTCTTCGTGCGCGACGTCACCGGCGGCTCGCGCTTGCCCTTCCGGATCCGCCCCGGTGCCCCTTCGTCCTCGATCGACATCTCCGCGTCCGGCAAAGTGGGCATCGGCACCGCGTCACCGAGCCAGAAGCTCCACGTTCGGGGCACCGACGGCACGACGCAATACCTCGTCGAAGAGGCCAGCGCCACCAGCGCCAACCGCGTGCTCATGTCGCTGTCGAACACCGGACCGGTGTCGACCGAGCTGGTCAACACCGACGCCAACGGCACCACTTGGCGCATGAACAACCTGGTGGGCGGCCTGGCGTTCAACAACATCAACAACACCGGCAACGAGGCGATCCTCTCGCCCACCGGGACCCTGACCGTGCTCCAGACCGTCGTCGAGCTCTCGGACCGCAACCGCAAGAACCACATCGTGCCGGTCGATCCCCACGACATTCTGAATCGCGTCGGCCAACTTCCTGTCGCCACCTGGAGCTTCATCGACGGTGATCCGGCGGAACGGCACCTCGGCCCCATGGCCCAGGACTTCGCCGCCCTCTTCGGTCTCGGCCAGAACGACACGACCATCTCCGCCCGCGACATGGCCGGCGTTTCGTTGGCCGCCATTCAAGCGGTCAACGAGAAGGTCGACGCCAAGGACGCCCGTATCGCGGCCCTGGAGGCCCAGAACCAGGAGCTCGCGGCCCGTCTCGCGGCTCTCGAGGCGGCCCTGGCCAAGTTCGCCAACCAGCCCTGAATCGTGGCGCTCGGCGGTCGGGGAACGCCCCAGCCGCCGAGCCTTTCGTGGTTTTCTTCTGTCACTCGTTCGTCGGATCGGACGAAATCGGCTAACATGCGCAGCTTGAACGTCCGAGGAACAACCCCATGACCGATCACGACGAACAGCATCCCAGCCAAGATTTCGCCGCAGCACTGGCGGCTTTCGAACAAGAACAGGAGAAAAGTGGCCAGAAGGCCGCTCCGAAGGTGGGCGACCGCGTCTCCGGCAAGATCTACTCGATCGGCGCCGAACACGCCTTCGTCGACCTGGGCGGCAAAGCCGAGGGCTCGATCGATCTCGCCGAATTGAAGGACGCCGAGGGCGAACTCAAGTACGCCGTCGGAGATCCGATCGAGGCCACGGTGGCGACGGCGGAAGAGGGCGGCACCTACGTGCTGCGCATGAAGGCCGCGGGCGGCCGGCGCTCGGCGCCGATCCCCGGCGAAATCCGCCAAGCTTTCGAAGCCTCGGCTCCGATCGAAGGCACCGTCACCGGCGTCGTCAAGGGCGGCGTTTCGATCGATGTCCTGGGGGCGCGCGGCTTCTGCCCGATCTCCCAACTCGATCGCCGCTTCGTCGAAGACGCTTCGAGCTACGTCGGCCGGCGCCTGACCTTCAAGGTCGCGCGTTACGAAGAAGGCCCCCGCGGCCTCAATCTCGTCCTTTCCCGCCGCGCCTTCCTCGAGGAAGAAGCCCGGGCCAAGGCGGCCGAGCTGCGCGAGAAGCTCGTGGTCGGCGCCATCGTGCCGGGCACCGTGACCTCGTTGGCTCGTTACGGTGCCTTCGTGGACCTGGGCGGCGTCGAAGGTCTCCTGCACGTCTCCGAAATGGGCTACGGTCGCATCGAAAAGCCTGAGGACGTCGTGTCCGTCGGCCAGGAGCTGAGCGTTCAAATCACCAAGGTCGAGCCGGGCAAAGACGGCCAGGACCGGATCTCGCTCTCCTTGCGTGCCCTGGCGCCGGACCCGTGGGCCGCGGCCTCGATCGAGTTCCCGGTCGGCGCCCACATGCGCGGCCGGGTGGCTCGCCTCCAGCCCTTCGGCGCCTTCGTCGAGTTGGGCGCGGGGATCGACGGCCTGCTGCACGTCTCCGAGCTCGGACTCCACCGGCGCATCAACCACCCGAACGAGGTCGTGCAGGTCGGTCAGGAGATCGATGTTCGCGTTCTCGCGGTGGATGTGCCGCGGCGCCGGATCTCGTTGACCTTGGCTTCACCCGGCAGCTTCGAGGTTTACCACGGTGAGGAGTATGCCGTCGAGGGTTACCACGAGGGCCACGAGGGTTACGTCGAGGGCTACGAGGGCCAGGAGGGGTACCACGAAGAAGGGTACGTCGCCGAGGAGTATGTGGCCGAGGAGCCGGTGGCCGGCGAAGAGGAGCCGCCGGCTCAGGCCTGAAGCCCGGTGGCTCGGTGATCGAACGAAGGGGCGCACGGCAGTGCGCCCCTTTTTTTCTGGCGGCCTACAGCTTCAACACCAGCTTCGTCATGTCGTGCTGGGCGCCGTCCGGGTCCGTGCCGTAACCGGGAATGGTCGTCGC
>JANRLG010000269.1:0-13390 GCA_033762835.1 Thermoanaerobaculia bacterium
GCCCGAGCAGTGGCAACCGGTCATCGACAAGGTCCTCGGCGACCTTGGCCTGAAGGACCACCAGGCCCTCATCGTCGCCCATCGCGACCGCGGCCACGAGCACGTCCACATCATGGTCAATCGCGTAAACGTCGCGACCGGGGAGCTGTGGTTTGGCCGGTTTGACTACGCCACCATCGAGCGCTCTCTCCGCTCGATCGAACGCGAGCTCGGCTTCCGCGAAGTCCCGGGGCACCACGGCCGACTCCCGGGCCAAGAGCCGCCCGACCGCTCCCAGGGCCTCACCTCCGGCGAACGCCGCCACCAGGACAAGACCGGCCAAGTGCCGTGGATCGAGACGCTCCGCGCCGAGCTGGCGACCGACTTCCGCGAGGCCACCTCGTGGACCGACCTCGCGGCGCGGCTCCAATCCCGCGGCCTCGAGCTCCAATCCAAGGGCCGGGGGCTGGTGGTTACCGACGGCGAGCGGGAGGCCAAGGCCAGTCGCATCGCTCGGGACGCCTCCCGTGGTCATCTCGAGGAACGCTTCGGTCCTTTCCAAGAGTGGCGCCGCGAGCTGGCCGAGCTGGGTAAGGAGGTCGATGCCTTTCGGCTCGCCGAAGCCCAGCGGCTCGCCCAGGGCGAGAACTGGCAGCGGACCGTGAAGCTCGCCGAGAAGGCCGAGACCCGGGTGGCGGGTTACGACAAGCTCCTCGCCGACCGCGAACGGCTCGAGGGTGAGCTGCGCTCTCGGCTCACCCGGGCCTATGGTCCCGGCGCTGCTGAAGCGATCCACCAGGAGATTCGGTCTCGAGGAGGCGAACGGCGTTCGCTGGGCGCCGACCCTGAGCTCGAAACCTACCGCAGGCTCACCCAAGAGCCCGAGCGCTTCGGCCGCCTGGCCGGCGCCGAGATCGCAGGCTTCGAGACGCCCGCTCGTCGGCAAGCCCGCGAGGACGCCCGGGCCGCCGGTCAGGTCTACCGCCAGCTCCTCGCCGCCGAAAGCGCCGAGCTTCGCGCTCGCGGCCCGGCCCAGAGCGCCCGCAAGCGTTCCCCGCGACTGCGCGCCCACGCGGTGAAGCTCGCCCACCGCGAGCCCACCAACGACGACGCACTCCGCTCCATCGGCCGAATCGCCCTGCGCCTCGGTGAGCACCAGGCGGGTGCGCTGCTCGGCCACGAAGTCGCCGCCGCCAGCCGGCTGCTCCGCGCCTCCCTCGAGGGCCACCTGGCCGCCGCCCTCAAGGGCAAAGCCAAGGCCTACCTGCTTGGCCCCGCCGCTCTGCCCGTCGAAATCCTCACCCGCGCCGTCCGGCTCTTCCGCGACAGCCGCGGCTTCGAAAGGGACTGACCGCCATGCAACGCACCTCCCCCCGCACCCGCCCGGAAGCCGCCGCCGCGCCGACTCTCCACCTGGACCGCGAGCGCGTCGCCTACCACCTGCGCACCGCCGACGGCTGGAGCGACCTTCAAGCCCGACTCCAGCCGCTCGGCCTGGAGGTCGAGCGCCGCGGCCAGAACCTGGTGCTGACCAACGGCGGTAAGGCCGAAACCAAGCTCGCCGAAGTCGCCCGCGACACCTCCGCCCGCCAGCTCGAGCTCCGCCTCGGCGCCTTCGACGTCTGGCGCGGCCAAGTCACCGAATTCCAGGAGCGGCTCCGCGAGGCCACCGCCACCCAGCTCCAGATCCGCCAGCTCGACCACACCTGGCAGCGCACCACCGGTCTCGCCGCTCGGCTCGAGCAGCGACTCCAAGTGCGAGACAGCACCCAGCTCGAGCGAGCCCGCCTCGACGATCGCCTCGACGGTCTCCTGACCAAGATCTACCGCTCCGGCGACCATCGAGCCCTCGCGACTCCCGCCCGTGTTCACGCCCGCCAGGCGCTCGACGAAACCAGCCACGTCCTCGCCAAGCTCGGCGAGAACCAGCTCTACGGTCGCACCCTCGACGCCCTCACCACCCGGACTCCCGACCGCCTCACCAAACTCCGCGACCGCGCCCACGAGATCGCCCACCACCGCTTCGACCTCACCACCGAGAAGGAACTCGGCCTCGAGCGCATCGGCGAGTTGGCCAGGGTCCTCGGGCCGAAGGGCGTTGAGGCGGTGGCGGAGAAGGTGGCGCGGGGGTTGCCGGAGAAAGTGGCTGGGCGGGCGGCCGGGGCCGCGACCGGGAAGGTGGCCGGGGCTGGGCTGGTGGCGAAGACCAGTGCCGCCTTGTCGATCGTCAAGGCGGCTGTGGAGTACGTGGAGCGGGCGGGGGAACGGGAGCGGTGAGGGCTCCGAGGTTCACCAGAAGCAGTACCAGGTTCCCCACTTGCACCGGCAAACGCCAATGCCCAGGAGTCCCGTTTCGTTGCCATACCCCCAGCACTGGGTCACCTGTCCGATCGGAGCACAGAGACCTGAGCATTCAGGCTCGTCGCCGTCCCACGAGAGCGAAATTACCAGCGTCGGCTCGGTCTCCTTCGAACCGGGCCGCCCTGCTCCCGGCTGAGCGTCTTCCGCCAGGCAAGCGGGCCAACCCTCTTTCGGTTCCGGCGGAAATGAGTCCGCGGTCGCACTGCTTACCATCGCTACCAGGAGCATCACGAAGAGGCAGCTCGTTTTCATCTCTTACTCCTTCGTCTTTGACGACCGGCATATACCTAGATGTGCGAATTTCTAGAACAAATGGGACAGCGACAGCCATCAAGCTTGATAGAAGAACGGCTCTGCCGCGCCAGTTCCTCGCCGACTCCCTACGAGACTGCTTCCGCAGCCCTCCTTTGAACCCTGTACATCGCCTCCGGAATCTCCGCCAACCGCGATGGCTGGAGCCGCTCGCCGAGGCCGTAGAACTCGCAGAAGCTCATCAGGAGGGGACGCCAGCGATCGGGATCGACTCGGTCCGTGGTGCCGGGGCGCAAGATCGCTTCGTCGAGGTGGACGCGCAGCACCGCGACCTCTAGCGCCAGCAGCTTGCCGGCGCGCTCCGGGTCGTTCGCTGCGAGAGGCAGCTGGCCCGTGAGGCGGCACTCGAGCTGCACCGGGCACTCGGCCACCCGCGGCGGCGCCACGAGCTCCGAGGCCTGCGGCGTCAGGCCCGCACAGCCGAACTTGTCGCGCTCGTGGCGGTAACCCATGGCGACCTTGTGGGGCGGCACCGGGTCCGAGCCGGTCGTCTTGGCCAGCCGATCAACCGCCCCGACGAGGTCCACGGACGGCAGGTTGAGCACGCATTCCCCCGTCCGCAGGAGGTTGGCCGGCGTGTGCGACCGCGCCCCGAAGCCAAGCACGCAATTCCACCCCAGCCACCAGGCAGACGACATCGGCGCCAGGTTGGCCGAGCCGTCTTCGTTCGTGGTCGAGACGAGCACGACGGGGGTTCCGAAGTACAGGATGGCGGGTTCGGCGGTGACGTGCATGGGCGGGTCTCCTCGGGTCGTGAGGCGAGGAGGATGGCCCGGGGACGGCCCGGCTTGCATCCGGATTCGTGCGGGGGAATTCCCGCGCGCCGGGCCGCCCAGCCGCGCCCGGGCGGCGAGCCCAATCAGTCGGGGAGACCGGAAGCTGCGGGACGGAAACCTCTCCCTACGGCGTCCACCGGGCCTCGACCGTGAACCGGGAGACGCCCGTTGGCAGGGTTACCGAGGCAGTAGCGGTGGAGCTCGCTAAGGTGCCCGCGAGGGGCGTCGAGTCGATCACCGCCGTCTGGTGGGACTCGGAGAACAAACGGAGCTTGACCACAGTGCCGACGGGCACGTTTTCGGCCTCGATGGCGAAGGTCACCGGCCCGGCCTTGTTGATGGTGACGTCCGGCAGCGGATAGGAGCCGCTCGGGTTTGCGGGCACGGCTACGCCGTCGACGGAGACGACCCGCACGCGCGGGCCGCCCGCCGGGGGCAGGATGGCGTTGGGGCTCGAGTAGCCGGTGTTGATGTCGGTCGTGCCGGTGAAGCGGTGGTTGAGAGCTTCGAGCCGGATGCGGCCGACGGAACCTGGCGTACCGCCCCCGTTGGCCCCCGTTCCTCCCGCCGTGGTCAGAGCCCCGTTTCCTTCGAGAGTCGTCGCCACGAGCCGGAGCGTTCCCCCGCTTCCGCCGCCACCCCCGCAGATTCCCACCGTCGAGTTTCCATTTCCGCCCTTGGCCTGGACCGAACCCGAGACGACGATGCGGGAAGAACTCGCGAGGAGAAGAGCCCCGCCGCCACCACCGCCACCGCCACCCCGGCAACGATTCGTGGGAATGCCGAATCCTCCGCCGCCACCGCCGGAACCACCGAGGAGAGGCTGGAGAAATAGGTTCCCGTAGGCCGCTCCCGCCGTAGTGTTGCTCGCGGCTGCGCTCGCGAACAAGTGCCCGCCTCCCGACCCACCGGCAAAGGCGTCGGTTGTCCCGGTGTTGGAGGTGCCTCCGCCTCCTCCCCCTGGACCCTGCCCCCCAGAAGAGGGCTGGGTGATACTCGTTCCAAAGCCCCCGAGAAACCCTCCCGGAGCCGGAATCGGTGCGATCGGAGTGTCCGGATGATGCCCCGTCGGGCCGTTCAGATCGAGCGTTCCCGCGATCGTCACATCCCCCTGAGCGAGCCAGATGATCGGCCGCGGCCCTGCCTTGTCCGCCTGGAATTTGACCGTGACGCCCGAGGCCACGTGGATGGTCGTGAAGTGGTAGACGCCGTCACCGTCGGGGTCGAGGGGGGGCGTGAAGGCCCGGGGGTCGAAGATCACCGTGCCCGCGGTCGTCAAGTTGAGGGCGCCGTCGACACCCGTCGAGCCGCTGTCGAAACTCGGCTGTGCCCAGGCGGGCGCGCTCGCGAGCAGGAGAACCGGTAGACCGCACCGGAAGACGGAAGAGATGCTGGGCATGGGAGCGCTCCTTTCAAGGCACGAAGAGGTTTTCGACGGCGGGGCCCCACGCGAAAGCGAAGCCTTGGCTGGCCGCCGGGTCGAGCTCGTTGGCGACGGCGAAACTCGGGCCGAGAGTGAAGCCGGCCGCGGCCTGCGGGTCCAGCTGGTTGAGCACGGTGACGCCGGGTCCGAAGAACTGGCCTACGGTCGCCTCGGCCGAGGCCCCATTGAGCACCGCAAAGCCGGCATCCCAGAAGGCACCGTCCGGCGCCGCTCGGTTCAGGAGGTGGAAGGAAGACGCCGCAAAGCCGAAGAGCGCCGCGGGCAGGCTCGCCGGGTCGCGGGGGTTCGAGCCGCCGGTGACCTCGTCGCGATCGTTGATGCCGTCGCCGTCGGTGTCTCGGCGACGCAGGTCGGTCCCGCGGGTCGTCTCCTGGCTGTTGACGAGGCCGTCGAGGTCGAGATCGCCCTCGCCCGGGAGGACCTCGAGCGTGTTCCCGGGCCGCGGCAGAGCGCTCGAGCGCCCGGCCGGCCCCTGGACCTCGAGCACGAAGCTCCCCACGACGCCCGGGGCCAGCGACAACCCGAGAGTGGCCGACGCCCCGTCCGGGGCCACGCTCGCCGAGGTGACCGCGACCGCGGCGGGCACGAACGTCGGCAGGAAACGGAAGGTGGCCCCGGTGAGCCGCTCGCCGGTCACGGTCATCGTGAACGGAATCGCCGCCGTTGGGTCCGCGCCCGCCACGTCCGGTGCAAGGGCGAGTACACGCGGCGGCGTCAGCACGGTGAAGGCCGTCGCGGAGGCCACGGTGAGCCCGTCCACGGTGACCTCGACGGGGCCGGTCACCGCGTCCACCGGCACTTCGACGACCAGCCGAGTGCCGGTCGCTAGGATCACTGGCGCCAAGGCGCCCCCCACCCGCACTGTGTTCTCCGTGGGCACCGGCGAGAAGCCGCGGCCGGTGATCTCGAGGCTCGTGCCGACCGGCCCGGAGCGCGGCGAGACGTCGAAGAGGGCCAAGTTGCCGACAGTCGTCCGGCGAACCTCGATCAAGTTCCCCGCGAGGTCGTAGACGTAGTCGACGACATTGCCCTCGGAGTCGGCCACCTTCACGAGTTGCCCCGCGTCGTCGTAGAGGTACTGGAGCTCGACCTGGGCGGCGAGCGGTTCGCCGCAACCGAGAGCGAGGAGGATCAGAGCGACCGTGGTCCCAAGCCTGGCCATCGTCATCGTCCTTTCGCCCCGCTCCTCAGGGCACGTGCGCGGTCCAGCGCGCGAGACTTCCGGTCTCGAAACCATCCGAGAAGATGCCGCTCTCGAAGAACCGCAGATGGTCGAGCTCGGCCGTGAAGGCGGGCGCCGCCCCGGCTTCGAGCACGAAAGACACTTGTGCCGATCGGGCCGCCGCGGGCGAGGTCACGGCGCGCGAGAAGGCGAGCACCCAGGCGTCCGCGGTGTCGCCCGGCACGGTCGGCGACATCACGGTCGAGAGCGTTGGGCCGGAACAGTCGGCCGAGGCGAAGAAGCGCACGAGCCCGACGCCCTGGGGCAGAGCCGGGATGCCACTGGCGATCCGGAGGCGACCGTCGAGGCGGTAGCTCGAGCTTTCGGAGACGGCCACGCACTGGGCGAGGGCGAGGCTCTGCCCTGAGGCGGCGAAGGCCGGGAGCTCGGCGCTGCCGGAGCTGGGCGCGGCTTCGACGTCCTCCGGGCTCCACGCGAAAGGCGCCGTGGGCGGCTCGACCGTCCAGCCCGCGAGGTCGTGATCGAAGTTCGGGTTCACCAGCCGGTTCGTGAGGCCCACTGAGAACTCGCGGGCGAAGTCGTCGCCGCCGTTGCCGTTGCCGTTGCCATCGAGGGGCGTGCCGAGGGTGCTCGCGAGGGTGCCGCAGGCGAAGAGGCGATAACGCCCCGCCGGCAGCGCGCGCCCCGGCACCTGGAGCGTGGCCCGGCGCGCAGAAGCGTCGAAGTGCACGCTGGCGAGCGCCACGAGGGCGTCTCCAGTCGCGACCGGCGCGCCGCAGCTCGGGGTGGCGAGGCCGTCCCCCGCGGCATCGCGGACGAGCCGGTAGTTGGCCGGGTTGGTGACGTCGTCGCCAGCCGTGTCCCCGGCCGGATCACGCATCGGCGCACTGAACTCGACGACGAGCTGGGTGACGGTGACCCCGATACCCTCGCCGGGCACGAGGGCGCCGTCCCCGGTATCGGGAACGCTGCCGACGCGGCTCACGACCGGCGCCGCCGCCGAGACGACCTCGACGCTGCCGGGTTCGAGCGTCACCGGCAGGCCCAAGGCGGCACCGCTCGAGACGACGGCTGCCGCGAGCTCCACGGGAACGGCACCCGGGGGCGCATCGGCAGGAATGACGAGTCGCAGGCGCGCAAGCTCGCTCCCGAGGGGGCCGACGGTGGGCAGGTACACGACGAGCCGCCAGTGCCCCGGAGCGACTTCGGCCGTTCGCAGCACGTGGCTGCCGAGCCCGCCGCCGGGCAAGACCGTCGCCGCGAGCCGCTCGCCGTCGAAGACGACCTCCACCTGCGCCGCCACCGCCGAACCGTCCCCAGCGTGAGCGAGCACCAGCTCGACCGTCTCGCCCGGCGGGGCGGTAGCCGAGGAAAGCGAGAGGGTGGCCTGAGCGAGGGTAGGCGGTTCGGCGCCGACACCGACCGAGATTGCGAAAAGTAGTCCCAACGCCTTCACGTTCGAGTCCTCTTCTTCTAGGGCAGGCCCGCCGCGAAAGCTTCGTCGGCGAAGGTGAGGCAGGTATTAAAGTTGAACGGATTCAGGCTGTACTGCTTGCGGGCCCGATCCTTGGCCCGCTTTCTAGAGAACTTGACGATTTCTTTGAAACTGGCGTCGTCGTTCCGAGTCGTAAGCACTAAGCTGCCTTTTCCTCTGTCCCTGGTGAGCCGTTCAATCAAGTCGTCAACGGAGTTTTCATCGACTTGCCCGTCGAGTCCGATTCGGACTGGGTCGAGCTTGAACTCCCGCACAACGCCAAGCTGCTTCTTGTCATAACGACCGTACTCGAAATAGACCGCTCTTCCGCTCTTGGGGTCGATAGCGACGACCCCGGCGTGAGTCAAGGGCACTTTGATCCCAGGCGCAATAGTGATCGGGAAACCGACGAACGTCACCTTAATCCCGATCAAACCCGTGGGGTCGGCGAAGTCCACGGGGTCGTTTCCGGCATATCGATAGACATTGCTGTCCCCGCCAAGGAATCCGATCGGGTCTTCGCTCAGAAACCGCCCCGTTGCGGGGTCGTAGAACCGCGCCCGGTAGTAGTAGAGGTTCTCGTCGATCGGTACGCGGCCCGTGAACTGGAAGGGAAAGTCGGTCGGTGTGCTGGGTGTCGTGGCGCCGAACGGCTCGTAGGCGAAGGTCGTCGTCACCTGGCCGCTGGCGTCGGTTAGGGCGACCGTGCTGCCGAGGGCGTCGCGGAGGGCCGAGAGAGCGCCCTCGGGCTCGAGTTGGCCCCAGTGCTGGTCGAGGCCGAGGCCGGCGAGCAGCGGACGGGAGAGACCCTGATCCGACGCCGCCGCCCAGTTGGTGCGCTCGTCGAGCACGAAACTCCGGCTCCGCGGGTCCCCCGAGCCCGTCGTCGTGCGGGAAATCAGGTTGCCCGCGAAGTCGTAGGCAAAGGCCTCGCTGGTGCCGTCCGCGCGGGTGAGACCGGCGAGGCGCCCCCTGCCGTCCCAGGAAAAGAGCGTCGTTCCCACCGAGGAGCTCGCCGCCAGCCGCTGGCCCTCGGCATCGTGAGCGAAGCTCGTATCGTTCCAGCTGAGCAGCCGGTTGCCAAGCGGGTCGTAACTCGCCTCGCTCGCGGGGGTCGCGAGGGGCCGGACGGTCGTGCCGCGAACGCTCGACCGTTGACCGGCGCCGTCGTAGCCGTAAAGCTGTTGGTCGAGCACGGTACCGCCCCGCCGGTGGGTCAGCTCCAAAATCCGACCGAGAGGGTCGTATCGTGTCTCGGTCACGACGCCGTTCGTGCGGGTCTCCCGGATGGGTCGATCGAGCGCGTCGTACTCGAAGCTCGTACCGAGACCCGCCAGAGTGGCCGAGAGCAGATTGCCGACGGCGTCGAAGGCGTAGTCGACGCCCGGGAGCCCGGCCACCTGCCGCCGGGTGACCCGGCCGAGCACGTCGCGGGTCCACTCGACCGTCCCCGTCGGGCCCACGGCTCGGCGGAGCTGGCCAAGGGCGTCGTAGGCGAAGCTCGACTCGCCGCCTTCGGTATCCCGGGCTTCGAGCAGCCGGCCGCGGGCGTCGTAGACCCGGGTCACCGTGGCATCCGCGTACACCTCGGCGGTCGGTCGGTCGAGCTCGTCGTAGGCGAACAGGCTCTCGAGTCCCCGCCGATCGACGAAACGGATCACGTTGCCGTGGGGGTCGTACTGCCAGGTGCTTGTGGCTCCCCGCGGGTCCGTGCGGCTTGTCACCCGTCCCATGGCGTCGTAGGTGAAGCTCGTCGTGCTGCCCCGCGGATCGGTCAACGCGAGCAGATTCCCCACCGCGTCGTAGGTGAAGGAAACCGTGCGCCCAAGCGGATCGACGATCGCGCTCACCCGGTCGAGATCGTCGTAGGTGAGTCGGGAGCTCCGGCCGAGCGGATCGACGACCTCGGTGAGGCGCGACACGGCGTCGAAGACGAGCTCGATCCGACGCCCGGTCGGGTCGGTCAAGGCGATCGGGTGGCCGAAGCCGTCGCGCTCAAAGTGGGTGACGTTGCCCGCTGCGTCCGTCACCGCCTCGACGAGTCCGTGCTCGCCGTAGTCGTAGCTCGTCCCGTGGCCGCGGGCATCGGTGACGGACACCACGCGCCCGAGCTCGTCAACGGCCGCCGAGGCTGAGTTCCCGAGGGCGTCCGTGACCCGCGTCAGGGTCGCGAAGATCGATTCGTATTCGAAGGTGGTCGTGTGACCGAGGGCGTTCGTGACCGCTGCCACCTGGCCGCTCGGTGTGTAGGACAACGAGTAATCGTCCGCGCCGCCGACGCAGACGTCGCAGTCGGCCGTCCCGGTGACCCGGACCACGCGGTTCGTGCCCGACTCTCTCTCGATGACTCGGGTTTGGCCGAGGGCGTCCGTCACCGAGAGCAAGTAACCCTGGGGGCTGAAGCGGTGGAGGCTCTCGTGCCCCCGCGGGTCGGTCACCCGGGTTTCGAGGACCGGACTTAGAGGCGCGAGCGGGTTCGCCAGCGTGTAGGCGAACCGCCACACTCCGCCATCCGCCTGAATCTGCTCCGTGGCGCGACCGTTCGCGTCATAGGAGTTGCGGGCCAGGACCACGCCGCGGGCATCGGTCACGGTGAGCAGGCGATTCTGGGCATCGTAGGTGTAACCGGTGACCCCGCCGGCCGGATCGGTGACCGTGGCCAGAGTGCCCTGCGCGTTGTAGGCGTAGCGGGTCGTGCGGCCGATCGGGTCACGGACCTCGGTGATGCGGTCCGCGGCGTCGTAGCTGAGCCGCAAGCGGCGGCCCACCGGGTCCACGACGTCCGTGATCCGGGCGGGTCGCGCGGCATCTCGCACCAGGGTCACGCGGTTACCGAAGCGGTCCGTGATCGCGCCCGCGGTCGAGCCGAGAGCCGCCGTGCGGGCCGTGAACACGATCGTCGTGCCCTCGGCGAGCCGGAGCGTCGAGTTGGCTCCCGAGGTCGCGAGGGTCGCCCCGGCGAAGCGCGGCACGGTCGTGTTGCGCAGCAGCCCATCCTGCTCACGCACGAACGGAATGCGGTTGCCGTCCGGCAGGATCAGGTTGATCACGGCCAGCCCGGCCGGGTTGTTGCTGTCTAGCCGGAAATCGTAGTTGTGACCGGTGCCGATGCCGAAGGGGCCGGCGTTTCCGGCAAGGGTCCGGTAGGTTCGGGTGAGGGCGAGCTCGCCGCGCGGACCAGAAAGGCGCACGTCCGTCTCGGTCAAGATCTCGATGCCCGTCGCTGGGTCGATCGGCTTCGTGCCGATCGGACAGTCGCCATTGTCCGGCGGCGGCGGATCGACCCGCGGGGGTGGCGGTTGTACTGGGCCGTGCCAGTCGAAGCGTACGATGCCGTAACGCCGTCCGGGGCGCGCTGGGTCGAGATCCGGTACCACCTGGCGACCGTTGCCGGAAATTCGGCCCGTGCCGTAAGTCACCATCACGCCCAACGCGGGGTCGAGGGTGAGCAGCGTCGCTGCCGTGCCCGGCGCCGCCTCGAGCGGGTTCGGGAACCACACCGCCACCGGCTGGCTCGCGGTCACCGTCGGCTGGAAGGCGACGAAAAACGGCGTCACCGTGGTCGGCGTCGCGGGCATGGCCCCGGGCAGGCGATCGACGGGCACCTCGAGCGCGATGAGCGGGAAGGGATCAGGAGTCGAGCCGTCCTCGAATTGGAGGGTGGTGCCGGCGTAGACCGTGATCTGGAGGTCGGGGATCGCCGCGAAGGTGAATGTCTGGTCGGTCGCCGCGTTCTGCCGGATGAGCACCCTCGGCCAGTCGTCGAGCCGCGGCAGGTGGATCGGCATGCCGAGGTCTGTCACCTGCTCGGCCACCAGCTGCACGAGCTTGTCGACCTCAGCGTATTCGCCCGGCGGCGCCGTCGCCGTGGCGCCGTCGTAGCGCACGAGTTGGGGGCCAACGCAGCCTGCGGGTAGCTCCGAGAGCACGAAGGTACCCGCCGCGTCGCTGGTCGTCTGGGCCGAACACACCGTCGTGCCGCCGCTGCCGTTGCGCCCGAGGAAACGGACGGTGGCTCCGGCGAGGGGCGTCTGGGCGGCGTCGGCGACGACGATCCGGCCTTGAAAGGTGGTCGAAACGGGCGCGACGGTCAAACCCAGCGCCGCAGTCGCGGTGACCGCCGTCCCGCTGATCGTCGCCTGCGCCGAGACGAGGAGATCGACCCCACCCAGGCCCATGGTGGGGCTCGCCGAAAGCGTCAGGATCGAGCTCTGCCCGGGCGCGATGCGCGTCGGCCGGAAGCTCGCCGTGATGCCGGCCGGCAGCCCGGAGATCGCCAACTCCACGAGCTGGCCCGAGCCGTCCGGACTCGTGAGACCGACCCGCACGGCGGTGCTCTGGCCTCGGATCACCCACGGAGCCGTGGGTTCCGCCAAGAGCTCGAAGCCCCTCGGCAGCGGCACCGTGAGCACCGCGGTCGAAACGGCTGGGCTGCGCTCGGGCACGACGACCGTGACGGGTCCGCTCGTCGCCCCGGCGGGCACCACGAAAGCGAGCGAGCTGAGGCTTGCACCCGCGAGCGGCGCCTCGATCGTGCCACCCCCCAGCCGGGCCAGCAGCACCTGCGCCGGCCGGCCATCGGGCAGCGTCAGCTGCTCGCCCGCAAGGGTCACGAGCGTCCCCGCCGCCGCCATCGTGGGAGCGAACGCCGTGATCCGCGGCACCGTGGCCTCGAACAGATTTGCCAGGCAAACCAGGTCCCGCACGTCCACCGCCGCGTCCACCGTGCAGTCGGCATTGCCAGCCGGGGTCGTGCCGTGCAGGATCTGGTCGAGGGTCGCCACCACGTCCCCTTGGCCGTAACGCCCGTCGCGATTGGCGTCGCCCGGAATCGCCTGACCCAAGGCCGACCGAGCGACCAGGAAAGTCAGGCATGCGATCAGAAGAACGGCACAGCGGGGGCGAAATCGAGCACTCACGGCCAGCTCCTCGTCTGGAGGGTTCTGGCGGCAAGTGTGAGACTCAGAAATTACGTTTCATCGACTTTTTTGCATGGAGCAATTCTGCGCTCCGCGCTGGTCGCGATCGGCAACGTCCTTGTTGACGGCCCGGAGATCCAAGTCGACCGCAAAGACTTCGTCTACGATCTCGAAGCCGGACTCACGGTCCGCTACAAGGCGATCCGCTTCGACTACACCTGGGTCCAGCGCAGCGAGGAGTTCGACTCCCGGCTGCGCCGCGAGACCGAAACGGAGTTCGGCTCGGCGACGATCGGGTGGTCTTGGTGGCGGGAGTAGGGAGGGGTCAGGCTTCGCAGAGCGAGCGAATCAGCGGCAAGAGGGCCGGGATCTCCTCCGTGGCCGTCTTCCACACGATGCGGGCATCGATGTCGAAGTAGCCGTGGATGAGGCGATTGCGCATGGCGACCATGTCGCTCCAGGGAAGCTGAGGGTTGGCGGCGCGGGCTTCTGGAGAGATCCTGCTGGCGGCTTCGCCGAAGACCTCGATGGAGCGAATGACTGCGAAGAGCAGCAGCCGGTTGCCCTCGAAGTCGGCTTGGCTATGGCCTTGGAGGAACCCGGCGAGCTCTTCAGCCGCCTCGACCTTGTGCCGCAGGCGGACCCGATCTTCACCCCGCATACTGGACTTCCGCGGTGTTGACAACGTGGTCCCGGAAGTGGCGGCTCAAGTCCTGGGCGGTGCGCAGGTCAACCCGCTTACCCCCGAGGAGCCGCGTCAGCTCGGCCTCCATGGCGGCGAGCCCGAGCAGGCCCGGCTCAAGGCCGGGTTCGAACTCGACGAGCAAGTCGATGTCGCTGTCCGGCCGCGCCGTACCCGCCAGGGTTGAACCGAACAGCGCCAGCCGGCGGATGTGCCGTTGCCGGCAGAACTGGCGGAGTTGAGGCTCGGGGATGTTCAGG
>JANRLG010000270.1:0-12013 GCA_033762835.1 Thermoanaerobaculia bacterium
AGCCTGGTGGGCAGCGTCGGGTGAAGATCGAAGCGGGGCGCAGCAAGCAGCGCCCCTACGGATTCTCGCCACGAACCTCGCCGAATTTCTTTTGTCGGGGCGCCGCTTGCTGCGCCCTCTTCGATCGCCCGGATGGAGACCAACACCATGAATCTGCTCGAAATTCACGATCTGCACGCCTCGGTCGAGGGTGCGGAGATTTTGAAGGGCCTCAGCCTGACCATCCGTCCCGGTGAGGTCCACGCCATCATGGGGCCGAACGGCTCCGGCAAGTCGACCCTGGCCCAGGTGCTCGCGGGCCGCGAGGACTACGAGATCACCGACGGCACCGTCAGCTACAAGGGCCAGGACCTGCTCGAGATGTCGCCCGAGGACCGGGCGCGCGAGGGCCTGTTCCTTGCCTTCCAGTACCCGGTGGAGATTCCGGGCGTCTCGAACACCTACTTTCTGAAGGCGGCGCTGAACGCCATCCGCAAACATCGCGGCGAGAAGGCCGTGGATGCCGTCGACTTCCTGGCGCTGGTGCGCGAGAAGATGAAGCTCGTGAAGATGGACGAGTCGCTGCTGCAGCGGCCGGTCAACGAAGGCTTCTCGGGCGGCGAGAAGAAGCGCAACGAGATCTTCCACATGGCCGTGCTCGACCCGACCCTCGCCATCCTCGACGAAACCGACTCGGGCCTCGACATCGACGCCCTGAAGATCGTCGCCGAGGGCGTCAACACCCTGCGCAACGAGCGCCGCGGCTTCCTCGTCATCACCCATTATCAGCGCCTGCTCGACTACATCGTGCCGGACGTGGTGCACGTGCTGGTGGACGGCAAGATCGTGCGCTCGGGCGGCAAGGAGCTTGCCCTCGAGCTCGAGGAGCGCGGTTACGGGTGGATCGAAGCCGAGGTTCGCGGCACGGCCACGCCCGCGTCGGTGGGAGCCTGAGCATGTCCACCGTCGTTGCCGAGCCCAACCCGCTCGCCCTTGTGCTCGAAACCCACGTCCAGGCGCGGACGGGCGAGCCCTCCGAGCTGTCCCATCTGCGCCGCAAGGCCGCCGAGCGGTTCGCCGAGCTGGGTTTCCCCTCCGTGCACGAAGAAGAGTGGCGCTTCACCAACGTCGGGCCGATCGCTCGCGCCGGCCTCGCTCCGGTCAAGTCGGCGGCGAAGCTCGGCCCCGAGACCGTCGCCCCGTGGCGCCTCGCCGGGGCGGCCACGCGGTTGACCTTCGTCGATGGCCAGTTCGCTCCCGAGTTGTCCGAACTCGGTCCGTTGCCCGCGGGGGCGTTCGCCGGCAGCCTCGCCGAGGCCCTGCGGACGCGTCCGGAGCTCGTGGTGCCCCATCTCGGCCGCCACGCGAGCTTCGACGAGCACGCCTTCGTGGCCTTGAACACCGCGGCGTTCGTCGACGGTGCGTTTCTCTACCTGCCGCGCCGCGCGGTCGTCGAGTCGCCGATCCACCTGCTGTTCTTGGCCGGCACCACGAAGACCGGGGACACCACCCCCGCGGCCTTCCCGCGCAGCCTCGTGGTGGTCGACGAAGCGGCCCAGGCCACGATCGTCGAGACCTACGCCGGCCCCGAGGGTGCGGTGTACTTCAACGGTCCGGTCACCGAAGTCGTCTGCGGGCCGGGTTCGGTGCTCGATCACTACAAGCTCCAGCGCGAATCGACGGCGGCGTTCCACCTGGCCACCTTCGAGCTCTACCAGGATCGGTCGAGCCACTATTCGCTGCACTCGATTTCGCTCGGCGGTGGCCTGGTGCGCAACGACGTCAACACCAAGTTGGACGGCGAGGGCTGCGACTCGGTGCTGAACGGGCTCTACATGGTGCGCGGCGAGCAGTTCGTGGACCACCACATGCGGGTGATCCACGCCAAGCCTCACTGCACGAGCTTCGAGCTGTTCAAGGGCATTCTCGAGGATCGCTCGCGGGCGGTCTTCAACGGCCTCATCCACGTCTACGAAGGCGCCCAGAAGACGGACGCCAAGCAGGCCAACAACAACCTGCTGATGTCCGAGCAGGCGCTCGTGAACTCGAACCCGCGGCTGCGCATCTTCGCGGACGACGTGCGCTGCACCCACGGCTCGACGGTCGGCCAGCTCGACGACGACGCGGTCTTCTACCTGCGCTCCCGCGGTATCGGTGAGGAGGCGGCGCGGTCGCTCCTGACCTACGCCTTCGCCAGCGACATCATCGAGCGCATCAAGGTGCCCGAGCTGCGGCGGGATCTCGACGAGTACCTCTTCGCCCGCCTGCCCAAGGGTGAAGTGGTCCGCGAGGCAGTGTGAACAGCGAGGCGGCGGCCGTGGCGAAGTGGCGGGCGGACTTTCCGGCCCTCGCCCAGACGGTCCACGGCCTGCCCCTCGTGTACCTCGACAACGCCGCCACGGCGCAGAAGCCGAAAGTGGTGATCGACGCCGTTTCGAACGTCTACCTCGAACGGGGCGGCAACATCCACCGCGGAGTGCACCTGCTCTCGGCGCGCGCCACGGAGGCCTACGAAGGCGCGCGGGAGACCTTGGCGCGTTTCCTCGGGGCGGCGAGTTACGAGGAGATCGTCTTCGTCCGCGGCACCACGGAGGCGATCAACCTGGTGGCGCGCTCCTTCGTGCGGCCGAAGCTCGTGCCCGGGGACGAGATCGTCGTCACCTGGCTCGAGCACCACTCGAACATCGTGCCGTGGCAGATCGTGGCGGAGGAGGCCGGCGCCCGCGTGCGGCCGGTCGAGATCGACGAACACGGAGATCTCGACCTCGACGACCTCGATACCGCCCTCGCCTCGCCGCGGGCCAAGTTCCTCTCCGTCACCCACATCTCGAACGCCATCGGCACCGTCAACCCGATCGCCGAGATCGTGCGCCGCGCCCGCGAGCGCGGGGTGCCGGTGCTGGTGGACGGCGCCCAGGCGGTGCCACACTTCCCGGTCCACGTGGGGGAGCTCGGGGCGGACTTCTACGCCTTCTCGAGCCACAAGGTCTACGGCCCGAGCGGCGTCGGCGTGCTCTGGGGGAAAAAGTCCCTCCTCACCGCCATGCCGCCGTTCCAAGGCGGCGGGGACATGATTCGCTCGGTCAGCTTCGACGGCACCCGCTACGCCCCGCCCCCCGCCCGCTTCGAAGCCGGCACCCCGGCCATCGAAGCCGCCGTGGGGCTCGAGGCCGCGGTCCGTTACCTCGATCGCCTCGACCGCAAGGCCATCGCTGCCCACGAGCACGACCTCCTCACCGCCGCAGTGGCCGGCCTCGAAGCCCTCCCCGGCGTCACCGTCATCGGCCACCCCCGCGAACGCGCCGCGGGCGTCTCGTTCGTGGTCGAAGGCGTCCACCCCCACGACCTAGGAACCCTCCTCGACCGCGCCGGCATCGCCATCCGCGCCGGCCACCACTGCGCCCAACCGCTGCTCGAGAAACTCGGCGTCGGCTCTACCGCCCGCGCGAGTTTTGCGCTGTACAACACGGAAGAGGAAGTGGCGAAGCTGGTGGACGGGGTGCGGCGGGCGCGGGAGATGTTCGGGGGGTGAGGGGGGCTGGGTCTTCCTGGCCCGAGCCCCCGCAAGCGAATGAATTCGCTCGCTACATTCAAACGTCCCTGCGGGACGAAGAAGGCGTTCATCTCTAGGTGATTAAAGCCGTCTTTGGCCAATAATCGTAGGGGCGGCCCCCCGTGGCCGCCCCCGGTTCGCCCGGAAGACCTCACCCCTCGGTCCCCTCTCCCCACCTCCCTCGACCCCGCCCCCGGGAGAGGGGAAGCGCAAGACCAGTCTCTGCAATCTTCGGTCTTTATGACCAAGAAACGGGCGTTTTCTTCGTCCCGCAGGGACGTTTGAATGTAGCGAGCGAATTCATTCGCTCGCGGGGGGAGGCTCGCGAGCCCTGCCCCTTCCTCCTTCCTCTTCCCCCTCTTCCTTCCCCTCTCCCGGCAGCGGGTTCGAGGGTGGTGGGGAGAGGGGACCGAGGGGTGAGGTCTTCCGCGGGCCAACGCCCTACCGCCCCGCGTTCTCCAGCGTTTCGATCAAGAAGAGGATCTCGGCCGCCATCGTGAAGTGCAACTCCGGATCCTCAGCAAGGGCGCGGTCCCGGCTGCCGGCGACGATCTTCTGGAGGGCACGGACAAAGCCGCCGAAGCCAGCGGCCTCGTAGCGCGGAAACTCCTGCTTGAGCAGCGCTGCGGCTTGGCCCGGGTCGCCTCCGAGGAGAAGCTGGGTAAGGTGAAGGCAAAGTCTGCCATCAGGGTTGTGGTTCTCGCCGCCGTCGCAGCGGTGGGCGAGGTAGGTGGAAACGGCCTTGCCCTTCGCGACCGTAGCAGCGGCGGGGTTGCCGGCGTCTTTCTCGATCTCGGCTAGGACGGCCCACGAGGTCCAGAGCGCCGCCGAAACTCCTACTTGGGCCTTGCATTGGATGGATCGCTGGATTTCCTGCCGACCTTCGTCGAGCCGGCCAAGCTTGCGGAGGGCCCCGGCGAGGTTGCTTCGCCTCAAACCCTCCTTCGCCATATCGCGACCTTCGACGGACTTGTCCACGGCTTGACGAAAGAAGGGAACAGCCTCCTCCGGGCGGTCGAGGATGTCGCTGTACAGGTTGCCTAGCTGGTTTAGCGTGCCCCCCTGCCCGGAGACATCTCCCAGCCGCACCTCTATGGCGAGTGCCCTCCGGTAAGCGTCCTCCGCCGCTTCTGGATCACTTGCCTCCTGATAGACCATACCGGTCTGGTGCCAGCTCACAGCGACGGAGCTTGGCTCGTCCAGCTGCGTGAACCGTTCGCGCGCTTCGGCGAACGCCTCGAGCGCCTCCGAGTAACGGCGCTGCCACAGTCGAGCTGTCCCAAGCTGGGCCTTACCCACTGCGACATCCCGCTCGGCGCCGCTTTCCTCGTCGCGGCGGATACCCTCTTCATAAGCCGCCGCCGCTTCTTCGAGCCGACCCAGGTTGCGAAAGCAGTCACCTTGCTCTGTGACGCAGACGGAAGCCATCCGTTCCGAGCCTTGGCCAGGACGCTCCTTGGCCATGGCCCCAAAGCGCCGAAGGGCTTCCTTTAGCAGCGGCAGGGCCTGTTCAGCGCCGCCGGCCGACTTCAACATGCGGGCCATAGTAAAAAGAGCCATCGCCAGGTCGTAGTCTGCGCCGGGATAAGCCCCCTCGCCCTCCGCTCGGGCGCGCCGGAGCAACTGCTGCGCACCGTCAAGCGCCTCGCGTAGCCCTTCGCCGGCTAGCTGCTGGTCAATACGAGTTCGCGCCGCCTCGAACCGCGCGTGATTCCAGCCCCCACCCAGCTCTTCTCCGAGCCTTCTCTCCGCGGCATCGCGTACCTGCCCCACGCGCACCAAGAGCCTCGACTTGCCGGCGTTCTGCAGCAGGCCATAGAGTGAAGTGGCGAGGTTGATCGACGCCTCAGCATCCCCCGCGCCGTGCACCCGGTCGAGCAAGGCAAAGAGGTTCGGCAGCTCCAGGCCCGTCAACGTCGCAGCGACCTCGATGTTCCGGCTCTGTTCCTGCACGAGGGACTCGACATACGCGCCCATTGCCCCCACCCACCGCCCCGTCAGCTCCTCCCGCTCCGCGGCGTCCAGCCGCCCCCGCAGATAAGGACAGAGCGCAGGATTCAGCGAGAGATGGTCGTACCGGTTCGGCGTGGCCAGGCCCGTCGCGATCAGCTCGCCCGCCAGCGCGGCCACGTCCTCTACCTCCCACCCCATCATCAAGCGGAGCATGCCTAGCTGAACCCCGCCGTGAAACACCCCCAGCACCCCCACCCGTTCCCAGTTCTCCGGCGACAGGCGGCGGAGGGAGAGCTCGACGCTGGCGAAGACGGACTTTTCTCGGGCTCCGGGCGTGCCGGGCGGGTAGCGCTGATCCATCTCCGACATCAGCTCCGCGAGATTCGTGTGGGTCTTCGCTACACCCTCGCTCCGAAGGTGCGGCGCCAGCAGCGCGAGCGTCCGGGCGTGGCCGTGGACGGCGTCGACGAGGTCCTCGATGGCTTCGCGCTGGGCGTCGAGCGCGGCGCCTGCCCCTGTGCCGTCCACACTGAGCGCCGCCTCCACCAACTTCACGGCGTCCTCGCTGTCGAGCCGGTGGAGCTCGCGGCGGTGGCGTTCGGAGTCGAAGGGTGCGGGTAGCGGCTCACGGCTGGTGAAGACGAGGCGGGTGTCTCCCACCTTCAGCAGGCGGGCGCAGAGCGCGAGGATGGCTTCGAGCTCGCGGCCGGCTTCTTCCGAGAGCGCCTCGGGCGTCTCGAGGTACGGCGGCAGGAGGACGCTTTCCATGTTGTCCACCACCAGCAGCGTCCCCTGCTCGCGGAGCGCCCGCTCGACGGGCTGGAGGGCCTTGTCCAGGCTCTCGAACGTGGCGAACGAGTAGGCCTTGCCGACCAACTGCCGGCCGAGCGCATCCACCAGGGCGGCGACGTGGCCGTGGCTTTCGACCGAAACGAACGCCGCGCGGCGGATTTGCTGGGAGCGCACCATCCAGCACGCGAACTCGGCCGCCAGCGCCGTCTTGCCCTCGCCGCCCTGGCCGCGCACCACGGCGTAGCGCTCGTGGCGCAGCAGGCGCTCGAGGGCCAACAGCTCGCGACTGCGGCCGATGAAGCCGGTGGTGGGGGCGGGCGGGAGGGCGCCGAGGCGCGAGGCCAGGAGGGTCCGCAAATCCGCCTGCGTTTGCGGTGCGGGCGTGCTCTCGAAAAGCTGCGGGTCCTCCTTGTCCTGGAAGAGCACCGGCACGAACCAGTCTTCGAGGCGCAGCTCGCCGACGCCGAAAAAACGCCCCCGAAACGTGTCGTCCTTCAGGTGCCGTTGGCCCTCGAGCATGGCGTCGCCCACCCGTCGGCCGGCGGCGAGGGCGCCGTAGAAGACCTCGACGAACCGCCGCGCCGTCTCGACGAGAACGCTGTGGCTCATGGCGACGACCGAGGCGACCCCTCGTTGCAACAGCTCCGAAGCCACGGACTCGGACGTCTCTTCCGCCAACGCCGTTTGGCAGGCTTCGAGGAAGACGATAGGGACGTGGAAGTCCTTGAGCAGGGGCCCGAGCTTGTCCGTGAACACGGTGACGTGACGGCGCTGTTCGAGCTTGTCCGAGTCCTGCGGGCTCTCGAAACAGAGCCCACCGAGACCGACGGTGCGGTCGTAAACGCCGTGGCCGTCGAAGTGGACCACGTGGTAGGGCTCGCGGGCGTCGAAGGCGCGTTTGAGCTCCTTGCCCAAGGCGTCGGATGTCGGCGGACTCAGCACGTGGAGGCGCACGAGACCGCCGAGCTCCTCCATGGCCTCGACCAGCGGCAAGGCGCTCGCCCGGTGGTCGAGGTAACCACAGGCTTCGTCCTCCGGTCGCGCCGTCACGAGCAAGACGCGGATGGGTGCCGCGACGACCGCGATGTCGAGCGGCCGGGTGTTCGGCAAGCGCCGCCGCACCCGCACCGGCTTGGCACCTTGGAAGAGAAAACCGTCGCCGTCGTGGAGCAGCTCCCAGGGCAAACCGAGCAGCAGCGTCGCGGCTTCCCGGACCGCCGCGGCCTCCGCTGCCGAAGTCCCGGCCTCGACGGACGCATCGACTTCGATGGAGAAGCGGCGGCCGGCATGGTCGTCGATCTGGGACCAGGCCTCGAGTACGTTGTCCCGGTGCGCGGCCGGCAGAGCGGCGTCGTAGAGCAGCCGGCCCCACGCTTCGAGGGCGGCCTCCACCCTCGAGGCGCGCTCCCGGAAGTACTCGCTGGGCCAGATGGCGTACTTCTCGAGGTACCAGCGCACCTCCTCCGTCTCGATCGGGCCCATCGGTGCCACCAGGCGCCACGTCTGCTCGCTTGCGACTCTCCGTCTTCCGGCCGTCGCCGGCTCGTAGACCAGGCGCGCGCGGGCCGAAGCGCGGCGCCGCTGGTCCTGTTCGAAGAACTCGAGGTCGGAGAGCTCCAAGACGAGCTCTTCGAGCGGCTCGAGCTTCGGCGGGGCCGGCACGGGCACCTCGGCCGGGTCGCGGACGCCCATCGCGACCAAGATGGGATTCAGCGCCGCCTCGACCCCGCCGGCCGCGCTGCTGACGGAGATGTAGAGCGGCTCGGACTCGAAGAACTCTTCGAGAACTCCGAGCTTCGTGCCGTCGAGCGAGAGCA
Organism: Thermoanaerobaculia bacterium; assembly: GCA_033762835.1. Lineage (GTDB taxonomy): Bacteria > Acidobacteriota > Thermoanaerobaculia > Multivoradales > DATKCC01 > JANRLG01. Next base: position 8,095 of record JANRLG010000270.1, read on the forward strand.
GGAACACCGGGAAAGCTCTTCTGCCGCGGGTCTGCTGCAGCTCGAGCGCGTACCCCAGCTCCTTGCCGACCCATCTCGCCTGCAACGAGTGGGGACTGACCACGACCGCCACCGCCGCCGCTTCCTCGATGGCTTTCTGAATCTCCGGCCACAGTGGATCACCCGCCCGCAACTCCCGCGAATCGATCCACGCATCCTGCTGGAGGTCGGCGAGCGCCCAGCGCAGCTCGCGCACGAAGCCGTCGTCCGCCGTGCTGTGAGAAATGAAGAGCTTGCTCATGGCGGGTGATTACCTGCGACGAGCAGTGAGAAGTCAAGCGCTGCCGGTGACGTCCACGAGTTCGAGGCGGATGGCGTTTTGGCCGAGAATTTCGCGGGCGATGCGCTCGAAGCGTTCGCCGGTGTCGGTGACGGCGACGTGGAATTCTGGGGTGGCGCCGGGGGGGGGCGGTGAGGCCGAGGGCGTCGAGGTCTTGGGCGACGCGCTCGGCGATGGCGTGGGCGGAGTCGACGAGGGTGATCTCGGGGCCGAGCACCGCGGCCAGGGTGCGCGCCAGGAGCGGGTAGTGGGTGCAGCCGAGCACCAGCGTGTCGAGACCCGGTGTGGCCAGGAGCGGCGCCAGATACCGCTCGGCGACCAGGCGGGCCACGGGATCGTCGCTCCAGCCTTCTTCCACCAGCGGCACGAAAAGCGGGCAGGCTTGGGAGATCACCTCGAGCCCCGGGCGGCGGGCGGCGAGGGCGGCCAGGTAGGCGCCGGACCGGATGGTGGACTCGGTGGCGATCACCCCGACGCGGCCGCCGCGCGTGGCCGCGAGGGCGGCCTCGGCGCCGGCCTCGATCACCCCCCACACCGGCACCGGCAGCGCGAGGTGGGGCAGGGCGAGGGCCGAGGCGGTGTTGCAGGCCACGACCACCGCTTTGACGCCGCGGCCGAGCAGGAAATCGAGATTGGCGCGCGTGTAGCGGGTGACGGTGTCTTCGCTTTTGGTGCCGTAGGGCAGGCGCGCGGTGTCGCCGAGGTAGAGGATCGACTCCGCCGGCAGGCGCGCCGCGAGCGCGGCCATCACGGTCAGGCCGCCGACCCCCGAGTCGAACACCCCGATCGGCCGCCGACGCCGCTCGTTTTGATCGGTCACGGGGCCGGTCACGGCACGTCCGGGCGCCGGGCCAGCAGGTCCGTGCGCGCCTCGAGCGGGCGGCTGGTGTCGAGATGACCGCCGAAGCTCGCGCGCTGCTCGCCGTTCCACAGCAGCACCACGTTCTTGATCTCGAGCTCGGCCAGCGTCACCGAATCGACCAGGCTGTAGATCATCGCCGTCTCTTGGCGCGAACCCACGGCGGGCGGGTCGGGCTCGCCCTCGGCGCCGAGGTCGATGTAGGCCGTTCCCGAGGGCGTCAGGACGACTCCCAGGAGTACCGTGTCCTCGGGCCACGGGCGGAAGTGGCCGTCGTCCTCCGGGCCGGACAGGACACTTTGGGTCACTGCCTCGGCGACCGTCGCCAAGTCCCCACGGACCACCGACAAGCTGCGGGTTTCGGCATGGAGCAGGCCATCGCGACCGGGAAAGTAGATCGGATAGGGCAAGGCGACCCGCTCCGGACCGGGGCTCTCGGCCACCGCGCCGTCCGCTCCCGGGCGGACGCTCGCGCGCCGACCGAGGAACCACCAGGCGAGCACGCCCAGGAGGACGAGGACCGCCAGGACGGTGAGCAGCAGGCGTTTCAAGGGGGACTCTCCGCCGTCGGGGCAGCCGGCGGCGCTGCCTCCGCTGGCGCTGCCGGCGCGCGCCCGTCGGAGGCGTAAGCGGCGATGGCGCGTACGAGCGCGGAGGCCAATTGCTCCCGGTAAGCGGGGTCGCGGAGCTTGGCCTCTTCGTCCGGATTCGAGACGTAGCCGAGCTCGACCAGCACCGCCGGCATGGCCGCGCCCATGAGCACCCGGAAGGGCGCCTGCTTGACGCCGCGGTCGGTCAAGCCGAGCGCCTGGTTGAGCTCCGCCTGGACGATCTTCGCGACCTTTTCGCTCGAGTGCAGATGGCGGGTCTGGGCGAGGTCCCAGAGGATCAGCTCGAGATCCGCCAGCGGGTCGCCATCGCCGCTGCCGGCGGGGGCGCGGTTCTCGACCTCGGCCGAGGCGTTGGCGCGGCGGTCACTAGCCTCGAGGGAGAGAAAGTACGTCTCGGCGCCGTGGGCGTCCTGGTCGAACCAGGAATTCAGATGGATGGAGACGAACAGATCGGCCTTGTTCTGGTTGGCGAGCCCGGGGCGGGCGTCGAGGGGCACCAACTGGTCCTGCTCGCGGGTCAGCACCACCTTGACCCCCAACGTCTCGCGCAGCTGGGCCGCGAGAGTCTGGGCGATCGCCAGGGTGATCTCCTTTTCCTGGGTGCCGGCCGGGCCGATGGCGCCGGTCTCGGTGCCACCGTGACCGGGGTCGAGCACGATCGTGTCGAAGGCTGGGGTCGGTCGGCTCGGCCCGGTGACGGGGCCGGCGGCGGCCTCGCCGGTGGGCGTTTCGCCCGGCGCCGCACCGCTCGCGGCCACGACGTCGAAGACCAGCCGGAACGGGTTCTCGAGCGAGTAACTCTCGGCCTTGGCGCCCGAGGCCAGCAGCAAGCGGATGCGCTCGGGGCTCACCCGTACGTCGCGGACCCACGGGTCGTCGCCCACGAAGGGTTGGCCGGCGGCCTCGAACCGGTCGCGCACGGGGGTGACGTCGACCCCCTCGCCGGTGGCCACCCGCCGCAGCTGCACCGGTTCGGTGAACTGCAGGACGACGGTCGTCACCCCTTGCAGATGCACCACGTCCACGGTCACGGGCACCGTCCGCAAGCGGCGCCGCTCGGCGATCAACCCGGCCTCGGGACCGTAGGTGAAATCGAAGGCGAGGGCGTCGCCGAGGCTCTTTTGGAGCAGATCCATGGGCACCAGCAGCGTGGCGGCGCCGACATCCACCACCGGCGCCTGCGACAACTGCACGATGTCCCGGCCGAGCAGCATCACCGGATTGCCGGGGCCGGCGATGACCCGGAAGTCCCCCACGGTGATGGTGTAGCTGTCGAGGGACTTGTCGACCTTGGCGCCCAGGCGGGCCGCAATGGGTTCGAGGGGGAACAGCGGGCCGACGGCGGTTTGCTGGCCGGCCGGTCCAAGCAGGACACGGTCGTCCCCGGCGGCGGAAAGCCCACCTCCGAGACCCGCCGAGAGCAAGAGGAGGAGGGCGAGAGTGGCGACGTAGATCCGCGCGGTCACGGCAGCGGAGGATACCACCCCGGCGCCGCCATCCTGCCGAGCGGGTTATGCTTCGGGGCCTTCCGCCGCCCCTGAGCTGCCCTTGCCGAGGTGACCCATGCCGAAACTCTCGATCTTCGCCCCGACATCGCTGGTTCTACTCGTGAGCGCCCTCGTCGCCGGAGCCGAGGATGCCCGCCGCTGGACGCCCGAGGACCTGCTGCACGCCGAGAGCGTGCGGGCCACGGCGGTGTCTCGCGATGGCCGGCTGGCAGTTTGGGCCAAGAGCACCGTGGCCACGGTCGAAGGGGAAGAAAAGCGCGTGACCAACCTGTGGTTGTCCCGCCTCACGGAAGCGGGCAGCGGCACACCGAAGGAGCCCTTGGCCGCCGTCGAGCTGACCCGCGGCCAGGAGACGATTTCATCGCCGGCGTTCTCGCCCGACGGCAAGCTGCTCGCCTTCGTGAGCTCCCGCAAGGCCCCGGGCGCCAAGCCGGACGCCCCCGGCGGCCAACTCTGGGCGCTGCCGGTGGACGGCCCCGGGGAGGCCTGGCCGGTGACGAAACTCGATCGCCCGATCGCGAGCTGGGCCTTCGTCGATGCCGAAACCGTGGTGTTCGCCGCCGCCGAGACGCCGACGGCCTGGGAGCTCGAACGCCAGGAGAAGAAACTCGACGCCTTCGCC
>JANRLG010000271.1:0-5219 GCA_033762835.1 Thermoanaerobaculia bacterium
CGAAGGCTGGGGGAAGGAGGGCACGGACGGTGCCGGGAGGGAGAGGGCCGACCGGCGGCAGTCGGCAGGGTTTACCCCGCCGGTCCTCCCCGTGGACGGCAACGGACGAACACGAACCACAAAGCCGGAAGTCCCCAAAAAACGCACCCAGCGCTCGAAATCTGGCTCGGCGAGAGGTCGAAGCCGAGGCAGGCAAAGCTATCTCGGCAAACGACTTACGCCGTCAATTGCCGAGATCGAGTAGACTTTTTGTTACGGCCTCAGGTCGGCCGAACGGCTTCAGGGCAAACTCAGATACTCCGCCATCGCCGCCTCCACCCACCGCGACCGCCCGCTCGCCGCCCACTCCGTCACGATCTCGCGGCTGGCGACGTCGAGGGCGTCGAGCAAGCCGAGGTGGCCTTCGCGGGCGAGGGCGCGCACGTCCAGGTGGGTGCGGTCGAGGAAACGGGCCGCCCGCATCAGGCTCTGGACGGCCATGGCCGGGCGGCCGAGGCGATCACCGAGCTCCGCGGCCCAGGCGACGAGGCCGGCCACCTCGCGGTTGCCGGCTCCAACGAGGGGCGGGCGCGGCAGCGGCCGCGGCAAGAAGGGCGACAGACCGTGGCTGTGGGCGATCCGAGCGAAGGCGCGGAGGTCCGGCGGCGGGCCGTGGAAGAGGCGGTCGAAGGTGGCCTCGTCGCGAGTGTCGGCCAAGTGGCGGCGTTCGGCGGGGGTCAAGCTGGGGATCACGGGATGCACGACGGCGGCCCCAGCTTGGGCGAGGTGCCGGCAGGCGCCGGCGAGGAAGTCGGGGGTGTCGGTGACGCCGGGAAGGAGCGGGAACAGAAGAGAAGAGCTGGGTGGGAAAAGAGAAAGGCGGGAAAAGTCCCCCTCCAGGAGCGCGGCCGTCGGGTCCCACAGGAGGGTTACGTCGGCCGTCGGCGGGGTTTCGCCGGGACGAAGCTGAACCAGGACCGGCGTTCCCGGCGCCGCGAGGTGCGCGGCCAGCTGGTTGCGTTCGGCGCTGAATTCGGACTCCACCGGCGGCAGGTAGACGACGTCGGCGAAGGGCTCGCCGTGAAGGGCCGAAACGGATTCGCCCCGACCCGGTTCTCCCAGGCGGCCGCGGGCGAGGTCGATCCACGGGGCTTCGCGGGGCGCCGCCGGCCACTCGCGAGGTGCAAAGGCAATCCAGGCGTGCTCGGGATCGGGAATCAGCGGGAGCAGCCGGATCACGGCTGTCGGGCCCCCGCGGCGAAACCGTGGAGGGCCAGGACGCGCTCGACTTGCTTGGCGAGGATGTCGCCTTCGAAGTGGATGTGATCCCCCGGCCGGCGGTGACCAAAGGTGGTCACGGCCAAGGTGTGGGGAATCAGCCACACCTCGAAGTGATCCGGGGCCAAGGCCGCCACGGTCAGGGAGACGCCGTCGAGGGTCACCGAGCCCTTCTCCACCACCCAGGGCCGGAAGGCCGCCGGCAGCGAGAAGGTGAGCACGGCGTGGCCGTCGCGCTCGTCGCGGGCCAAGAGTTCGACGATGCCGTCGACATGGCCCTGGACCCAGTGGCCGCCCAGGGGTTCCCCCAGGCGCAGAGCGGTTTCGAGATTGACCTCGTCGCCGGGCGTGAGCTCCCCCAGGGTCGACCGGTCGAGAGTCTCCTGGCCGAGCTCGAGAGCGACCCGATCCGCGGCTTGGTCGATCACGGTCAGGCAGACGCCGGAGACCGCGAGGCTGGCACCAAGAGTAAGGCGCGCCAGCAGCTCCGGAGAGGCGCCGATTTCCAGCCGCACCCCGCCGTTCGGGGACGGTTGGTGACTCAGGATGCGCCCACGCTCCGCAACAAGTCCGGTAAACAATCGCGCCTCCAACCCCACAAGATCGCGTCGTCCCCCCGCCGGCTGAAACGCAGCCGATCGAGCCGCGGTGCCGTCGCCAATGGGCCGGTACCGGCACCGCCGACGGGCGTGAACGCGCCCGCACCTCCGAGCAACACCGGTGCGGTATCGACCATCACCCGGTCGAACAGGCCCGCTGTCACGAAGGCCCCGTGGATCTCGCCCCCGCCTTCGACCAGGACGCTCCGCAGGCCGCGCGCGTGGAGATCGGCGAGGATCTCGACCGGGGCGCCGGTGGGCAGATCGACGAGACGGGCACCGGCCGCGGAGAGCGCGTTGCGGCTGGCCGGCGTGCCGGAATCGGCGCGAGTGTACACCACCGTTTCACCTGCCAAACCGAGCATCCGAGCGGTCGGGGGCAAGCGCAACCGGCGGTCCGCCACGGCCCGCAGCAGGGGCGTTCCCGCCCGGCCGAGCCGGCGGTCGAGCCGCGGATCGTCGGCCAGGGCGGTGCCGCTGCCGACCAGGATGGCATCGTGGGTCTCGCGCAGCTCGAGCGCCCAACGCCGGCCCGCGGATCCGGAAATCCACTGGCTCTCGCCCGCCGCCGTGGCGATCTTGCCGTCCAGGCTCATGGCCCATTTGAGCGTGACGAGGGGCCGGCCGAGGGTCTGGGAGATCAGGAACGCCGCATTGGCTTCGACCGCCTCGGCCGCCAGCAACCCGACCTCGACGACCACGCCCGCGGCCCGCAGGCGGGCGAAACCGGCACCACCCGTCCGCGGGTCCGGATCGCGATGGCAGGCCACGACGCGGGCGATGCCCGCCGCGAGCACGGCGTCGACGCACGGCGGGGTGCGCCCGTGGTGGGCGCAGGGTTCGAGGGTCACGTACAACGTGCCGCCGCGTGCGCGCGAGCCGGCGGCGGCGAGCGCCACGGGTTCGGCGTGGGGGCCGCCGACCCGGGCGTGCCAGCCCTCCCCCACCACCTCGCCGGCGGCGTCCCCCACCACCGCACCGACCCGCGGGTTGGGGCTGACGTGGTACCGCCCTCGCTCCGCCAGCCGCAAGGCGCGCCGCAGGTGAGCCGAGTCAGCCGAGGAGGGCAAGGGCGAAGTCCCGCGGCTCGAAGTCGACCAAGTCCTCGGCACCCTCCCCGACGCCCAGGTAGAGCACCGGCAGCTTGAGCTCGCGGGCCACCGCCACCGCCATGCCACCCTTGGCGGTGCCGTCCAGCTTGGACAGCAGGACGCCGTCCACCGGCGCGACCTGCACGAACTGCCGCGCCTGGGCGAGAGCGTTCTGGCCGGTGGTGGCGTCGAGCACGAGGATCGTGCGCCGAGCGAAGCCGGGAGCCTCGCGCTCGATCACCCGCGCCACCTTGCCGAGTTCGGCCATGAGGTGTTCCTTGGTGTGCAGCCGCCCCGCGGTGTCGACGATGACGTGGTCGATGCCGCGCGCCTTGGCTGCTTGCAGGGCGTCGAACACCACCGCCGCCGGGTCGCCGCCGGCCTGGGTCTTGATCACCGGCACCCCCAGGCGCTCGCCCCAAAGCGAGATCTGTTCGATGGCGGCGGCCCGGAAGGTGTCCCCGGCGGCGATCAACACCGAGCGCCCGGCAAGTTGATCGCGGCGCGCGAGCTTGGCGATGGAGGTCGTCTTGCCGACGCCGTTGATGCCCACGACGAGCGTCACCCGCGGTCCCGAAACCTCGACCGGCGGCTTCGGCAAACCCGCCAACAATTTGGCCATGGAATCCGAAAGGCGAGCCTTCAAACGCGCCAGGTCCCGGACCTCATCGCGGCCGACGGCGGTTTTCAGATCCTCGACCAATGCCAAGCTGGTCTCGACCCCGAGATCGGCCGCGATCAAAGCCTCTTCGAGATACTCGAGCGTCTCGGCATCGAGCGTGCCGCGACCCTCGAACGCGTTGCCCACGCGCTCGAAGATCTCGGTGTGGGTCATGAAGAGACCCTTCTTGAGTTTCTGCCAGAAGCCCTTGGTCCCCGCCGGCGCGGGCGGCTCGGGGGCCAGGGTCAAGGTGTCGGCGGCGGGAGCGACTTCTTTTTTCATCGCGGCGGAGGATACCAAAGCCGCTCACCCTGCCCGCGGCTCACCTCACTGGACGCACTCGTATTGCTCCTCGTACGGAGAATGGCCGGGGCAAGTGCAACCGGAGTAGCCGGCGTTGTAGGAGGTGATCTGCCAGTTGTAATCCGTGTAGCTCCAGGTTCGATGCTCGCCAAGACTGTCGAGGATGGGTACCACGGGGACCAACGGTAGGCAGGTCACAGCAGCCAGCCAGTCCGGCCAGATCGACCTTTGGCAGTTGTCGTGAAGCTGGCACCCGGGTGTCCACCAGCCGGTGACACTGTGGGTGACCGGCGAAACGGCGTACCAAGTGTCGATCCAGTCTTCTCCGGAGACGCAGCGGACCTGCTGGTGGGCCGGATATGTAGGACTCGTCACGTCGTACCAGTCGCTGTGATAGATGAAGTCCCCGCCGAAGCCGCCCGTACATCCCTCGCCGCACCGTCCAAGGCAGCTATTGACCCGGGAATCGTCATGCCGCAGCGCGAGTTGGGGTACGACCCGGTTGTTCCCCAGGACGAGCCCTTCCGGTTGGGTGTGCACCAGGTAGCCCACGGCGTTGATCTCGTAGTCGCTGGTGAGGCGAGGCCGCGACCGCTCTGTCGTCTCGAAGTATGGCCACAAGGCTTGCGTCGCCAGCTCGAGCCCACGGCGCTCCTCTACCAGATCCTCTCCGGAGGCTTTTGCGACCAGCTCCAGTCCCAGCTGGCGAATGAGTAGACCCTCGGGCCGTGCGGCGAGAGTCCGCAGGCTTGCGTTTCCCTCGCCTGCCGCGAGGTCTATCGGGACTCCCAGGACCACGAGCTTCGGTGGCTCCGGAATTTCGAGGTGGGTTCCGTCGGCCAACAGGATTTCCCGATGGTGTTCGGGGACCTCCTGGTACTCGTAGAAGACCTCACCCAGGGGGCCGCGAATGACAGCTCGGAGGCCGTCCTCGGATCTCTGTGATTCGAACAGAATCGCGGTACCGAGCCCGCGCAAGCGACCGCGCAGCCCTTGCTCGGGCGACGCGGTCTTGACCGACCAGGATGCCCACGAGACTTCGAGGCCTGCCGTCCCGAGGTTGAGTCCCGGCGGCGGCCCCGCGGCATGGTGATCGTCCTGAGCACCCGCTCCCAGCGCTCCGAGGATCGAGATACCCAAGGCGATGACACGGATCGTCCTTCCCTTCATGGCTCTCCTCTTTCGATACAAGACAGTTACAGCTGAAGTGCACGGGAAGGACCGCGACGGGTCAAGGAAGCGCCGCCGCCAGCCACGCCCGCAGCTCCCCCAGCCGCTTGAGCCCCCGCGGGAAGCGCACGGCGTAGG
>JANRLG010000272.1:0-27071 GCA_033762835.1 Thermoanaerobaculia bacterium
GTTGGTTCGAGCACCGCAGCCGGGGCGTCCCCGGGCCCTGGCGCCCCGCTCCGTCGTCCACCTCGTCCACGGTTACCCGCCCTGGGACATCGGCGGCACCGAGCTCTACGCCCAAGGCTTGGTCACCGCCCAACGGCGGCACCGGGAGGTCGCGGTGTACGCCCGCGTGGGCCGCCCGGATCGTGCCACCGGGGAGGTCATCGAAGCCGTCGACCACGGCGTACGCATCCGCCGGACGGTGAACAACTTCACCCAGCGCGACCCGCTCGCCCGCAACGGCCTGTTCGATCGCGGCCTAGCCCTGGACTTCGGGCGCTTTCTCGACGACGTGCGCCCCGAGCTCGTCCATGTCCACCACCTGGCCGGTCACGCCGCCAACCTGCCCCGCGAGGCCCAACGGCGCGGCCTGCCCTTACTGTTTCAACTCCAGGACTGGTGGCCCTTGTGTGCCCGCATCAACCTGACCCGGCCCGACAACTCGCTCTGCCCGGGCCCCCAGCCGGATCGTTGCGCCGCCTGCCGCCCCCTGACGGCGGCCCCGCTCAACCGCCTGCTCCACCTCCTGCGGCGGCGCGCTTTCGGTCGCGCTTTGGCCTTGGCTGACGGGTTCGTGGCGGGCTCCCAGTTCATCGTCGAGAGTTACCGCGCTGCCGGGCTACTGGCGGCGGACCGCCCGGTGTGGGTCAGCCCCTACGGCGTCGCGGCACTCCCGCTGCGCCCCTTGGCGCCCCGGCCCCCAGTGACCAAGCCCGTGCGCTTCGGCTTCGTTGGCGCCCTCATGCCGCACAAGGGGCCGCACGTTCTGATCGAGGCGATGCGCCGGTTGACGCCCGGCGCGGCCACGCTGACCCTGTGGGGAGACCCGGAGGCCGCTCCGGAGTACGCCGCGTTGCTTCGGCAGGCCGCCGCCGGCCTGCCGATCCGGTTCGCCGGAGCCTTTGCCGAGGCGGACCGCGGGCAGGTTTTCGCCGCCATGGACTTGCTGGTGATCCCCTCGATCGGCCTCGAATCGTTCGGCCTCGTGGCCCGCGAGGCGTTCGCCGCAGGGGTGCCGGTGATCGCCGCGGATCGCGGTGCCCTGTCGGAGATCTTCGCCGGAGCAACCGCGGCCGGCCGTCTGGTGGCCCCGGACGACGTCGCCGCCCTGGCCGGAGCCCTGGCTGACTTCGCCGCCGAGCCGGAGCGCATCGACGCTAGTCGAAACGCCATGCCCGCGGTGCGCGATCATGCCGAGCACGCCGCCGAGATCGAGACGATCTACCAGGAGCTCCTGGCTCGCCGGAGAGCACCGTGAGTCCCTGGGCACGCGCGGCCCTCGTTCGAGACTTGCTGCTCGCCGAGGGCCTCGCGAGCGTCGCGCGGCGCTTGCTCGACCGCTGGTCCGCAGCGCGCCGGGAACGCGACTTCGCTCGTCTCCTGCCGGGCGCCGTGCCGCCCCGCCTGCGCACGCCCATCCTCCACGTCTCCGCGCATCCGCCGGATCCTTGGCGCGGAGGGGTCGAAACTCAGTTGTTGGCCCGACTCGAGGCGGAAGCCCGGGAGTGGCCCGTGGCGCTGCTGCATCCGCGTCCGGGGGGTCACCGCCTGGAGCTCTTCGGACCGAGCGGTCGGTGTGCTCTCGACCGCGACGCTCGGGAGCCTCATCGCCCCGACCACCTGGCGGGCGATCCGGCGCTCGAAGCGGCCCTGCTTTGGGCCGTGGACCTGCTCGGTTCGCGGCTGGTGGTGGTCGAGGGCCTAGCCGGACAATCCGCCGCGAGCCTCGAAAGCTGCATCGAGGCGAGGCGCCTCGATCTCCTGTTGTGCCTTCACGACTATGCCTTCGCCTGTCCTTGGCCCGCCTTGGTCGCCGCCGACAGTGGCGAGGCCTGCGACTTGTGCCGCGAAGCCACGGCCTGCGCAGCCCGCACCGGCCGTGCTGCCGACGAGATCGCGGCGCGCCGACAAACCGCTGCCAACCTCATCCGCCGCGCTCGCCTGGTCGTCGTGCCCTCCTTGTCTCTCGCCTCGGGACTGGCTCGACTGATTCCGGGAGCAGGCATCGAAGTCGTCCCTCCGACCCTGCAACTGGCCCCTCTCGCCGGCCGCCGGCGCCCGGCGGCGCGGCGGCGCATCGCGTTCCTGGGAGGCGGCCAGGCGCACAAGGGGGCGCTGTTGTTCGAGCGTATGGTGGCTGCGTGGGCGGGTCCGCCCGTCGAGTGGCACGTTTACGGCGGCGGCGATCGCTCGACCCTGCGACGCTTGGCTCGCCTGCCGGGCGTCGCCATCCGCGGCTACTACCGGGCCGGAACCTTGGCTCGGCGATTGCGCGCGGAGGGCATGGATCTCGCCCTACTGCTGTCGCCGTGGCCCGAGAGTTACTTGATGACCCTCGACGAGTGCCTGGCCGGCGGCATCCCGGTGGTGCTCTTCGACCACGGCGCGCCCGCCGAGCGAGTGTCCCGGGATGTCGGGGTGTTGGTGCCGTCGGCAGGCGGCGCCGAGGCGGTGCAGGAGGTTCTGCTGCGGTGGCTCGCGGGTGGCCCGCCTTCGAACTTCGAACCCCGGCCGGTACCGCGACCGGAACAGGCCGCCCACGCCTTCCGAGGAATCTACGAGCGCCTGGGTTTCGCCCCCGACGGGTCCGACGATCCGGCCTCGAGCGCGGCCACGCGGTCAGCCAACTCGGCGACGTAACGATCGAGATCCGCCCGCTCCTGGCGGGCCACGATGCGGGCCACCTCGGCGGCGACTTGGCGCGGCTGGGCGAGCAGTGCCCGGTCGAGCTCTTGCCGGTGGGCGCGATCGGCCGAGCGGAAACGTTCAGCCCAGGCCCGCAGGCGCCGCGGCCAGGAGCCGAGGGACGAAAGTGTCGGGCCGTGCCGCAGCAGGGCCTCGCCGTACTGCTCGGCAGTCATGGTCACGGGTGCCCGCTGCCAGCCGGCCGCGAGTCTCTCGGCGATGGCCGTCGCCCGCGCGGTCAGGAACGGCACCCGCGCCGCAAGTCCGTGCGCTTCGAGGATCGCTTTGCGGGCCCGTTGCCCGCGCTCCCGCGCCGCCTCGGGGGCGCCCCAGATCTCCCGCAGGGCGCGGGCCGCCGATTCCACGTCGGCCTCGGCCCAACGCCCGAAGACGGGATAGGGACCTTGGCCCGGCCCGATGTCCCGAAAACGAAAGGGCACCAGGTAGGCCGTGTCGTCGCTCATGAAGTCGAGGTTACCCGAATAGGCGGTGGCGACGACCGGTTTGCCGAGCGCCATGGCCTCGGCCAACGTGAGGCCGAAACCCTCGGAACGATGGAGCGAGAGGTACACGTCGCAAGCGTTCATCAAAGAGGCCTGCACCGGAGGATCGAGGTAGCCGTCACGGAACTCGATGTCCGGATGCTCCCCGGCCGCGGCTCGCAACTCTGCGAAGGCCCGCGGATGGCGGTCGGCATTGACCGATTTGACCAGCAGCCTGGGGCCCTCGCCGGGAGTGAAAGCGGTGCGGAAAGCCGCCACCGCCGCCGCCGGATTCTTGCGCGCCGGAATGCTGTCGAAATCGAGCGCGAACAGAACCAGGAACTCGTCGCCGAGGCCAAGCTCTTGCCGGCTCAGGAAGGGCCCGCGCGGTTCCGCCACGGGCAAGGGGAAGGCGTGCACCGGCACGGACACCCGCGCGGCGATGGCGCGGGCGGAAAAGTGGCTGTTGGCCCAGATCTCGTCGACGTACCGGGCCTGCTCGGCGAGCCAGTCCGGGAACTCTTCCACCTCCCACGCCCACAGGCCGATGGTGTAGCGATCGGCGAAGAAGCTCGGCCCCCGTTCGCGATAGAAGGCCTCGATGCGATCGGCATTCAACGACACCAGATGCACCGGGTAGGAGGGTTCTCCGCCCGCGCGGCCAGCGAACTCACCGCGCTGCCGGCTGTCGGTGTCGGTCAACGGAAACACCTGGTGGGCGATACCGGCTTCGGCGAGCGCCGCGACCAGGAGGCGGGTGTGCTCGCCGACGCCGCTCTCCGCATAGACGTGGCCGAAGACGTTGATACCCAGGGAAGTTGTCGCCATGGCGGGCGGGATGTTACCAGCCGTGTTAGCCTTCGGCGCTCTCGGGCTCCTGTCACGACACCATGCCTCCGCTTTCCTTGGTCCGCCGGGTGCTCCTCCGCGCCTGCCTCCCGTGCCTCACGGCCCTCAGCGTCGTGGCCTGTGGACAGCCCCGCCCGAACGTCGTGGTCGTGGTGGTCGACACCCTGCGCCAGGACCGGGTCAGTGCCTACGGCTACGAACGCCAAACGACCCCGAATCTCGACCGTTTGGCGGCCGAAGGCGCCCGCTTCGACGGCCTTTCCCCCACCTCCTGGACGAAACCCGCCACGGCGTCGATCCTGACCGGCCTCCACCCCCTGCGCCATCAGGCTTTCGCCCGGGGCGACGTGCTGCCGGAGTCGGCCACCAGCCTGGCCCAGGTTCTCGCCCGCCAGGGTTATGCGACCTTGGCGGTTTCCGCCAACAGTTGGATCTCGCGGGCCTGGGGCTTCGAGCGCGGCTTCGAGCACTTCTACCTGATGAAGAACCACGGCGGCGGCCACCAGGCCAAGGCTCACCAGGTGGCGAGCGTCGCCCGCGAACACCTGGGTGAGTTGGTTCCGCCGTACTTTCTCTATCTTCACTTCGTCGATCCCCACGCACCCTACGACCCGGCCACCGCTTGGAACGGCGGTCCCCTGCCGGCCGAGGTCGAAGCCTTCCGGCCGCTGACCGACCAGGTGCTCGCCTCTCATTCCTGGCGAAAACGGCCTCCCGAGGTCATGCGCGCCCTAGTCGACCTTTATGACGGCGAGGTGCGCCACGTCGACGATGAGCTCGGCAAGCTGATCACCGAGCTGCGGGCGAAGGGCGCCGCGGACGGCCGCGACACGATCTTCGTCATCACCTCGGACCACGGCGAAGAGTTGGGTGACCACGGGCGCATCGGCCATGGCCATACGTTGTACGAGGAAACCACCGCGGTGCCGCTGCTGCTCCATGCCCCTGGACGCGTGCCGGCGGGTTACGTCGGCGGCCGGGCGAGCTTGATGGACATCGTGCCGACCGTACTCGAACTCGCCGGTCTCGGCGACGACCTCGCCACCCTCGGCAAGCTCGACGGCACGAGCCTGGTGCCGCGCTTCACCGCCGGATCGCCGGCGACCGCGAGCGCGGAGTCCTACTTCCTGCATCTCGACTTCGATTCGGGCCATGGGCTCGCGCGCCTCGAAGGAGAGCGCAAGTTCCTGCTCGGCAAGGGGCCTTATTTGAAGCGGGTGTTCAATCTCGCCGCGGACCCCGACGAACGGCAGGACCTCTACGCCGACTTGCCCATCACCGAGCGCGAGCGGCTCGCCTTCGAATTGGCGAAGACCTACAACCTCACGGCGCGGGAAGCCCTGCCGCGCCGCACGACGACGATCGACGAAGAGCTCGCGGCTTCGATCCGTGCCCTCGGCTACGTCGCCCACGCCAACGACCGCGGTGACGCGCGCATCCTGCCGCCGCGCATCAAACCCGCCGACACGCTGCCCGGTGGGTTGCTCGGCTGGGAGGGAGACGGTCCTCTCGAATCCTGCCTCGCCCTCGGCCTCGGCCGCACCGACGCCCAATTGCTCGACGGCTGGTTCCCGGCGGAGCGTGGGGAGGGTCGCTGGACAGCGCCGCGTGCGGTGCTCGCCCTGGGCGTGCCGCCGGCGCCGCAGGGTCACCGTCTGCGCCTCGAGGGAACGAGTTACCGCAACGACCCGTTCGACCTCGAAGCGCGCGCCGACGGTCGCGGACTCGCTACCCTGAAGCGCGTTGCACCCGGTCCGTTCGCCTTCGTGTTGGACCTCGACTCGCCCCTCGCGGCGGGCCGCCCGCTCGTGCTCGAGCTCACCGTCGGCCCCGAGTTCATCCCCGCCGAGAGCCTGCCCGGCTCGACCGACCGCCGCGTCCTCGGAGCCTTCCTGACCCGCCTCTGCCTGGAGCCACGATGAGCTCGCCCGCAACGTCGGCCCTCGATCGCCTGCACGAGACCTGGGACGGCCTCGCGGCGGCTGACCCCTTCTGGGCGGTACTGTCCTCGGCCGAACACCGGCTCGGCGGTTGGGACCCGGAGCGCTTCTACGCCACGGGCCGCGAAGAAATCGACGCCCTCATGGCCGAGTTGGCGACCCTCGGGATCGTCGTCGAGCGCGGTACCGCGCTCGACTTTGGGTGCGGAGTCGGGCGCCTCACCCGCGCCCTCGCGGGCCACTTCGCCACCGTCGTCGGCCTCGATCTCTCCGCGCGCATGGTCGATCTTGCCCGCGAACTGAGCCCCGAGCCCAACGTCCGCTACCTGGTCAATCGCGCCGAAGACCTCGCGGTGCTCGCCGACGGTAGCGTCGACTTCGTGTACACCGGTCGGGTTCTCCAGCATGTGCCGCCACCGCTCGCGGAGCGTTATCTCGCCGAATTCGTCCGCGTACTCGCTCCCGGCGGCCTCGCCGTGTTCCAGATTCCGAGTGCGATCCGCGGCGGGCGCGCGGAGGATGCCGCGTTGCCGGCGGCGGCGTATCGAGCCCGTTTGGAGGTCGCCGCGGTGCCCGCGACCCTCGCCGCGGGCGCCGGTGCCGAGCTCGTCGTCACCGTCACCAATACGACCGCGCTGCCCTGGCCCGGTGTCGCCGAGCTCGGGCTCTACCAGCTGAGGCTGGGCAACCACTGGCGGCACGCCGATGGCCGTCTGAGCCAGCTCGACGACGGTCGTACGCCCCTCGTTCACGCTCTCGCTCCGGGCGAGAGCTGCACGCTGCCGCTGCGCCTTCTGGCGCCGACCGAACCGGGCCATTACCTGCTCGAGCTCGACCTCGTGCAGGAGCTGGTCACCTGGTTTGCCGACCGCGGTTCGCCGACCGTCCAGTTTCCGGTCGAAATCCTCCCCACACCCGCCGCGCTGGCGAGCGCGGAGGTCGCGACCGCGGACCCGCATGCCATCGAAATGCACACCCTACCCCGCGAGCGCGTGGCGGAGGTCGTGGCCGCCGCTCGCGGCGAAATCGTGCACCGCCGGGCCGACGGCTTCGCCGGCCCCGAGTGGGAGAGCACGACGTACTTCGTGACCAAGCCCCGCTCGGCGTTCGCCCGCCTCTGGCGGCGGCTCGTCGGTGCTCCCGGGCGGACGGCCATCGGGCTGGTCTCCCTGGCGCTCGCCACCGCTTGTTCCCCATCACCACCGCCCGCCGCCCCCCACCACGGCTACCGTGGTGCCAACGTCTTGTTGATCTCGATCGACACCCTGCGGGCCGACCGCCTCTCGGTCTACGGCTACCAGCGCCCGACGAGCCCGAATCTCGAGCGCTTCGCCAGTGAGGGCATCGTCTTCGATCGCTTCTACTACAACGGCGGCGGCACCCTGCCCTCGCACATGTCGATGATGACGTCCCTCTACCCCGGGACCCACGGCCTCCATCCCAGCCGCACCAAAAGCCTTGAGCCCGAGCGGGTGACCCTCGCCGAGGTTTTCCAGACCGCGGGCTACGCCACCGCGGGTTTCGCGGATGTCGGCTACATGCAAGCCAAATGGGGGTTCGACCAGGGTTTCGACGTCTACGACGACCGCGGCCACAAGTTCGCGGGCATTCTGCCCCGCGCCCACGAGTGGCTCGAGAAACAGCGCGCGCAGACGCCGGAGCGGCCCTTTTTCCTTTTTCTACACACTTACGACGTGCACTCGAATTCCCGGCGCTTGCCCTATGAATGCCCGGGGGATTACCCCTTCCGTTACACCGGCGGCCCCCATCCCCACTTCGACGGCTGCCGCGGAGGGCGCTGCGCTTCGGACTTCCTGGCCCATGCCAACGTCGCTCTGCGCGCCGGTCGGCTCGTCCCGGACGAGCTCTTCGCTCCGGACGAGCTCGCCTTCGTGTCGGCGCTCTACGACGGCTGCATCAACTATGTCGACGACAAGATCGCGGAGATCCTCGGCTGGCTCGAAGCCCTCGGCGTCGCCGACGACACGCTGGTCTTGATCACCTCCGACCACGGCGAGGAGTTTCTCGAGCATGGGCAGCTGCTCCACGACCAGGGCGGCTACGAGGAACTCGCCCACATCCCGCTGCTTCTGCGGCTGCCCGACCGCGCCCACGGCGGCACGCGCGTCCGCCACCTGGCGGAAATGGTCGACCTGCTGCCGACGGTGCTCGACCTCGTCGGCCTGCCGCCGCCCGGCGATGCCCAGGGTTCGAGCCTGGTGCCGAGTTTTCGCGACGGCCGCGCGGTGACCACCGCGGTACACATGTACTCGATCCTGCGCACCGAGCGTTACAAGTACTTCAAGGACGAGAAACAACTCTTCGATCTCGTTTTCGATCCGCGGGAGCGCGGCAATCTGTTTCGTGTCAGTCGCTGGCGAGCCGCCCGACTCGACCGCCAGGTGCGCAAGCTCATCCGCGAGGACTTCCGCGCCGCCGACGAATTCTCGGCACGGGCGACGGCGGCCGTACCCGCGGTCCTGACGCCCGAGGAGGCGAGCCGTCTCAAATCGCTCGGCTACCTCCAATGAAGCCCTCCCGGGAATCGAAGAAAGTCTATCCAAAGGCGTTGCAGGGTTCGCGGAGGGCGTGCTAGCATGAAGCTCAAGATCGGGGTCCAAACGAGGAATGACGAGCGAACCGCTCGGCCACGCCTAAGACGGCTCCACAGAGAAGTCGAGTCAAGACAAATGGCTACCTTACGGTTCGCCGAGGCAAAAAAGGAGAGATGTCCATGAACGAGTCGCGATTTCGCGGAATCCTGACCGGTGTGATCGCCTGTGCCGCTCTGATCGGCCCGTCGGCCCAGGCCGCTACGAGCCTCTCGGTGGTCAACGCCGCCCAGATCGGCGGCAGCGCGTTCGGTATGCGGGTCACCTTCGATGGCACGACCGGCAACGCTCTCGTCCAGGACAACACTCCGGCCGGCGAGCTCAACTACTACGCCACCTGGTCGATGCGCAACCTCAACATGACCATGGTCGCCAATGACACCCACCAGGTGCTGCGCGGCCTGTCCAACACCCCGGCGGCCAACACCCCGGCTTTCCGTGTCCAGGTCAAGCGCTCGTCCAGCGGCACCAACTTCATCCTGTTCGTTTGGGCTCGCCTCGATAGCGGCGCGTTCACGGCGCCGATCCAGACCTTCGTCGACAACCAGAACCGCCTCACCGTCGAGTGGCACCGCGCCTCCGCGGTCGGCGCCAACGACGGCAGCATCAAGCTCTTCAAGGGCACCACGATGATCGGTCAGGTCACCGGCCTCGACAACGACACCATGGCGATCGACTCCCTGCAGATGGGCGCCTTCGGTGGCGTCGACACCGGCACGGGCGGCACGCAGGACTTCGACGAGTTCGTCTCCACCCGCGCGGCTCAGTTCTGAGCCCGTCCCGAGCCTCGCGCTCCCGATGAAAGAAGCCGGTCCCTCGCGGGGCCGGCTTTTTGTTTGCCCAGGAACCGCTTCCCCGATGTCCGATCCATCCTCCACCCTGTCGATCATCATTCCCACTCGAGACACCCGAGAGCTCACCCTCGCCTGCATTGCCTCGATCACCCGGTCGGCCAGCGAGTCGCCAACGACCCAACTCGAGATTCTGGTGGTCGATGACGGTTCCACGGACGGTACCGCCGAGGCACTGCGCGACGCGTTTCCGGAGGTCGTCGTGCTGCCCACGACCGGCGGCGTAGGGTTCACCCGGGCGGTGAACCTCGGTCTGAGCCAGGCCCATGGCGACTGGCTCCTCCTCCTCAACAGCGACACCGAGTGGACTCCCGGAGGTCTTGGCCATCTCCAGGCGGCTTTCGCACACGACTCCGGCCTCGGCATCGTCGGAGGGCGGCTGGTGTATCCCGATGGTCGGGATCAGTGGAGCGGCGGCGCCCGGCCCGATGCAGTGTGGCTCTTCGTACTCGCCAGCGGCTTGGCGAACCCTCTGCGTCGCCTGCCCGGGTACAGCCGTTGGCGCCGCAGCCGGGGAGGGGGCGAGGTGGACTGGGTCTCCGGCGCCGCCCTCGCCTTGCGCCGGGAGGTTTGGGAGACCGTCGGACGCCTCGACGAAGACTTTCGGTTCTACGCCCAGGACCTCGACTTCTGCCTGCGGGCGCGGGCGCTCGGCTGGCGAGTCGTGGTGCTGCCGGGTTTTCGTGTCGTTCATCATCATGGTTCCACCATCCAGCGTCGCCCGGGCGCCTCCCACCTGCCGTACCAACCGAGCCTTCTCTGGCACGACTTGGTGCTGTGGGCCGCCAAGGAGGGTGGCAGGCGCCGGGCACGGTCGGTCGCGCGGATTCTGCGGTGGGGCACTCGCCTGCGGTTGCTCGGACGATCCTTGGCTGCGCCGTTCGCTGCCGACCGCGCTCGCCACCGCGCCGAGAGCGACGCCTTCCGGGCCGCCCTCGGGGCGCTCTTGCACCCGCCCCCCGTCGCGGGATAGAAACGCCGCCCATGCGCCGACTCATCGACTACCGAGATCTCGTCTGGAACCTCGTTCTGCGAGATCTCAAGGTGCGCTACCGGCGTTCGACTTTGGGCTTCCTGTGGACCATGCTGCAACCGCTGCTGACCATGATCGTCCTGCAGGTAGTGTTCTCGACCGCCTTCCGCTTCCCGCTCGCGAACTACTCGGTCTACGTCTTGTCGGGAATCCTGTTCTGGAACTTCTTCAGCCAGAGTGTGGTCGCCTCCATGAACAGCTTGCGCGGCAACGCCCGGCTGATTCAGAAACTGCCGGTGCCGAAGGCGGTGTTTCCCATCGCGACCGTGCTCTCGGGTCTGGTCAACCTAGGCCTGGCGTTGGTACCTCTGTTC
This sequence comes from Thermoanaerobaculia bacterium, assembly GCA_033762835.1. GTDB lineage: Bacteria > Acidobacteriota > Thermoanaerobaculia > Multivoradales > DATKCC01 > JANRLG01. The sequence continues at coordinate 10,803 of JANRLG010000272.1, forward strand.
GGTCTGCTGCTGGTCACCGGCCACCCGTTGACACCGTCGCTGTTGTTCCTGCCGGTGTCGATTCTGATCGTCGCCACGTTCACCCTCGGCGCCGGGCTCCTGCTGTCGCCCTTGGCAGTCTTCTTCACCGATGTCGTCGAGTTGATCGGGGTCGCCTTGATGCTCCTGATGTACCTGACCCCGGTGTTCTACCCTCGCTCCATCGTGCCCGAACGCTACGAGTGGTTGGTGCGCTACAACCCCTTGCGCTCGATCCTCGAGGTCTTTCGGGACCCGATCTATCTGCACAAAGTGCCGCCCCTGACCCATCTGACCGTGGCCGTCGCCATCGCTGTGGTGACCTTGGTCCTCGGTGCCTACTTCTTCCGCCGTTCGAGTGATCGGATTCCGTTTTATGTCTGAAGCTTTCGCCCCATCCGTGGCCAATCCGGTGGTCGAGCTGACGAACGTCTCGCTCTGTTACCGACTCGCGAAGCAGCGGATCCCCTCGCTCAAGGAGTACGCCATTCATTGGCTCAAGGGCGCCTTGAGCTACGAGAAGTTGTGGGCCCTGTCGAAGATCGACCTGACGATCCGGCGCGGTGAGTCGATCGGCATCGTCGGTCGCAACGGCGCGGGCAAGAGCACGCTGCTCAAAGTGATCTCCCGCGTCCTCGTACCCACCGAGGGCCAAGCCCGGCTCCGGGGCGTCGTGGCCCCCATTCTCGAGCTCGGTACCGGCTTCGACCACGAGCTCACGGGCCGCGAGAACATCTATCTGAACGCCCTGCTGCTGGGCCGCTCGAAACGGGAAATCGACCGCGTCGTCGACCAGATCGCCGCCTTCAGCGGCCTGGGGGACTTCATCCACTCCCCCGTCCGCAACTACTCGTCGGGCATGTTGGCTCGCCTGGGCTTCTCCATCGCCACCGCCTGGCCCCTGGATTTGCTGATTCTCGACGAGGTGTTTTCGGTTGGGGACTCACAGTTCATCCACCGCTCCGAGGAACGCCTGCGGGAGATGCGCCGGGAAGGGGCCACGATGCTTCTGGTGTCGCATTTCCCCGAATCCATCCGCACCAACTGCGAACGCTGTCTCTGGCTCGAAAAAGGGCGGCTGATGGGGGACGGGCCCGCGGAGGAAGTCCTCGCCGCGTATCAAGAGTTCATGAGTCGCGACGAGCTGGCCTCGTAAATCGCCAGCAGGCGGCGGGCGATTCGCGCCGGTTCGTGCCGCATCCGTAGTAACTGTCGGCCGGCGGCGACCAACTCGCGCCCCCGCTCTGGCTCGGCCCCGAGCAGCAACACCGCCGCGGCGAACTCTTCCGGATCGCTCGCGACCAGAAGCTCACGGCCGGCCACGGCCCCTAGGCCCGCCGCCGCCGCGGGAGTGGCAACGACCGCCAACCCACGCGCCCAAGCCTCCAGGATCTTCATCCGCACACCCGAGGCGACCGCCAAGGGCACCACCAGGATCGCCCCCGCGGGGAACGCCTCCCGGCTGTCCGCCGGAGGCGGTCGCAGAGTCGCCTGCACCGGCACCCTCGAGCTTTCGCCGAAGACATGAAGACGAGCCGCGGCGTTGCCCGCGACCACCCGCGGCCAGACCCGATCGAAAAACCACTCGGCACCGGCGCGGTTGGGCATCCAACCACCGGACCCCACGAGCACCACAGCCGGCGAACCTGCGACCGCAGAAGCGGCCGGCAGCTCGCTCGGATGCGGCACGGGGACCGTCTCGACCCTCGCCGACGCGGGACCGGCCAAGGCCCGCAGGCGGGCGGCATCTTCGTCCGTCAAGGCTACCGTGGTGGTCACCTGCTGCACCGCACGCCCCTCGGCGACCGCAAGCCGCTGCGCTTCCGCTGCCAGCCAGCGCGCTCGCAGGCCCCCACACAGCCCCGCGGCGCCACGCCAGAGATCACTCTCGACGTTCTGGGCTCGCAAGACGACGGGCCAGCCGCGAGCCGCGGCCGGCGCCGCCTGAGCCAGGGCGTGCAACTGCTCGACGTGAACCACCTGGGGCCGGAAGTCGGTGATCTGCCGGGCTACCTCTCGCGCAACGGCCGGTAGCCGGTGGCGCTCGAGGGTCGCGGAGCCGCCATTCCCCCACGCCCGCGCCGCCGCCCGCAACCACGGTGTCGGCCTGGTATCGACCGGTACCCAACCGAGGCCCGCCGGAACGCCCTCCGAGCCCGTAGAGGCGGGCGCCACCACCAGGAGCTCGGCCCCCTCGGCAGCCAGCGCCGCGAGGGTCAAGGAGGACGCCAGCCGGCCACCATCGATGGGCGGCCAGGGGGACTTGGTACCGATCCAAAGGATGCGCATCGAGATTTTCCATTCTAGGTGACAGATCGAGCTTCGCCTCCTCGTCATTAACCGTCGTATGCTGGCACGCACACTTTCCGCCACGCCCTGGGGCATCGATGCGCAGACCGTCACGGTCGAGGTCGATGTCCATTGGGGCCAACTCCCGAGTGTCCAGATCGTCGGTTTGGCCGACGCCGCGGTGAAGGAAAGCCGCGAGCGCGTCCGCCGTGCGATTCGGAACGCCGGCTTCGACCTGCCTGCGCGGGTCGTCGTCGTGAACCTGGCACCCGCCGACCTGCGCAAGGAAGGCAACCACCTCGATCTCGCCATCGCTCTCGGCCTGCTGGTCGCCTACGGCCACCTGCCCCCGGAAGTCCTCGAAGGCCGCCTGTTCTGCGGCGAACTGGGCCTCGACGGCACGGTTCGCTCGGTGCGCGGCGGCCTTGCCCTGGCGGACCTCGCAGCGCGCCTGGGAGTCCGCGAGATCCTGCTGCCCACGGAGACGGCCGCGGAGGCCGCCGCTCTCGGGCTGGTGCCGGTGATCGGCGTCGACACCTTGGCCGAGGCCATCGGCCACGTGCTCGGCAGCCACCCGCGCGAGCCGAGCGCACCCGGGCAACCACGGGACGAAGAGCCGGGCAGCCTGGACTTGGCCGACGTCAAGGGCCAAGAGGTCGCCAAACGCGCGCTCGAAGTGGCCGCCGCGGGCGGCCACAACGTGCTGTTCGTCGGCCCTCCCGGGTCGGGAAAGACACTGCTGGCGCGCCGGCTGCCCGGAATTCTGCCGCCGCTCGGTCGTAGCGAGGCCATCGCCGTGACCAAAATCCACTCCCTGGGCGCAGAGCGCGGACCGGGCGGACTCATTCACCGCCGCCCTTTCCGGTGCCCCCACGCCTCGGTATCCACGGCGGCGCTCATCGGGGGTGGCTCCGTGCCTCGGCCCGGCGAAGTCAGCCTGGCACACCACGGGGTCCTGTTCCTCGACGAACTGCCGGAGTTCCGGCGCGACACCCTCGAGGCTCTGCGACAACCCCTCGAGGACGGCGAAGTCACCGTCGTTCGGACCCGAGCCCGCCTACGCTTCCCTTCCCGCTTCACCCTCGTCGCGGCCATGAATCCCTGTCCCTGTGGCCACCTCGGGGATGCCCGCCATCCTTGTCGTTGCCCACCGAATCTAATCGAGCGGTATCGCAGCCGCATCTCGGGCCCACTGCTGGACCGCATCGACCTGCATGTCGAAGTCCCCGCCGTCGGGCTCGCGGAGCTGCGCCAGGGCACGGGAGTGACCACTGCCCTGGTCGCGGCTCGGGTCGCCCGCGCTCGCGAGCTGCAATTGCAGCGCTACGGCCCGGAAGCTCCGACCCCGACCAATGCCGGCCTGGACAGCGCGGGACTCCGCCGCCACGTCACGGTCGACACCGCGGCCCAAGCCCTGCTCGACCGGGCCTACGAGCGGCTGGGGCTCTCCTTGCGCGCCCTCGACCGCGTGCTCAAGGTGGCCCGTACCCTCGCCGATCTCGCCGAAGCTCCGGTCGTGACCGCGACTCACCTCGCCGAGGCCATTCAGTACCGGAGTCTGGATCGGAGGAGCCAGCCGTGAATTCATCCCCTCGCCTCCTCGTCAGTGATGTAGGTGTAGGTGTATACTCTCCTTCGGCCCGAGGGACCAACCCGAAGCCCAAAGGAGAACCGTCATGTATCGAGCCCAGATTCTGCTTGCCGAAGGCCAATATGAACGGCTCCGGCGCATCGCCCTCGGCGAGCAACGCAGCGTCTCTGATCTCATGCGCGAAATGGTCGACCAAGAGATCGATCGCCGAGAGCAGGCCGAGTCTCTCCGTCGAGACGGGCGCCTGGCCGCCCTCGACCGGCTCGCGGCCGAACGCGACGCCATCCTCGAGCGCCGTGGTGGCCGGACCGTGGATCTCGTCGGACTGCTCGACGACCTCCGCGACGAACGCGATCGCGATCTACTGGAAGGTCACGCCGGTGGTCGTTGACGCCAGCTTCGCCCTGCGCCTGCTGGTGCCCTCGGTGGACACCGCAGCGGCCCACGAGCACTGGCGGCAGTGGCACCAAGAGTGTCGCACCCTGCTCGCCCCGACCTACTGGGCGGTTGAAGTCGCGTCCGGCCTACGTCGGCTCGAGGCCCACGACCAGTTGACGGGCTTGGAGACCGAGCGGGCGCTCGCAGGTTGCTTCGAGCTGGGAGTCGATCTACTGCCCGTCGATGCTGCTCTCGCGCGGTCGGCGTTGGACTGGTCTCGGCGCCTCGGCCAGGCGAAGGCCTACGACGCCTTCTACCTGGCAGTCGCCGAGCTCGCCGGGGCCGACCTCTGGACCGCCGATCTACGCCTCGTCCGCGGGGCGCGACAGGCCGGTATCACCTGGGTCCACGGGCTCGGCGAATGATGGGACGGCTATACTCTTGCCCGCCCACGAACCCGAGGTGACCATGAACCATCGCTCGCTCGCCCTGCTCGTTCTCGTTTGCCTGGCCCTCGCCGCCGGCCCCACGGTCTCCGCCACCTGCGGCGGCGGTGGGGGTGGCGGGATGGGCGGGATCGCTCCCGAGGTGTTTCCGGTGCCTTGGAAAGTGACCGATAGTCGCCCCGAGAGCGCTGCACTCACCCTCCTCTGGTTTCCGACCAACCCCGCCGAGGCGAAGTCCTCGGATCTGCTTGAATCTCGCTACCTCGCCACCTCGGCGGGCCAGTGCGTGGCCTTCGTCATCGCCCCCGATACCGCGACGGCCCTGCGGACCCGGTACGAAGTCTCCGCGGGTCAAGGCGCCGTCGTCCTCGCCGCCAAGTCCGGCGAACCCGTCGGCCGCCTCGCTGGAGCCGAGGTCAAGCTGAGCGCCGTCGAGAAACTCCTGCGCGGCGAGATCGACCGCCGCCGGAAGGCTGCCGACGCCACCCTCGACGAAGCCGACGCCAAGCTCAAAGCGGGCGAGACCGAGACGGCCGTCACCCTCTACCAGCAGTTGGTGGTGGACCGCTGCCTGCTCTCCGGTCCCGCGAAAAAGGCGGGCAAGGCGCTCAAGAAGTTGGGTCGCGAGGTTCCGCCCGACCTCGCACGCTACGAGCGCGTCGGCGATCCGGACCTCTCCGACGCCATGACCGAGAAGCTCACCCGGCTGCTCGAGCAGGGTGTCAAGGCCGAAAACGAAGGTCGCTTGGCCGACGCCGAAGCCGTGTACCGCGAGGCCTGCGCCGCCGACCCCAATGATCCGGCACCGCTGCGGTATCTGGCCGAGTATCACCGTCACCACTCGGGCGACTGGCGCCAGGCCCGCGAGCTGTTCGGCGAGTTGCTGGAGCGTCCGGCCGATCCGCTGAGCCACGCCGTCGCGCTCCACGGCCTCGGCAAGATGACCATTCACGCCGGTGACTTCCAAAAGGGCCTCGGCCTAATGGAACAGTCCGTGGCGACCTTCCCCTTGCCGCTGGCCTACCGCAACCTGGCCGTGTATTGGAACTCTGAGAAGGAGCCGCTCAAAGCTCACGGCTATGTCCTGGCAGCCCTCGCACTCGATCCCGAGGACCTGTACAACCGGATTTTTGCCGCCACTTACCTGGCGGAGCTCGGGCGCCAAGACGAAGCGCGGCGCATCGCCGAGGAGAACGAACACCTGCTGCCCGCCTCCTACAACTTGGCGGCGATCTGGGCGCAGCTCGGCGACAAGGAGCGGGCGTTAGCCCTCCTCTATCGTCACTTCTTCCTCTACGAACAGTTCCCGGCGGTGCGCTACAAGGAAATGCAGGAGGCTCGGGACGACTACACCTTCGCGAGCTTGCACCAGGATCCGGGGTTCTTGGCCTTGACCGCCGATGCGGCGCGGGACGACGAGTCCTACCACCGCAACCGCTGACCGACTCCTCTGCCGCTCACCTCCGGGTGAGCGGCCCCCCCTCGTTATACTCGCCTCCCGGCCTTCTTGCCGGTCCAAGCTGGAGATTCCCCTCGATGAGCGCCGCCGACTCGCTGCTAGAAAACCACCACGACCTCGTCATTCTGGGTTCCGGTCCCGCCGGCCTGACCGCCGCGCTCTACGCGGCTCGCGCCGAACTCGCTCCCGTCGTGCTCGAGGGCAACCAGCCCGGGGGGCAACTGACGATCACCACCGAGGTCGAAAACTACCCGGGGTTCCCCGAGGGCATCCTCGGGCCGGAGCTGATGGACAAGATGCGTGAGCAGGCCCGTCGCTTCGGCGCCCTCTGCAAGTTCGAGCAGGTCGTCGAGGTGGACTTCCGGACTCGTCCCTACCGAGTCCGCACCGATGAAGCGACCTACCACGCCACCACGGTGATCATCGCCACCGGAGCCAGCGCGAAGCTCCTCGGTATCGAGTCCGAAAATCTCCTGATGGGGTATGGGGTTTCGGCCTGTGCCACTTGCGACGGGTTCTTCTTCCGCGGCAAGGAAGTCGTGATCGTGGGCGGCGGCGACACCGCGATGGAGGAGGCCACCTATTTGACCCGCTTTGCCACCAAGGTGACCGTCATTCACCGCCGGGACAAACTCCGCGCCTCGAAGATCATGCAGGAGCGGGCCCTCGCGAATCCCAAGATCGCCTTCGTGTGGAACTCCGAGGTCGTCGAGGTGATCGGCGAACGCGAAGCCGGGGTCAAGGGTGTGCGCCTCCGCGACACCGTGACCGGCGAGCTTTCGACCCTCGCCACCGAGGGCGTCTTCATCGCCATCGGTCACCAGCCGAACACGGCGCTTTTCACCGGTCAGCTGGAGATGAACGAAGTTGGTTACCTAGTTGTCGAGGAACCGTCGACCCGCACCAACATCGCTGGCGTTTTCGCTTGCGGCGATGCCATGGACCCGATCTATCGCCAGGCCGTGACCGCTGCCGGCAGCGGCTGCAAGGCCGCCATCGACGCCGAGCGTTGGCTCGCGGAACACGGAAGCTGAGGACGCCATGGCGCGAACGACCACCGTGGGCGAGCTGAAGCGGTCAGGCTACCGACCGCGTTCCGTCAAGGCCGAGATCCGTGCCAACCTGCTGTCCCGATTGCGGGACGGCAAGCCCCTGTTTCCCGGCATTCTGGGCTACGAACGAACGGTCGTCCCGGGGGTGGTCAATGCGTTGCTGGCGGGGCACGACTTCATCCTGCTCGGGTTGCGCGGCCAAGCCAAGACACGGATCCTCCGGGGGCTCACGACGTTTCTCGATCCCGAGGTGCCGGTGCTCGCGGGCATGGAGTTGAACGACGACCCGCTCGACCCGATCTCGGTGCCGGGCAAGAAGCTCGTCGAACGCCTCGGAGACCAGGCGCCCGTCGAGTGGCTGCCGCGGGAGGCCCGCTACCAGGAAAAACTCGCCACACCGGACGTGTCGATCGCCGATTTGCTCGGCGACATCGATCCAATCAAGGCGGCCCGCGACCGCTTGACCTTCGCGGACCCGGAGGTCATCCACTTCGGCATCGTGCCGCGCAGCAACCGGGGCATCTTCGCCATCAACGAGTTGCCCGATCTCGCACCGCGCATCCAAGTTGGCTTGTTCAACTTACTCGAGGAGCGCGACTTACAAATTCGCGGTTTTCCCGTGCGCATCCCGCTCGACCTGCTGATGGTCTTCTCGGCCAACCCCGAGGACTACACCAACCGCGGTTCGATCATCACGCCCCTCAAGGACCGCATTTCGTCCCAGATCCTCACCCACTACCCGCCCTCGGTCGACGTGGCGGTGGAGATCACCCGGCAGGAAGCCTGGACCGAGCGGGACGGTGGGGCAAGCTTCGTGATTCCGGAGCCGGTCCGGCGTCTAGTCGAGGGCATCGCTTTCGCCGCTCGCGCCAGTGATCTGGTCGATGCTTCGTCGGGAGTCAGCGCCCGGGTGTCGATCTCGGCCCTCGAGCTGTTGGCTTCGAACCTCGAGCGCCGGGCGCTCGCGACTGGGGACTCCCCCGTCTACCCGCGGCTCGCGGACTTGCACATGCTGCTACCGGCGATCACCGGCAAGGTCGAGATGGTCTACGAGGGGGAACAACAAGGCGCCGAGGTCGTCGCCCGTCGGCTCGTGGGAGATGCCATCAAGACGGTCTTCGACGAGCTCTTCCCCGAGGTCGGCAAGGAGCTCGGCAGCGGCGGAACGGACGATCGCGGGCCCTACGCCGGCATCGTCGCCTGGTTCGCGGCCAGCGGCACGGTCGACCTCTCGGACGAAATGCCCTTCGCCGACTATCGCGCAGCCCTCGACGCCGTCCCCGGCCTCTGGCCGCTGACGATGGCTCTCTCCCCTCACGACGCCGAACGGGCCTTCTATGCCGAACTCGTCCTCGAGGGCCTCCACCAGCACCTGAAACTCGCCCGGCACGATTTGGACAGCCGGGTGACCTACAAAGAGATGGTCAAGTTCCAGCTGCTCCGGCCCCAGCGGCGACGGCCGGTGGACCCGGACGTGCACTGAGCTCCCATGCGCCACCGCTACGCCCACCTCGACCCTGCCCTTCTCGCTGCCCTGCTCGCGGGGCTGGACTTGCTCCGCCTTTGGAACCAGCTGCTCCTGGGGGCCGGTGGCGACCCGGAGACGGCGATGGACTGGATGCGGCAGTTGCAGGAGCAGGGGTACATCGATCCCTCGGTGGATCTCGAAGCGTTTTTCGCTAGTCTGGAAGAGGAAGGGCGGATCGGGCGAGACGGCGAGGGGGGCCTGCATCTGACCTCCGCGGGCGAGCGGCAGATCCGCAAGAGTGCTTTCGAGGAGGTCTTTTCTAGTCTCGGGCGCTCGGGACCGGGGTACCACCCGATTCGCTCCTCGGGCGAGGGGCTCGAACGACTGCCCGAGACGCGTCCTTACGCTTTCGGGGACGAGCTGCACCACTTGGACGCTGCCCGCTCGTTGCAGAACGCCCTGCGCCGTACCGAGGGCGAGCTCGATCTCGCCGAGGAGGATCTCGAGGTCTTCGAGACCGAACACCTGACCTCCTGCGCCACGGTGCTCGCCATCGACATCAGTCATTCGATGATCTTGTACGGCGAAGACCGGATCACCCCGGCCAAGACGGTGGCCCTGGCGCTCACCGAGCTGATCACCACCAAGTACCCCAAGGACGATCTCCAAGTCCTCCTGTTCGGCGATCGGGCCGAGCGCATCGACCTTCAGGACCTGCCCTATGTCCAGGCGGGCCCGTACCACACCAACACGCGCGAAGCCCTCGAGCTGGCCCGCGGGCTGCTCGCGCGGCAGAAGCAGCCGAACAAACAGATCTTCCTGATCACCGACGGCAAACCCTCGGCGCTGACCGAAAACGGCCGGGTGTACAAGAACCCCTTCGGTCTCGATATGAAGATCGTCAACAAGACGCTCGACGAGGCGGACACCTGCCGGCGGCAGAAGATCGTCATCACCACGTTCATGTTGGCGACCGATCCGCTGCTCACCGACTTCGTCGAGAAACTCACCAAGATCAACCGCGGCCGCGCCTACTTCGCCTCCCCGTACCAACTCGGCGAGTTCATCTTCGCGGACTACCTGAAGAACCGCCGGCGCCGGGTGCGCTGACTCTCAGCGGTCCGGCAGCACGCCGCCGACGACTCGTTTGTAGGTCTGCCCGGCCTTGAGAGTCTCCCCTTCGCCGAGGCCGTTGATGATGGCGAGGGTGGCCAAGTCCACGGTCGAGGGCCACCGCCGATCGAACTCCGCCACCGTCAGGTTCTCCCGCACAGGGACCAGCTCGATCCGCTTCGGGGCCACGTCCAGGTAACGGCGCTCGCGGACTTTGCCGAAGCTGCGCAGGGTCCGCTCGAAGAAACGGCCGTAGGTGGCGTACCTGCCGGACAGGGTGTAGCCGAGGATCTGGAAGATCTGCCCGCCGTCCTGCACGAAGGCGACTTCGCCAGCCAGCGGTTCTTGCCCCTGCCCGCGATTCACCACGAAGGTGCCTCCAGAGGCCGGCAAGCCACCGATCGCGCCACGCTGCGGTTGGTCGAGCTGAATGCCTTCGCCGGCGAAGAACTTCTGAGCTGCCTCGGCCGGGGTTCGGCCTTGAGCCAGGGAAAGCACCAAAACGGCGTCCTGGTTCGGGGCGAGGGCCGACAGCGAAGCCTTCTGGTTGTCGGTTTTCCAGCCGTCTGGGAACTGCACGGAGAAGGCCAGCTCCGGGTGGTAGAAGGTGCTGCCGATGAAGTAACCCTCTCGCGGGTTGTTCCCGAACATCATCTGATTCAGCCGCCTCAGGAAAGGCTCGCGGACGACTTCGACGCCGAGAAGATCCGGCGGCGAAGCCCCGATCGCGGCCGCCACCCGCGCGCCGCGATTGGCCGGGTCCGGGTGGGTCGCGAGCCAGCTCGGCAGCCGGCCGCCACCGGCCGCGGTGGTCACCCGGCCAAGCATCTGGAACATGCCGATCATCTCGTTGGGGTCGTAGTTCGCCCGGTTCATGTACCGGTAGCCGAGGTCGTCGGCTTGGCGCTCGTCATCGCGGCTGTAGTGGAGGAAGAGCGCCTGGAGCCCGAGTTGGGCGACTCCGCCGTAGTTGCGGAACTCCTCGGGGGCCAGCACCGCACCGGCGATCAGCCCGAACTGTGCGAGTTGGGCCTTCGACAACCGCTCGACGCCGTGGCGCGCCGTGACGTGGCCGATTTCATGTCCGAGGACCGAGACCATCTCGGCCTCGGAGGTCATGTGCGAGAGGATGCCGCGAGTCAGGTAAATGAAGCCGCCGGGCAGAGCAAAGGCGTTGACCGTCGGGTCGTCGAGCACGGTGAACGTCCACGGCAGCTCCGGCCGCTCGGAGTCCGCCGCCAGGCGCAGGCCGATCTGTGAAACGTACGCCTGGAGCTCAGCGTCCGGGTACGCCCCGATGGCCGCGAGCGTTTCCTGGTGGGCTTGGCGCCCGAGTTCGATCTCCTGCTGCACGGTCATCAGGGCCAGTTGCCGCTGCCCGGTGACCGGATTGGTGGCACAACCCGCAGTGGCGAGGCTCAGTGCTGCCAGGACACGAAGTGAACGCATGCTCTCCCTCCTCTTCCCCAAAGGACACCGAAGTCTAAAGGAGTTCCGCTGCTCCAACGCGGGCGCGCTAGAATCCGACCGACGTTCCATCCCCCTTCGGAGGACTCCCATGACCCGCAAGTCCCTTTTCGCCGCTCTCGCGGCTTCCCTGCTCGCCGGCTCGGCCTTCGCCGCCGACCGCCAACCCGTCGAAACCCTGACGCAGGAACTCGAAATCGGTGACGCCGCGAACCTGACCGTCCAGTTCCCGGTCGGTAACCTCGCCTTGATCGGAACCGGCGGCGACAAGATCCAGGCCCAGGTCGCCATCCTGTGTGAACAGCCGACCAGCTCGGCCTGCCGCCGGGTGGTCGAGAAGGCCAAGATCAAGCTGACCCGCTCGGGCAAGGGCCTGGTGCTCAAGGTCGAGGGCTGGCCGAAGTCGAAGGGCTCCGAGATCGAGCTCGACGGCCGCATCGAGATTCCCCGCGGCATGAACGTGCTCGCCGAGGTCGAAGTCGGCGACTTCTCGGCCAAGGGCTTCGAAGGCAACCTGGACGTTGACGTCGAGGTCGGTGAAGCCACCGTCGAGGCCAAGGCCGACGACGTCGGCAAGGTGCTGCTCGATGCCGGCGTCGGCGACGTCGCCCTCAAAGTGGACGGCACCGAGGTGGAGGGCGACGGCCTGGTGGGCCAGGACCTCAAGTGGACGGGCAAGGGTAAGGCCATGATCTCGATCGACGTCAACGTCGGCGACATCCTGGTGACCCTGGACTGAGCCACCCGTCGGTGTCCGCTCACGACCTCCACGTCGTTCTCGTCCACCCCGAGATCCACTGGAATACGGGAGCCGCCGGCCGCACTTGTCTCGCGGCCGGCGCCCAACTCCACCTCGTCGAACCCCTCGGCTTCTCTCTCGACGACCGCCGGATCCGCCGCGCCGGGCTCGACTACTGGCCACGCGTGGCGCCGCGGGTCTGGCCGTCGTGGTCGGCCTTCGAAAACGAGCTCAGCGAGCTGGGCACACCCTTTTTCTTCACCCGCGAAGCCGAGCGCACCCTCTGGGACATCACTTACCCGACGCCGACGGTGCTCGTCTTCGGTCGCGAGTCCGTCGGTCTGCCACCGGAGATCCGGGAGCGCCACCAGGAGAGCCTCGTGGGCATCCCGATGGTCGACCCGGAAGTCCGGAGCCTGAATCTGTCGAACGCCGTGGCCCTCGGCTGTTACGAGGTGCGCCGGCAGCGGCTGGGGAAAGAACGCCAAGGACGGTAACGACGAGAACGACCTGGTGCCTTGGGTGTCCTTTCCATCCTTCAGACTCTTCTCGCCCGCAGAGCCCCCACCACCGGCCCCGCGAGCAGCGCCACCACACCGGTCCCGAGGCCGAACACGAGGCCCTCGCCGGGGGCCGACTGCCCGAGGGCCGAGGCCGCGGCGCGCACGAGTCCGGCGGTGCCGAGCACGACGGCCACGGCCACGACCAGGCCGGTGACGACGTTCGCGAAGCGGCCGTTGACGCCTTGGTCGCCCAGCAGCTGGCGGTCGTTGACGGCCAGCCAGAGGAAAATCGCTGCCACCGGAAGCAAGACGCCGTTCAGGGCCTGAGCCAGGAGGATGGCGGGAATCCGCGGCACGCCCGAGAGCGCGAACCCGAGGCCGACCAGGAGCACGCCGATCCACACCGCGCGATAGTGGCTCCCTCGCGGCGTCCAGCGCGGATCTTCGGGACCCTGGGAAAACAGGCCCCGCGCGGTCAGAGCTGCGGCCAGAGGGGCCGTCACTGCCGAGGACAGACCGGCCGCGCACAGGCCCCAGCCGAAAAGCGAGCCCGCCCAGGGGCCGAGGCGCGACGCCAACCGCTCGGCCACGGCGGCGAAGGAAAACGGCTCGGGCACCCCGATACCGGCGAGCAGGATGCCCATGGATATCAATCCGCCGAAGCCGATCGCCAAAGCGATACCGAACCGCGCCTCGCCGAGGTTCTTCCCCACCGCTAGGCTCGAACCGAGAAACAGGTTGTAGGGCACCACCGTCGTGCCCACGAGACCGAGAATCAGCAGGCCCGAGCCCTCCGGCGTCGCAGGCACGAAGGCACCGCGCAGAACGGCGACCGGCTCGAGAGCGGAGCCGAAGGCGGTGACCAAGAAAGCGAGGCCCATGATCGCCACGGTGATCGACAACACGTTGGCCACCGTGCCCGGGGCTCCGAGGGCGAGTAACCCGGCGGCACCGAGCCCGAAAACCAACGCCAGCACCAGCGGCGAAAGCCCCGTTGCCAGCTCGGCTCCTGCTGCGGCACCCAGGAGATTTCCCGCCTGATAGGCCGCACACCCCACCACGATGGCGCCCACCACCAGACTCTTGAGGGCGACCGCCCGGGCACCTTGGCCGCCCCGCTCACGCAGGGCCGTACCCAAGTCCCGCCCCGAGAGAATGCCGAGCCGAGCCGCCGCCTCCTGGAGCACGATCGTCGCGACGGTCGAAAACGTCAACGCCCACAGCAAGCTCGGCCCGAACTTCGCACCCGCCGCGGCACAGCTCGTCACCGTACCGGGGCCGATGAAAGCGGCCGTGATCACCGACCAGAAAATCACCGCCAGCCAACGTCTCATCGTGGGTCTCCCTCTCCGCGTTCCGGTCCCCAGCCACCGCCGCCGGGAGTTTCGACGATCACTCGGTCGCCGGCGACGAGCTCGGCGCCCGCCACCGACCCGAGAGGTTCGCGCGTACCGTCGGCGCGCTCGAGCCACTGACGCCCAGGGGCGCCCGCTGCCCCGCCAGCCGCGCCGCGGGGGCCGACGACCCGCCCTTGGGTGACCAGCGACAACGACACCGGGGCCAGGAACTCGAGCTCGCGGCGCACGCCGTCCCCACCCCGAAAATGACCGGCACCGCCCGAGCCTTCCCGCACCTCGAAGCGGCGCAGTCGCACCGGGTAGCGCAGCTCGAGGATCTCGGGATCAGTGATGCGGGTGTTAGTCATGTGGCTGTGCACGGCCGACGCGCCCGGCCCCTCCGGAGTCGCCCCACAGCCGCCGCAGATCGTCTCGTAGTAGCCGAAACTCGCGTCACCGAAGATCAAGTTGTTCATCGTGCCTTGGCTGCCGGCTGCAAGGCCGAGCGCGGCGACGAGGACTTCCACCACCCGCTGGCTGGTCTCGGTGTTGCCCCCCACGACCGCGGGGGACCGCGCCGGGTCGGCGACGAACGGCGGATTCAATACGCCCGGGGGAATCACGAGCTCGACCGGCCCCAGCAGCCCCTCGTTGAGCGGCAGCTCGGGCTCGTCGACCAAGAGGCGCAGCGCGTACAGCACGGCGCTGCGGACGATCGCCGGAGTCGCGTTGAGGTTGCCCGGATGCACCGGCCCCGAGCCGCCGAAGTCGATCCGCGCGCGGCCGTCGGAGACGGTGATCGTCACCCGAATCGGCGTGCCGTCATCCAGGCGGTCTTCCGCCGCGTACCGGCCGTCCCCCAGGCGTCGCAGCGCCGCCGTCAGGCGATCGGCGGCGCGCCCGGCCAGGAGAGCCATCTGTTCGCGGACCGTCTCGGCACCGTGGATCGAAGCGAGGGCGAGCAAACGCTCGGCGCCACGGGCATTCCCAGCCACCGCGGCGGCGAGGTCGGCGAGGTTTTCCGGAATCGCGCGCGACGGGAAACGCCCCGCCGCCAGGTCTCGCGCCAACTCGTCGAAACGGGGGCGACCGCCGGCCACGAGCAGGCGAGGGCGGATCACCACTCCTTCTTCTTCGAGGCAGCGGGCGTCCGGCGGCATCGAACCCGGCCGACTGCCACCGATCTCGGCGTGATGGGCGCGGCTGGCCAGGGTCCCCAACCGCTGACCGCCGAAAAACACCGGCGTGAGCACCGTGATGTCCGGCAGGTGAGAACCGCCGTGGGCGGGGCTGTTGGTCACGGCGACGTCGCCGGGGCCGAGCGGCAAATCGGCCTCGACGGCCCGTAGGCAGGGACCGAGCGCCCCCAGGTGGACCGGAATGTGGGGAGCGTTGACCACCAACTCCGCCGTCGGTCCCAGCAGCCCGCAGGAGAAATCCCGCCGTTCCTTGACGTTGGTGGACAAGGCGGTGCGTTCGAGCAGCTCCCCCATGTCGCGCACGAGGGCCTCGAAACGCGCCGCGAACAGCTCCGCGACGATGGCCCGCGGGGTCATGGTGTCTCCCGAGTCAGGACGAGGGCGAACGCGCCGTCGACCGCGAGGCACCAACCTGGCGCCACGAGGGTACCGGCATAACGATCGGCAACCAACGCCGGTCCGGCCAAGGTCACTCCCGGGGGAAGCTCGTCGCGGTCGAAGAGACGGATCGTCCTGGGCGCCCCGGCCAAGTAGGCGGTACCCGGGCGCCCCTCCGGCGCAAGAAGCGGGGTCACGGCCAGCGCCGGGATCACCGGCTCGGCAGCGGTCGCCGCCACCACCCGCAGAGACTCGACCTCGATCGCCCGCCCGGCCGCCGGCGGATAGCCGTACAAGGCCTCGTAAGCGGCGGCGAACCTGGCAGCGAGGTCGTCACCGTCGGCGATCTCGACGACCACCGTGGCCTCCTGACCGACCAGGCGCAGGAAAGCGAGGCGACGCTCGACGACCACCGGTTGGTCGCCCCGCGCCACCGCCGACACCGCCCCGAGCGCCTCGGCAGCCAGCTCCGCGAGCCACTCCGGCAACGATGCCGCGACGACCGACAGGGGCGACAACACCGTCCGCTCCGCGAAGCGCTCGAGGCGCGCCGCGGCCAGCCCCACGGCCGACAGCAGCCCGCCGTCCACCGGCACCAGCACCCGCGACATGCCGAGCCGCTCCGCCACGGCGCAGGCGTGGAGCCCCCCCGCGCCGCCGAAGGCCACCAGCACGTGGTCCGCCGGGTCGAAGCCGCGGCGCACCGAAATGCGGCGAATGGCGTCCGCCATCCGCTCGTCCGCCAACGCCAGGCAGCCTTCCAAGACCGCTTCGCGCGCGGCCGACTCGCCGGTCGCCGCGGCGAGATGCGCCACCAACCGGTCCGCGGCCT
>JANRLG010000273.1:0-16744 GCA_033762835.1 Thermoanaerobaculia bacterium
CGACGGCGGGGCGACCTGGTCGACCCCGGTCCTGGTCAATGACGACGGGACCAACGCGTCCCACTTCATGCCCGGGTTCGCGGTCGACCAGACCACGGGCGCGGTGGGCGCCACCTGGTACGACACCCGGGGCGACCCGACCCGGGTGACGGCCCGGTACTACGGCTCGGTCTCGGTGGACGGGGGCGACACCTGGAGTCCGAACTTCCCCATCGCCAACGGACCGTCGAACGCCACGGTGGCCCTGATCGGGGACTGGGGCACCGGCACCGCGGACGCGATCACCCTGCTCGAGGCCGTGGGCGCCCACCGGCCGGACGTCATCCTGCATCTTGGCGACATCTACTACTCGGGCACCCCGGACGAGACGCACAAGTTCTTCCTCAAGGTCCTCAACTCGACCCTCGGCCGAGACGAGAACCCGATCGCCGTCTACACCCTGACCGGCAATCACGACATGTACAGCGGGGGCGTCGGGTACTACCAGCTGCTGCCGGAGCTGAATCCGCCGCCGGTCTTCCAACCCGAGCAGGCCCAGCCGGCTAGCTATTTCAGTCTGCGGTCGTTGGACGGCGCCTGGCAGTTCCTGGCGCTCGACACCGGGCTCCACGACCACGATCCGTTTTCGGTCAACGACGACATCACCTATCTCGAGGAAAGCGAAGAGGCTTGGCACATCGACAAGATCGCGCAGTGGAGCGCCCGGGGCGGTCGGACGATCCTCTTGTCCCACCACCAGTTGTTCTCGGCGTTCGAGCTGATCGGTGGGAAAGACGCCCAGAAGCCCGCCGGGCAGGAAGCCGCGAACCCAAAGCTGCTGGCGAGTTTCCGCAAGTTCCAGGAAGCAGCGGAAATCGGTGGGGGAGACATCGCGGCCTGGTTCTGGGGGCACGAGCACAACCTGTGTGTTTACGAGCCCTATCTCGGACTCGCCAAAGGCCGCTGCTTGGGCCACGGCGCGATTCCTGCCTTCACCGAGCAGGACCCGTACGCGGTCGTGGCCTCGTTACCGAACCCGCCGGCCCTGGTGGGTGACCCGCGGAATCCGGGTGAACCGCTGAAGCTGGGCGTCGTCGACCAGGCCTACGCCCACGGCTTCGTGATCGTGCGACTCGACGACCGCGATCGCTCGGCCACGGTCTCCTACTACCAGGAGACGGACTACACGACGCCGATGTTCGTCGAGCGACTCTGAGGTCGGGCGTCATGGCGGAAGATGTTGAAGCGAAGGTCGAGACTCCGCTGACCGGATGGGCGGCGAACCTGGCCATGGCACTCGGTACCGGCACCGGGGTGCTCCACGCGATCGGTTACGTCTCGTTGCGGTTCCGGCTGCGCGCGCTGGGGGTCGAGATGGACCACGCCATGCTCGACGAGCGTTTCCTGTTCGAGGGGGCGCGCTGCCTGTTGCAGCTGCTGACGACCGTACCGCTGCTGGTGCTGCTGGCGAGCCCCGTGGTGGTCCTGGGTGTTCTGCTGCGCCGGGTCCCCGGGCTCGGGCGGCGGATCGATGGGGCACTCCTGCGGGTCCACGGGGCGCCGCCCCGTTGGCTCGTGGTCGGGGGCGTCGCCTGGGCGGTGCTCGCCGTGCAATTCGTGATGCACCACGTCATCCACTTCCAAAACCTGCTGCTCGATCCGGTGCCCTGCGATCCACCCTGGCTGCGCAGTGTGATGCTGGACGGCTCCGGGCGGCTGGCGCCGTTCTACTTCGTCGGCTTGCTGGCTCTGCTGGCCCCGACCGCCTTCGCCTTCTTCCGACTGCCGAAAACCGGCTGGATGGCGGCCCGCGGGCTCCTCGGGCTGCTGCTGTTCGTCCAGGTTCTGCTCTTGCCCGTGCACTTCGGCATCGTGGGCGCTGCCGCTCCGCTCGCGCGCATCGCCGAGGTCCCCGGGGAGCCGGCCACCAGTCGGGTCTGGCAGGCCTTCGCCACCGACGACTCGGCGGTCTTCCTGATCGAACGCCCCGGCCCGCCCACGGAGCGGCGACTCGTGGCGCTGAAGAGCGAAGGGCTAGAGCGCTTGGAGGTGGTCGGCAGGGAGGCGGTGTTGTCCCGTGCGGAAGGCCACTGCGGGCGGTGAGCGGACGAGATCGTTGACACCTACCCGTCTCTCGAGCGCGAGGACGTCCGACAGGCGCTGGCCTACGCAGGCTGAACCTCGCACGTCACACGGGCGAGGTTCAGCGAAGCCAGCGGAAACCTCAGTTCGGCGTCAGGCGGCGGGCGAAGACTCCTTGGCCGGGGCTCGTTCGGGGCTGGCTGGTCCAGGCCACCACGCCGAAATTCGACCGCGCTAAGGCGAGGGCGGGCAGGAACTGCTGGCCGCGGGTCCCGAGATTGCCCCTGACCTCGTCACCGAGAATCTCGCCACCGCGACCGAGGGTGCGCAGGAAGATGCCGGCACCGCTGCCGTCTTGCCCGGCGCTGCTCGTCCAGGCGACGAGAAAGCTGCCGTCGGGCCGGAGCGCGAGTTGCGGCTGGTGTTGCTCGCCGGTTTGGAAGGTGTTGACGGCGAAGCTCTCGGTGAGCGGGCTGGCATCCCCTCGGAAGAGCCGGGCGCGGACGCCGCGGATGTCCTCGAAGGGTAGAGTCGGATCGGTCAGGAAGTCCCCGGCGGCATCCGTCCAAGCCACCAGGCAACGGCCGTCGTCGGCCAGGGCCACGGTGGCTTCGAGTTGGTCGGCGGAGACGGTGTCCTCGTCGGTGTTGACCTGGACTCTGGGCGCGCGCACCGTGCCGTCGGGCTTGTATCTCTGCAAGTAGATGTCGTGGAAGACGTTTTCGCCGCCGAACCCCTGGAACACCAGAGCGGAGCCACCGCTGGCATGGATGGCGATGCGGGCGTGGGTGGCGCTTTCGAAGTCGTTGGCGACCAAGAAGGCGGCACTCGGGGAGCCATCGGATGCGTACCAGCGGGCGAACAGCTGAATGTTGTGGGTATCCGATGGCACCCGTTCCGACCAGGCCACCAGGAAGCGGCCATCGGGGGCGAGGGCGACCTCGGGAAGCGACTCGGTCTCGACGCCCCGGGAGAGCGGGAAGCGGTTGCCGAGCGGCCGCCCCGCGGCGTCGAAGCGGCGACCGAAGACCTGTTGGTTGGCTTCCCAGACGACCACGAACGCGCCGCTCGGGGCCATCGCGACCCGCGGTGTGCGTTGGGAACCGGAAGAGGCCAAGCGAACGGGGGCGGTACGCGGCCGCCCGTTGGCGCCGAAGAGGCGGAAATAGGCGCGTTCGGTGCCGCCTTCGAGGCGCGTCCAGACGACGACGAACCGGCCGTCGTCGGCTACGCCGACATCGGAGACGGGCTGTTCCGGAGCCAGCGTCTGGTGGATTTGAAGGTCGTTGCCGCGCAGCGCCTGAGCCTGGAGGACCGGCGAGGCAGCGAACAGCGTGAGCAGAGCAAGGAAAGGCCAACTTCTTTGTTTCATGACGCCCTCGGGGACCCCCCGTAGGTCGGTTCTATGCCACGGGAGAATATCCCGTTTCGCTGTCGCACTTCAAGGGGGATTCGAGCCGCCGGGCCTGTGCTACGATCCGCCGTTCGAAAGGCCCCTCGGGGTCCACCCTAGATCCGAGGTTATGGCGCGCGGCGAGCTCTTCATCCTGTCGGCACCCTCCGGGAGCGGCAAATCCACCCTGGTTCGGAATCTGTTGAAAGCCGACCCGGGGGGCATCGCCTTTTCGGTGTCCCACACCACGCGGCCTCCTCGCCAAGGGGAAGTAGAAGGGCGGGAGTACTTTTTCACCGAGTTGGCAACTTTCGAGAGAAAGATCGCTGCCGACCACTTCCTCGAATGGGCCGAAGTGCACAATAACTACTACGGCACGGCCAATGACCAAGTGTTGCCCCGGCTCGCCGCGGGCATCGACGTCATCATGGACATCGACGTTCAGGGCGCCGAACGGGTCATGGCGCGCCTGCCCACGGCCCACGGCATCTTCATCATGCCGCCGTCCTTCGCTGCGCTCGAGGAGCGCCTGCGGCGGCGGGGCCTCGACGATCCCCAGGTGATTCAACGCCGGCTGGCGGTGTCCCTGTGGGAGATCAAACAGTACGGCAAGTACCAACACGTGATCATCAACGACGACGCCGAGCGCGCCAGCGAGGCCCTGGCCTCGATCGTGCGCGAGCGCCGTCAGCGCCGGGAGCGGATGCAGGACGCGGTGGACCGCGTGCTCGCCGACTTCACCCAGGCCACGACCGGATTCCGCACCCCCCACGAAGCCCCCGCACACGCGGACGCCTGAGCCGCGAGGAGAGAATGTACCGATGGACCAGCCCAACCCCTCCATGGCGACGAGCGGCGTCGATTCGAAGTTTCGTTACGTTCTCGTCGTGTCCCGCCGCGCCGAGCAACTGATGCGCGGAGCTCGTCCGAAGACCGACGGACCGATGACCACCAAGCCGGTGCGGGCGGCGCACCACGAGATCGACCGCCGGATGGTCGAGTGGGGCTTCGGCTCCGGCCCCGCTGCCGACGGCGAGGGTAACGACTCCTCGGCGACCTGACCGTGGCGCGGATCGACGGCCCGCTCGGCGACGCTCTGACGGATCTGCTCGAGTTGGGCTTCGCCGATCTGTACTTGCAGCCCGGGCCGCCACTTCCGGCCGCCGCGGCGCCGCCGCGCCCGGAGCCCGCTCCGCCGCCTCCGGAACCCGTGGCGGTGGAGCAGGCCGCCCCTCCGCCGCCCGCCCCGGCGTCCAGTGAAACCCGCCTCGCCTCCCTCGACCAGCTCGCCGCCGAGGCCCAGGTCTGCGAAAGCTGCCGCCTCTGCCGCACGCGCAACAAGGTGGTGTTCGGCTCGGGGGACCCCCGGGCGGCGTTGATGTTCGTGGGGGAGGGACCGGGGGCCGAGGAAGACCGCCAAGGTCTCCCGTTCGTCGGCCCCGCCGGCGAGCTGCTGACCAAGATCATCCAGGCCATCGGCCTCGATCGCAACCAGGTCTACATCGCCAACGTCGTCAAGTGTCGCCCCCCCGGCAACCGCGACCCCAGGCCCGACGAAGCCGCCGCCTGCCGGCGATTCCTCGACGGCCAGATCGCCGCCATTCAGCCGAAAGTCATCGTCGCCCTCGGTCGAGTCGCTGCTCAGACCCTGCTCGGCACCGACCTTCCGTTGGGCCAGATGCGCGGCCGTTGGTTCAGCGTCCAAGGTCGCCCGGTGCGGGTCACCTACCACCCGGCAGCGCTCCTGAGGACGCCCGCCTGGAAGCGGCCGACCTGGGAGGACATGCAGCTGGTGCGGGATCGGTTGGCGGAGGGGGCCAGAGAGGCCGTCTGACGACCCCAGCGACGCGCCCACCCCCGCCCGGTCCTCGTCAGAACTTCCAGCCGATGGCGATCGAGGCTTCGGTATCGAAGTTGTTCGAGTCGTCCGCGAATCGGAGGTCGACGTCGTCGGACCAGCGAATCCGGAGGTCCGGGCGCAAATAGGTGTGGTCACTCAGGCGAAAACGACCGGTGAGCCCGGTATGCAGGGAGAAAAGGTCCTCCGTGGTCTTGAATCGCGTCCCGGGCGATCCCGAGAAGCTCTGGGTGAAGTTGTTCTCTACATAGCCCCAGCCTGGGCCACCGAGGATGGACCAGCCGGATTCGCCGAGTTTGCGGACGAAAGAAAGTTCAAAGGTGAGCTGGGTTTGCTCGGCCTTGAAGTGACCCACGCTCGTTCCACCGTTCGGTCCAAGAAGAAATCCCGACTCGCGGTCGACGTTTCCTTCGAGTCGGCTCAAGCTGACTTCGGCAGACCATGGACCCCTGAGCAATAGCCCACCGCGGAGGCCCAAGGCCGACCCTTCTTCGATCAGAAGGTCGTCGGACGCGTAGTACCCGCCGAACAACTCGAAGGTGCCGGCGGAGGCCGGGACGGTGGTTGTCAAGAGAGTGGCGATCAGTAGCCCCGTCTTCGTCATGTCCAATCTCCTTATCCGAGAGTTGGAATGGGGGCCAGCAGAGATCGTGCCAGAGCTTGGATGCGAGCGGCCGCAACCTCCGAGGGGCGCACGTCCGCGACTGGAGGACGGGCTGTCCTCCTCCGAGGACGACTCGGCTACAAATTCCGCCGGTACTCCCCACCGACCTCGTACAACGCCCGGGTAATTTGCCCGAGGCTGGCTACCTCCACGGCGGCCATCAGCTCGTCGAAGAGGTTCTGCCCGGTGAGGGCCGAAGCTTGCAGCCGGTGGAGGGCCTCGGGGGCACGGGCGGCGTGACGGGTGTGGAAGTCGCGCAGGCGGTCGATGGCGGCGCGCTTTTCTTCCGGGGTGGCGCGGGAGAGCGCGATCTCGGCGGGGGGCGGGGCGTCGGCGGCGTGCTTTGACAAGAAGGTGTTGACGCCCACGATGGGGAGCTCGCCGGAGTGCTTCCGGGTCTCGTACTTGAGCGAGTCTTCCTGGATCACGCCGCGCTGGTATTGCAGCTCCATGGCCCCGAGCACCCCGCCGCGCTCGGTCAGGCGGTCGAACTCGGCGAGCACCGCGGCCTCGACCAAGTCGGTCAACTCTTCGACCAGAAAGCTGCCCTGGGTGGCGTTTTCGCAGTCGATCAGGCCGAACTCCTGGTTGATGATCAGCTGGATCGCCATCGCCCGGCGCACGGACTCCTCGGTGGGGGTCGTGATCGCCTCGTCGTAGGCGTTGGTGTGGAGGCTTTGGGCGTTGTCGAGGGTGGCGAGCAGCGCCTGGAGCGTCGTGCGGATGTCGTTGAAGTCGATCTCCATGGCGTGCAGGCTGCGGCCACTCGTCTGGATGTGGTACTTCAGCTTCTGGCTGCGATCGTTGCCGCCGTAGAGGTCGCGCATCGCCACCGCCCAGATTCGCCGCGCCACCCGCCCGATCACCGTGTACTCGGCGTCCATGCCGTTCGAGAAGAAGAACGACAGGTTGGGCGCGAAGTCGTCGATGGCCATACCCCGCGATCGGTAGTACTCGACGTAGGTGAAGCCGTTGGCGAGAGTGAAGGCGAGCTGGTGGATCGGGTTCGCACCGGCCTCGGCGATGTGGTAACCGCTGATCGAGACCGAGTAGAAGTTCCGCACGTCGTGCTGGATGAAGCTTTGCTGTACGTCGCCCATCAAGCGCAGGGCGAACTCGGTCGAAAAGATGCAGGTGTTTTGGCCCTGGTCTTCCTTCAGGATGTCGGCCTGCACCGTGCCGCGCACTTGCCGGAGCGTGGCAGCCCGGACGGTCGAGTATTCGTCGTCGCTCAGGAGCGCCCGCACGTCGTCCCAGCGGGCACCGCGGAGCCGGTCGGGCTGGTATACCTCGATATCCGAGATCGTGAGGCGTCCGGCGTCGCGCAGGAATTTTCGGCACTGCTGGCGGATGGCGGCGTTCAGGTAGAAGGCCAACACCGTCGGCGCCGGGCCGTTGATGGTCATCGACACCGAGGTCGTCGGGGCGCAGAGGTCGAAGCCGGCGTAGAGCTGTTCGGCTTCTTCGACCGTGAAGATCGAGACGCCAGACTCGCCGATCTTGCCGTAGATGTCCGGCCGTTCGTCCGGGTCTTCGCCATAGAGGGTGATCGAGTCGAAGGCCGTCGACAGGCGCTTCGCAGGCTGCTGGTCCGCGAGGTAATGGAAGCGGGCGTTGGTCCGTTCGGCCAGGCCCTCGCCCGCGAACATGCGCGTCGGGTCCTCGGCCTCGCGCTTCATGGGGAAGACGCCCGCGGCGTAGGGGAACTCGTCGGGCACGTTTTCGGTCAGGCGCCAACGCAGCCGGTCGCCCCAGCTTTCGGCGCGTGGGAGGACGACCTTGTGAATCTTGGTCTCCGACAACGTTTCGTGCACCGCCGGCACCGACACGGTGCGGTTGCGCACGGCGTAGTCGAAGGTATCTTTCCGGTACCGTTCACGCCACGCGGGCCAGTCGCGGAGCAGCTCGAGGGAGGTGGGGGAGAGGCGTGCCAGCAGTCGAGAGTGGGCCGCTGCCAAGTCCTCGAGACCGCCTCCCGAGCCGGCGGCGAGCGTGACGGGCTCGAACGGGGAGGCGACCTTGGCGCCCAGGACCCGCATCGCCCGCCAGACGCCTTCGATCTCCGCTGCCGTCTCGGCCTCACTCTCCGCCCACTGCCGGTACTCGCGGCAGGCGTCGGCGATTTCGGCCAGGTAACGCTCGCGGCCCGGGGGGATGACGTGTTGCCCGGGGTCCGTGGTTCGGCGAGCACCTCGTGGCATCGAGCTCTGCCAGTCGAGGGCGAAGCGCTCGTTCAGCTGGCCGATGAGTTCGCCATAGAGGGCGTTGACGCCCGCGTCGTTGAAGTGGGCGGCGCTGGTGCCGAAAACGGGCAGGGCCTCGAGCGGTACGTCGAAGAGGTTCTTGTTGCGCTGGAACTGCTTGTGCACGTGGCGCAGGGCGTCCTCACTGCCGCGGCGGGTGAACTTGTTGATCGCCACCAGATGGGCGTAGTCGAGCATTTCGATCTTCTCGAGCTGTGACGGCGCGCCGAATTCGGCGGTCATGACGTACAGCGAGAGGTCCGCGAGCTCCGCGATGGCGCTGTCGCCCTGACCGATGCCGGCGGTCTCGAGCAGGATCAGGTCGAAGTCCGCCCCCTTCACGACCTCGAGCACCTCGCCGAGGCTCTGGGAGATCTCGCCGCGGGCGCCCCGCGTCGCCAGAGACCGCAGGTAGACCCGCGGGTGCTTGAGTACGTTGAAGCGGATGCGGTCACCCAGCAGGGCGCCGCCACTCTTGCGCTTCGTGGGGTCGACGCAAATCACCGCGACCTTCTTGTCGGGGAAGTCGGTGACGAAGCGGCGCACCAGCTCGTCGGTCAGGCTCGACTTGCCGGCGCCGCCGGTGCCAGTCAACCCCACGACGGGAACCGGGGCAGCGGGAAGCTCGGCGACCGTGGCGGCAGCCGCGCTCGCTCCCGGCCGCGGCGAGCCGCCCGCCGCGGCCATGGCATGCCCGCGAGCTTGGCCCACGAGCGCCAGGGCGTCGGCCTGGCGGCTCTGCTCGGCCAGGGTCAAGGCGCGGGCGAGGGGTAACCAGGTGCCCGCGGATCGGGGCTCGAGAGCGCGTGCGCCGGGATCGAAGTCGCAGCCCTCGAGCACCACGTTGATCATGCCCTGAAGGCCCAACTGGCGGCCGTCCTCAGGGGAGAAGATGCGGTCGATGCCGCGGGCGTGGAGTTCGTCGATCTCGCGCGCCACGATCACCCCGCCACCGCCGCCGTAGATGCGCACGTGCGAGGCCCCCCGGGCGTCGAGCATCTCCCGCATGTAGGTGAAAAACTCCATGTGACCGCCCTGATAGCTGGTCACCGCCACCCCTTGGGCGTCCTCTTGGATAGCCGCGTTGACCACCTCTTCCACCGCTCGGTTGTGGCCGAGGTGAATCACCTCCGCCCCCGACGCCTGGAGTACCCTGCGCATGATGTTGATCGACGCGTCGTGGCCGTCGAAGAGCGCCGCGGAAGAGATGATCCGCACGGCATGGCGCGGGCGGTACGGGGGCTGCGCTGGGATCATGAGGGGGCTCTCCACGGCGGAATCGGGCAGTTGCAGAGAGAGGCATTCTAGCGCGCCATCGGTGGCCGCCGCCGTCGGCTGGACTCGCCTTTACCCCGCCGGTCGTCCTTCCTCGGAACTGGATGTCGGCGAAGGGCAACGTCCGGACTTGGTCGACGGATTCGACAAAGTTTCCTGGAAAAGAATCAAGATGTCTCTGAGAAGTGCCGGGCGTCCGCCAAGAATGTTTCCAGGGGAATCTTCAAGTTAGCCTAAAGTCTTCGCTCGTAAGGGGTTGCCGTTGCACTCGGGCGCTTGCGACGGTACGTTTCGACCGTGGCATCAAGAAAGAACACGACACGCCGCGCCGACGCCAAACCCATTGCGGACGGTCGCCACTGGACGGCGTTACGAGGCTGGGCGCAGCTCTCCCAAAAGGAGTGGTCCGTCCGGGCACAAGTTTCGCCCTCACGAATCTCCCAGTACGAAGACGGCCAGATCGTTCCCGATGGTCGGACGCAAGCCCGCTTGCTCGCGTCCCTGAAGCTACCGCCGTCCGCACTCGATGCCGCCATCGCTTATGTGCGGCAGATCGACCGTTTGGCCGAGTCCTGGCGAGACGAAGACGAGTACGGCGACACCACCCTCGAGTCGTCGGAAGTGCGCGAGGCCGGGACGGGCCTCGAAGAGCGCCGCCGCCGCTACCGCGAAATCGCCGCGGAACACGGCCGGAGCACCGAGCGCACGGTGATGATGATCCTCGAGGCGCTCGACGCCACTCGCCACTCCTAGTTTTTCGCTTCCCGCGGCACCGGGTGGGTACCCGAGTACACTCCCCGCTATGGTGCCGTCCGCAGCGCTGCCGCCGCCGTCGTCCGAGGCCGCAGTGCGTTTTCTCGTCGATCTTGCGCGCGCGCTCCACCGTTACGGCACGACTGCGCACCGGTTGGAGAACGCCTTGGGTTTGGTCGCCCGGCGTCTAGGTCTCGAGGCACAGTTCTTTTCGACACCCACGGCGGTGTTCGTTTCGATCTTGATGCCGACCGACCCGCAGACGATTCTGATTCGGGTCGATCCCGGCCAGCTCGACCTGGGCAAGCTGGCCGAGCTCGACGCCGTGGCCGGCGAGGTGATGCGCGGGGACTTGACGGTGACCGAGGCGGGTTGGCGAGTAGCGGAGATCACCGAGGCTCCCGACCGCTACGGCCCGTGGTTGACCACCGCCTCCTTCGCCCTCGCCTCGGCCACTGCGGCGGTCTTCTTCGGCGGCGGCTGGCGAGAAATTCTGGCGGGGAGCGCCGTCGGCCTGCTGGTCGGCCTGTTCGCCTGGCT
The DNA here is from genome assembly GCA_033762835.1 of Thermoanaerobaculia bacterium. Taxonomy (GTDB): domain Bacteria; phylum Acidobacteriota; class Thermoanaerobaculia; order Multivoradales; family DATKCC01; genus JANRLG01. Next base: position 10,788 of record JANRLG010000273.1, read on the forward strand.
CGCCGGGGGCCGGCCCGCGGTCGGCCGAGTGTTCGACCCCGCGGCCGCGGCCCTGGCCTCGTTCGTGGCGACTCTGCTGGCCTTGTGGTTGCCTCCTCTGGCGGTCTACACCGTCACGGTCTCGAGTCTGATCGTGTTGGTCCCCGGCCTTTCTCTGACGCTCGCCATCTCCGAACTCGCCACCCGGGACCTCGCCTCCGGCTCCGCCCGGCTCGCGGGCACGATCATGACCTTTCTGGCCATCGCCTTCGGCGTCGCCCTGGGAGCGCAGTTGGCTTGGCGTTTGGGCGGCAGTTGGCCGGCGGCGGTCACCCCCCAGGGCTTGCCGGTGTGGGGGGAGCTGGTGGCGTTGGCGCTCGCACCGCTCGGATTCGTGGTGCTCTTTCGGGCCAGCGGACGGGACGCGCCGTGGATCGTCCTGTCGGGGTTCGTGGCCTTCTTCGCCGTGCGGCTGGGCGGTTCCTGGCTCGGTCCGCAGCTCGGTGCCTTCGTGGGGGCGGCGGCGGTGGGCGCCGGTAGCAATCTGTTCGCCCGCTTCTTCGATCGCCCGGCGGCCGTTACCCTGGTGCCCGGAATCGTCTTCCTGGTACCCGGCAGCGTGGGCTTCCAGAGCTTGTCGGCGCTGCTCGAACGAGACATCGTCTCGGGCGTCGGCACGGCGTTCCAGATGACCCTCGTGGCCAGTGCTCTGGTCACCGGCCTGCTGGTTGCCAACGTCGTCGTGCCGCCGCGCAAGGCCTTGTGAAAAATTTCTCGTGCAATCTGCTTGAAAGTGCGCTATGGTCCCTCTCCCTGGCTACTTAGACGGTCCTCGATCCTGCCCACCTCTCGAAGCGTTCAAAGCCCAGCTTCACGTCTCTAGAGTCCAAACCAGGAAAGAACCAGGCTTCCTCGAGGTCAGCTCCGGGAGGCACCAGACCGGTACCAAGGCCAGATAGACCCCCAAGCCACGCCATGAAGGCGGGCAGGAGAAGAGCAGAATGTCGAAGAAACTGTATGTCGGTAATCTCCCTTGGAGCGCCACGGAGGATCAGGTCCGTGACCTGTTCGCCGAGTTTGGCAGCGTCGCCACCGTGAACATCGTGACCGATCGGGAGACCGGTCAGCCCCGTGGCTTCGGCTTCGTGGAGATGGAGACCGGCGCCGATGAGGCCATTCAGGGCCTCCACGGCCAGTCCCTCGGCGGTCGCACGCTGACCGTCAACGAAGCGCGTCCGCGGCCCGATCGGGGCGCGGGTGGTGGTGGCGGCGGCCCCCGTCACCGCTCTTGGTGAGCCAGCGCTAGTGGACGGAGGCGGCCAGCCTCGCTAGGCCGTCTCTCTCGTGCATCTTCGCTCTCATTCGGCCGGCCCGAAGGCCGGTCGCTAACTCGATCCTTTCGAGCTAGCGACCGAACTTTGGTTCGGCCGAAGTGTATTCGTCCCGCTTGACCCCTCCTTCAGCACCTCTTTTTTCAGAGTTGGAATCTCCGACTTCGAAGCCGCTTACCCCGATTGGGCCGGGGCGGTGGCATCGGCTTCCCGGGCTTCGCGCGATTGCGAGGAGGTTAGCTGATGCGTGTCCGTCTCTGGGTCCTGATCCCCCTGTTCATTCTGCTCACTGGAACCGTTCCGGCCTTCGCCCAGGGAACGGGTACTCAAACCCTCAACTTCGAGCCCCCCGTCCACAAGCCGATCCAGGTCGTGCGCGTGGGAACTCGGGACTTCCTGCTCGTCGCCAACGTCAGCGACGACTCGGTGGAGGTGTACGACACCGTCGGGCCCAACTTTCTCTTCCGCGTGCCCACCGGTCAAGCACCGGTGACGATCGCCGTGCGTCCGACGCCGACCGCCACCGGTGGTCGACAGATCTACACCGCGAACTGGCTGGGTGACTCGGTCACGGTCTTCGAGATCGATCCCGCGGGTACCGGCCTGACCTTCCGGCTGGTGACCACCGAACCGGTCGGGGACGAGCCCATCGGCCTCGCGTTCCTGCCAGCCAATCCCGCCGAACCCGGGACGCTGCCCGGCGGGCCGTTCCACGAGTTGCTGCTGGTGACTTTCAGCACCAAGAGTCAGTGGGGCGTGTTCTCGCCGGGCACCGTACAGCCGATTCTGTCGGGCATCGAGTTGCTGGACTCGGCGGCGGGGTTCGGGGTCAAAGACCCGCGGGCGATCGCCTTCGCTCCGACCGTCGTGGGACAACCCAACCGAATGTGGGTCCTCAACTTCCGGGGTGGCAACACGATCGGGGCCTATGACTACGATCTGTGGGGGTCGAACAACCCGCTCGGTTCGGCAGCCAACGGCCGAGCCACGCAGCCGATCCTCGGCGGTATCGGCACGACCAACTTCCAAATGGCCTTCGTGACCAATGGCGATCTCTGGGTCGTGGGCCAACAGGCCCGCAACTTGGAGCCCGTCTTAGCTGGTAATCCCTTCGGCGAGAACTTCCATCGCAACCAGGTGCTGGCCGAAACCGGCTTCGTTACCAGCTACGTCGCCCGGGTGCGCAATCTCGACACCGTTCCGGCAGTCGACTTCCTCGACCTGAACGACTCCAGTCAGGGCACCCTCGTGCCGCCCCAACAAGCACTCCAGCCCGTGGTACAACCGACGGACGTCGTAGCGTATCCGAATGGTTCCCGGGTCTTCGTGACGGGCTTCAACAGTGATTCTCTGGCCATGATCCGACCGACGGCGGGGAGCCCGAGTGGCTGGACCGTCGTGCGAGCGAACTTGGCGCCTCCGAATGCAATCTCGGTCTCGAATCCGTCGGGCGCCATGCGCGGTCCACGGGGTCTGGCTCTCCGGGCAGCGGGTGTGGCTCCGACCCTGGGAGATCGGCTCTACGTCTACAACCGAGTCGACAATTCGGTAACGGTCGTCAATCCGGTCGGGGCGACCCCCACCGTGCTCGCGAATTTCCCGCTGCGCGGCCAGGTCGAGCCGGCTGCTGCGGTCACCGGGCGCAAGTTCCTCTATTCGTCACGCCTGTCAGGAACGGGTGTGGCCGGGGTAGGCGGCAACGTCTCCTGCGCCAGCTGTCACATTGACGGCAAAAGCGACCATTTGTCGTGGGACCTGTCATCGGGCACGGCGATTCCGCCGCCGGTGCCGAGTCCGCCGGGACTGCCCGGTTCCCTCGGCCCGAATGCGGCATTCAAGGGCTTGATGTTGACCCAGACCTTCCAGGGGCTGGTCAACTTCGAGGTGATCGGAAGCACGGTCCAGGACTTCTTCTTCAGTAACCGGCCCTATCACTGGCGGGGAGACAAGGGCACTTTCGAGCAGTTCAACGCGGCCTTCGTCAACTTGATGGGCGCTCCCAACATCACCAGCAATCCAAGCCCGCCGACGAACGACTTCAATATGGGGATCGAGGCGGTCAACATGACGGAGTTCCGCAACTTCGTCTTCTCGATCCACTATCCACCGAACCCCGAACAGCCTTTCACGCGCGAGTACAGTGGGGACCTCGGCAATCCCGGGGACACCACCTCGGGCACCGCGGCGCGTTTGGGCCTCAAGGCTTTTCACCAGCAACCTTCGTTCATAGTGAACGGCATCAACATCAGCTGCGTGCACTGCCATACGCTGCCCGAGGGGAGCAACAACAGGTTCACGGACACCTTCGATGGCCAAGACCTCGAGACGGCCCAGCTGCGGGGCCTACGGACCAAAGAGAAGCGTCTCGAACGATACTCCGCGGGGGTTTTCACGGCCGTTCCCGGGCCGGCCGCGGTGACGGGGCAGTTTGGCCTGACTCACTCGGGACTCTTGGCCAACCCTAGTGCCGTCTCCGAGTCGGTCACAGCGTTTCTGGACGCCTTCGGGATCTCGCCAACCTTGCGCACGGCCATCGCCGCCTACGGCCGCGAGCTCGATACCGGCGTGGCCCCCAGCGTGGGCTTCACCGCGACCGTCGATCCAGCACGGTACAACGCGCCGCCCGCGGCGACGACCCAGGCCAACTACCAGAATGGGCTGGCAGCCCTCGAGCAGCAGGCGCGTCTCGCCAACGCCGGGCTCGCCGTCCACGCCGTCGTCGGTGGACGCCTGCGCGGCTTCTGGTTCGACGCCAACCAACCCGCGGCACCCTATCGGGAGGAGCCTCAGCCGGGACTTGCCCCGATCGGCCCTTTCACGGGCACCCAGTTGCTCAACTTGCTGAGTCCCGGCACTCCGGGTGACCTACAGACCTACCATTTCACGCCACTCGGTAGTGCGCGTCGGGTCGCACGGGTCCTGGGTGGCCTGGCACCGCCCTTGGCGACGACAGCGCCTGGCTTGCCGACACTCCTGGCGGCACGACCGAACACGGCCAACGTCGCCATTCCTAGTTTCCAGCTCAACTGGGGATCGGGCCCCGGGGATCTGATCGCCTCGGAGGCTTTTCTCCAGAGCCTCACGCCGAACGTCAACCTGCTGCCCCAACAAACCGTGGCCTACTACCAAATGAGTCTCATGACCTGGGCCCCTCAGTTTGGACTCACCAACCTCCGTCACGAGACGCCGCGGCGCTTCGCTGTCTCGGGCCCGGGCATCCAGGAGGGTGCGTTTCTGGTGCTTACACCCCCGACTCCCGCGGACATCGCGTCGGGCTCACCGCCGACGACCACGCCCGCGGTGAGCCCCTGGAGTCTGATCCTGCCGGTGTTCCCTCGTACGGGGCCAACGGGCACCGAATGGGAGAGCGCGGCAGAGATGGAACCGCTCTACTTGCTGGCCCTGATGAACGGGGGACCTTGGAACGGCCCCGTCGTGAACGCTCTGCTTACGCCCGACAACCAGAGTCAGTGGATTCTGAACCCTCCGGTTGTTCCCCAAAGGACTTACGCGATGCTGGTCAACGATGTGTTCCGGCCTAATCAGTGGAACTGGCACTTCGTCCAAGTCGCCAACCAAACCCCCACCGGCTTGCAACTCTCCCCCGGTTCCTGGCAGCGGCTCACGATCCAGTGAGTCACCGACCTTGAAACTCTCCCTCCTCGGCCGCCGTAGGGCTCGCCGGGTCGCTTGCTGAAGGTGATCCGCGATCCCTACCGCCGAGGAGGCTCACCATGAAACTGGCCGCGTTGACTCTTTTTCTCTCCCTGGCCCTCGTGACCGGGGGGTGTGTCGTTTCCCTCGATTCCCAATCCGCCAAAGAATCCTTCGACCAGACGTTTCCGCTGAGTGCCGGAGGCGAGGTCGTCATCGACAACGTCAACGGTGCCGTGCGGGTGGCCACCTGGGATCGCGCCGAGGTGCGGGTCGAAGCCGAAAAGAAGGCCCGGGGCGGAGACTCCGAGGCCGCTCGCCGCCGGCTGGCCGCTGCCGCCATCGATATCGACAACCAGCCCGATCGGATCACGGTGAAGACTCGCAACACGAAGAGCGGGAGTGGCTTCTTCGGCTGGATCGGGGGCCATGGGGGCGCGACCACGGTCAACTACACGATCACCATCCCGGCCCGTGCCGAGCTCTCGGCGAAGACCGTCAACGGTGCCGTGACGGTTCGCGACTTGGTCGGCCGCGTGGTGGCCGAGACGGTCAATGGCTCGATCGAAGTTCATGGCGTGGTGGGGACGGTGGCGGCCGAGACGATCAACGGCGGCATCGACGTCGCCATGACTGCCTTCACGGGCGACCGCAGCCTCGACTTGTCGACGGTCAACGGCGGCATCAGCCTGAGCTTGCCCGCGGAGACCCAGGCCAGCCTCGATGCCTCGGTGACCAACGGTGGCATCGACTGCGATTTGCCGCTCAGTCGGCAAGAGAAGTCGCGCCGCCACTTGCGCGGCGAGCTGGGCGGCGGCGGCCCGGCGATCAAGCTCGAAACCACCAACGGCGGCATCGACATCCTCGCGCGCTGAAGGCTTCCGGCGAGCCTAGGGAACTTCCCCGGGCTCGCCGAGCTTCAGGAGGCAGGTGGACTCCGTCAGCAACCTGCCGTGTCGCGAGGTTTTTGCCCGCCTCGACGACTACCTCGAC
>JANRLG010000274.1:0-25989 GCA_033762835.1 Thermoanaerobaculia bacterium
CGCCGGTGGACCGCCGGCATTCTCACCGTGGTGGCCCTGGGCACCGCCGGCGCGGTCACCTGGGACCTGCTGCGCCACCACGACCAGCGGACCGAATGGCAACGCTGGGCGGACGACATCGAGTGGCGCTTGCGGGCCGAATACCTCGCACCCCGCCACGACGTCTCCCACCACGAGCGGACCGTGCGCGAGCGCGTCGCCACGGCCGAGCAGGAGCTTCCAACCCTGCGACGCCGCAACCGCGCCCACGCCCATTTGGCCGTCGGTCGGGTACTCGCGGCGCTCGGCGACGATCAGCGCGCAGAGCCCCATCTGCGCGCGGCCTGGGACGCCGGTCGCACCGAGCCGGAAGTGGCCTACCTGCTCGGCCTGACGCTGTCCCGCCGGTTCGAGCAGGGGCTCAAGCGGGCCGCCTGGAGCTTCGACTCCGGCCTCGGTGCCGCCCGCCGGGCGGTCCTCGAACGCGACCTGCGCGATCCTGCGCGAGCCTTCCTCAACCGGGCCGACGGCGCCCAGCTGCCCGTCCCCACGGAGTACCCGCTGCTGCTGATCGCCGCTCACGAGGGCCGCTTCGACGAGGCGCTGCAATGGCTCGCCGAGCTGCGTCAACGGGTCCCGTGGTTTTACGAAGCTTGGATCACCGAGGGCAGCGTGCTCCAGGTGCGCGGCATCGCGGCCTATGTCGAAGGGGATCTGCCGGCCACCCTGGCGAGCTTCGAGGCCGCCCATCGCGCCTACGCCCAGGCCAAGACGGCGGGCCAAAGCGACCCCAGGGTGTACGAGGGCCTGTGCGTCACCGCGGCGGACGCCTTGGGGCTCCGCCAGGAGCTCGAGCGACCGGTTGAGCCGACCGAGATCACGGCCCTGTTGGCCCTGTGCGACGAAGCCCTCGAGGTGTCGCCCGAACACCCGGGAACCCTCGCAAGTGTCGCCTGGGCCCACGAATTCGCCGCGCGCAGCCACGACAACACGCTGGAGTCCGCCCGCCGGAGGATCGATCGCGCCGTGGCTCTGGGCCAACGGGCTGTCGCCGCGGGACCCGAGAATGCCGCCCACCTGGCGATCCTGAACGCGGCGCTCTTGACTTCGCTTCAACTCGGCGACCAACACCCCACGGCCGAGGCGGTCCGGCAGCTCGAGACCACGGCGACCACCCTCGAGCGGATGCTGGCCGACGAGCCGGGCAGCCTCGACCGCCTGCTGCTCGTCCACAGCTTTCTCTTCCTCGAGATCTACCGTGCCAGCTCCTTCGCACCGCCCACCCCACGCCACGCCGAGATCCTGCGCACCATCGACGAGATCTCGGCCACCCGGCACCGCAGTTTCCGCGTCCCGTGGGAGCTCGCCATGGCCCTCAGCGAGCTGTCCCAGGCGCGGGACGTCTTCGGCGAAGCCACCGCGGAGCTCGACGACCGCGCCGTCCTGCTCGCCGAGCAGGCCCTGCTGGCGAATCCGGACATGGCCGACGTCGCCGCGACCGTGTTCGAAACCCGCCGGCGGCGTGCGTTGTTGCGCTGCGCTCGCCTGGAGCCGGACGACGGCGATGGCGCTCGGGTCGCCGAAATCCTGACCGACCTGGCAGCGCGCCGGGATCGCACGGCAGTCGCGGTACGCCGGGCCTGGACGAGCCTGGGCGAGGCGACTTGTGCCGTCGTCCGCGGCGGCCACGGCCGGCAGGAGGTCGCCGCGGCGCGCCGGCACATTGCGATCGCCCGCGGCGGGCTCGGCGCCGGCGGGGAGCTCGAACGCAGCCTGCAGCTCGTCGAATGGCGCGCCTTGGCGGCCGACCCCGCGGCGTCGCTGCCCGAGCTGCGGGCGGCCCTGCGGGTCCCGCGATCCGAGCGGTTCACGCCCACGCCCCAGGCGTTGCTGGCGTCCGCCCAGCCCCCCTTGCTGCTGGCGGAACTGGCGCTCCGGGCCGGCCAATCGCCGCGGCCGTACCTCGACGAGGCCGCCGGTCTGCTCGCCGAGGTGGCGTCGAAGTTGCCCGACGGTGGCCGGCGGCCGCTGGCCCTCGACCGGCTCCAGGCCGTGCTCGCGGTGCTCACCGCGCGGGCACGGGAACACCCCGATCCCGCCGAGATCGGCGCCGCCGGACGCCGCCTGCTGGCCTTGCCCCTGGCCGGCTCCCGCGCCGACCTCGGCTGGCACTTTTGGCGTCACCAGACCGTGCGCTGGCTGGCAGGAGACTCGGACCTGCCGCTCCTCAACGGTCCAGCGTCTCCGGGACACTAATCCCGAGCGCCTGGAGGCGCCGGTAGAGGGTCGAGCGGCCGATACCGAGGGCCGCCGCGGCGCGCGCCACATCCCCGCCCGAGCGGCCCAGCGCGCGTTCGATTTCGGTTCGCTCGAACGCCTCGAGGCGATCGTGGAGCGTCTCGCCGCCTCCCCCGTGGCGTGCCAGCCGCGGGTCGAGACCCGTGCTGTCGAGCAACTCGCCGTCGCTCAAAAACAGCGCCGCGCGCTCGACCTCGTGTTTGAGCTCGCGAATGTTGCCCGGCCAGTCGTAGGCCGCAAGACGCTCGGCCGCCCGGCGGGACAAGCCGGCCACCGCCAGGCCGTGCTTCTGCGCCGCCTGAGTGAGAAAGTTCGCGGCCAGGTTCGGAATGTCCACCGCGCGCTCCCGCAGAGCCGGCAAGACGGCCACGAACCCCGCGATGCGATAGAACAAGTCGCGCCGGAACGTACCCGCTTCGAGCAAACCCTCGAGGTCCCGATGGGTAGCCGCCACGATCCGCGGACGGGCCGGTCGCGGCGTTTGGGCGCCGATCCGAAACACCTCGCCCTCTTGCAGGACGCGCAGGATCTTGGCCTGCGTCTCGAGCGCCATGTCCCCGATTTCGTCGAGAAACAGCGTGCCGCCGTGGGCGCTTTCGAACTTGCCCGGCCGCGCTTCGACGCCCGTCGCCACCGCGCGCTCGATGCCGAAAAGCTCGGCTTCGAGCAAATCCCGCGGCAGCGCCGCGCAGTTGATCGCGACGAAGGGCCCGCGAGCCACGGGGGAGGCGTCGTGGACGTAGCGGGCGAGCACTTCCTTGCCGGTGCCCGACTCGCCGCGGATCAGCACCCCGATATCGCCGCGGGCCACCCGCGTGCAGCGCTCGAGCAAGGCCGACAGGCGGACATCGAGCGTAGCGTGATGCAGACAGGTCGGCGCCGTCGCCGAGGCGGGCGGCACCGCCTTGGGCGCCCGGATCGCCGGCCCGGCGCCGCGCTCATCGGCGGCGCTGACCAGCCGCAGAACCATGTCGACCAGGGGCTCGAGTTGGCGGGCGAGCACCGGGCTGACGAATCGGCTGCGCCACCGCACCCGGCCGACGACGCGATCGAGATCTGCCGCGAGCTCGTCCGGGCTCCCCGTCTCACCTTCCCGACCGCCGTGGAACCACAGAGCTCCCGTCGGCGCGTGGGAAATCTCGAGCCAGGGGCACGGAAAGGCGCGAAAGATCTCGCTGCCGAAACTCTGGGCCAGCTCGGGGGCGCTCGCTCCGGCTACCCACCGGTCCACCGCCGCGGGCACGGTGCGCAGCAGGAACTCTTCGAGGGCGACGCCGCGTAACGTCGGATAGGCCGGGGCAAGCTCGGTCACCGCCCGGTGGGCCGCCACCGGGGCCGGCCCGACGGCCACGCAGTCGGCTTCGTCGACCGCCTCGAGCCGGGCCCGCAGACCGCCCAACTCGATTTCGACACCCGGCGCCAGCGGCACCGCCGCGGTCACGCGCACGCCGGCCACACGGGTTCCGTTGCTCGAGCCCAGATCTTCCAACCAGACCGTGTCGTCCGCCACCCGCAAGCGCGCGTGGCGCCGCGAAACGGTCATGTGGGAGATCACGATGTCGCAATCGGTGGCACTGCCCAGGATCGTCTCGCCCGCCGCCAGAGGCGCTCGGCGCGAGCCCGTGGGGAACTGGAGCAGGAGGCGGAAGGGCATGGCTGGATTCGTCCGGCGAAGGCATTGTGGCGGAGCCGGACCCCGAAGCCAAGCAAAAAAAGGGGACGGTCGAACGACCGTCCCGACAGGACAGGGCAACTTCGGGGAATGCGAGATCAGAAGCAGGAAGCCGCGGCGTACCGGCTGCGGATGACGTTTCCGGGCTGGGAGCCGAAGCCGTTGTTGAAGCTGAAGCCGCGGCAGTAGCTCATGATCGTGCCTTGGGAGGCGGGCACGTTGGGCAGGGCGCAGCTACCCTCGACGAAGCCGGAGCAGCCGTCGATCGCGGTGTTGTTGCCGTTCCACACGCAGGCGTGGGTGTGGCGCGAGCCCATCAAGTGGCCGAGCTCGTGAGTGAACACCTCGACCGAGTAGTTCCAGGTCGGCAGGCTCGCCGAGGTGCCGTCCAGCTGGCTGGTGCACATCGAGTTGCGGCGATTGCTGGCGCAGAAGCCCGCGAAGCCGGCCGCGATGCCGCCCTGACTGCCGGAACCGACGAGCTGGGCGAGCTGGCCCGGGAACGTCGCGGAGCGAGCCGACTGGAAACGCGACAGGTTGGTGCTGACGTTGGTGCCGTAGCCGTCGGCGGCGGTGTTGATCCGCAGCTGGGAGATCGCCACGGGAATCCGCTCGTTGGCGTAGAGCTGGCGGGAGAGGTTGAAGATGGTGGTGACGTAGGTGGTCGCTCCCTGCGTGCCGCCGCGGGCGATGCGCAAGCCGTTGGTGGCCTCGAGGTAGATGTTCACGGTGCTCGTGGAAGCGAGCGTCTCGGACTCGAACAGCCCGGCAGTGGCAAGCTCCTGAGGAACCCGGGCGTCCGGCCGGCGATGGTCCGTGGCGCAGGCGAAGGGCTCCGGCTGGCGCGTCAAGTGCCGCTCGGAGAAGGCGATGTGGAACTCCTCACCGTCGACCCGGCCGAACATCACGTTGCCGTCCTGGGTCGAGTAAGCCATGCCCGCGATCTGGTCGCGGTAGAGGCTCAAGGCGACCCGCGAGCCGCGCTCGCCGACGATCACGCCGTCGTAGTGGGCGCCCAGCTCGACGGCGAGCACGCGGTCGTTCTGGTCGACGACCGAAAAGCCCGGGGCGAAGAGGTTCACCTTGGTCAGGTCGAGTTCCAGGGTGCGCCCCTCGAAGGGCAGCAGCAGCCGCAGCTGTTGCGGCGCCCGCTGGGCGAGGCGCGCCAGCACCTCGTGATTGGCCTTCAGGTAGGTGCCCTCGGTCAGGCCCTCGGAGGCCTTCTGCAGCGCCGTCTCGAGACCACCGGCGTTGACGCTTCCAAGATCCTCGAACAGCGCGACCGGGGCGAACCCTCCGGTCGCCGCGCCCTTCGAGCGCGGCCCTTCGGCCGTGGCCGCCGTGGCCATCAGGCTGAAGCCAAGAGCCAGCGCGATCCCAACTTTCCCTTGCGACATCTTCTTCATCTCCGTCACTCCTTCCAGTTTGGGGGGAACCGACGACAAGACAACCGCACGGCTGGACACACTTCGACCTCGCTCCGTCACCGGAGTTTTCCGCGCTCGACTTGTGCCCGATGGGCTGTGCGGAGGAGGCGAAGAGCAAGGGTGGTGCCAGGGGCTTCTCGCGACCAGCGAACCGCCAGAGGGCACAAAACCGGCCACGACGCCAACGACAGGGACCGCCCCGAGTCTCAGCTCTGAGAAAAGCTCGTCCCGGAGTCGGGACGCCGCACACGGTTCGACGAATCGGCTGGCACCTCGTTGGAACCCCGCGGCTTGACATCCTCCGGCTCGAAACCCATACTCCAGCCGCTATGAACGCGGCCTCCTTCGCCCCGACCAACACGCTGTGTATGTGTTGTTGTCCCATGCCCGCCCGCTGGAGGTGTGCCCGCGTGTAGCCCGAGCCCGTAGCGCCTGAAGGCGCAAGACGGTGCCTCTCTCGAACGGCCCGCGGACCTCCGCGGGCCGTTTTCTTTTTGCCCCGAACCGTCCGACCGCAGTGGAGGAATCGAAGATGTCCGCCGAGCGCAGTCCCCGCCTCGACGCCCCGCAGTTGCCACCCGACACCGCCCCGGAGGCGGTGCTCGCGTGGACGTTCGAGCGCTTTCCGAAACATCGCGTGGTGATCACCACGGCCTTCGGCATGGAGGGTTGTGCGCTCATCGACCTCCTGGCCGAGCGCGACGAGCCCCTGACCATCCACTTCATCGACACCGGGTTTCTGTTTCGGGAGACCCACGAGCTGCGCGAACGCCTGACCCTGTTCTATCCCCACCTGCGGTTCATCGGCGTCGGCACCGGATTGTCGGCCGAGCGCCAGGCCGCGCTCCACGGTCCCGAGTTGTGGCGACGCAACCCGGACTTCTGCTGCCAAATCCGCAAGCTCGACCCCATGGCCGAGCTGCTCCAGGGCGCCCAGGCCTGGATCACCGCCGTGCGCCGGGACCAGTCCGCGAGTCGGTCCGCAACCCCCCTGGTGGGCTGGGACGCACGCTGGGGCGTGACCAAAGTCGCCCCGATCGCGGCTTGGACGCGGGAACAAGTGTGGCACCACGTGGTGCGCCGCCAAGTACCGATCAACCCGCTGCACTTCGAGGGTTATCCGACGATCGGCTGCACCCACTGCACCCGTCCGGTACCCGGCTCACGCCCCGGGGACTACTCGCGAGCCGGGCGCTGGGCCGCGAGCTCCAAGACCGAATGCGGCCTGCACCTGCTGCCGCCACCGGCCCCGGTCTACAGCTTCATCGGGATTCCTGCCGGGGTGGTGCGATGAGCACGGAGCCCAAACTCTCGAAGGTCGAGCACGCCAAACGGGACAGCCGGGGCCTGCGCGGCGGCCTCGCCGAGGCGGTTGCTGGAGGTGCCACCCGATTCGTCGGCGAGGACCCGACGCTCCTCAAGTTCCACGGCATCTACGAGCAATACGACCGCGACGCCAGGGAGAAGGTCGAAAACCGGACTTACAACTACATGGTCCGCCTGGCCATCCCGGGGGGCGTGCTGACCGCGGATCAGTACCTGGCGATCGACCGGTTGGCGGAGGAACACGGCGGCGGCACGCTGCGCTTGACGACCCGCCAGGGCATTCAGTTCCACGGCCTGCTGCTCGGTGAGCTGAAGCCGACCCTCCAGGCCCTCCACCGCTCGCTCTTGACCACCCTCGCCGCCTGCGGCGACGTGCGCCGCAACGTCATGGCCTGCCCGGCGCCGCTCACCGACCCCGCCCACCGGACCGTCCAGCGGGTGGCCGCCGAGATCGCTCGCGAGCTCGAGCCGAAGAGCCGCGCCTACGCCGAGATTTGGCTCGACGGCGAGCGCCTGGAGCTGAGCGCCGAGCCCGAGGAGCCTTTCTACGGCACCACCTACTTACCCCGAAAGTACAAAGTCGGCGTCGCCCTGGCCGGGGACAACTGCATCGACCTCCACGCCTACGACGCCGGGCTCGTGGGCCTGCTCGGCGCCGATGGCGACGTCGCCGAATGGAACATTTTGTCCGGCGGCGGCCTCGGCATCACCCACGGCAAGTCCGACACCTTCGCGCGGCTGGCGAGCCCGATCGGTTCCGTGCCCGTCGCGTGGGGCGTCGCTGCCATCCGCGCCGTGGCCGCCCTCTACCGGGACCACGGCAACCGCGAGGACCGCAAACACGCCCGGCTCAAATACATCGTGGAGTCTTGGGGAGTTGAACGGTTCCGCCAGGCCCTCGCAGCCGAGCTCGGTCACCCCGTGGCCCCGCCCAGACCGGTGCCGCCATCGAACCAGGAGGACCACCTCGGAGTTCACGACCAAGGCGATGGCCGGGTGTTCCTGGGTGTTTTCATCGAAAACGGCCGGGTGATCGGCCCCCTGCGGTCCGGCCTCGCCGAGGTCGTCCGCCGCTTTCAACCGGGGGTGCGCCTGACCGCGATGCAGAGCCTGCTCCTGACCGACCTCGATCGCAGCGACCTGCCAGCCATCCAGGCCCTTCTCGCAGACCACGGCATAGCGACCGTCGAACGGCTGTCGACGACGCGGCGCTGGTCCATGGCCTGCCCGGCCCTGCCGACCTGCTCGCTGGCCTTGACCGACGCCGAACGCGCCCTGCCGGCGGCGATCTCCGACCTCGAAGCCGAGTTCGCCCGGCTGGCGATCGACGACGTGCCCCTGACCGTGCGCATGACCGGCTGCCCCAACGGCTGCGCCCGCCCGTACAACGCCGACCTCGCCTTCGTGGGCAAGAAGCCCGGGGCTTACCACGTCTACGTCGGGGGCGGCTTGAGCGGCGATCGCCTCGCCGATCTCTTCGCCGTCGAGGTGCCAGCCGATTCGTTCGTCGACACCCTGCGCCCCCTCCTCGAGCGTTATCGGGACGAACGCCACCCCGGCGAGGCCCTCGGTGACTTCTGGCAACGCCTGGCCGGGCATGCCCCGCGGACGCTCCTGACCGGCAAAGAAGAGGCCCTCGGCGAGCGAGTCCTGGGGCTCCAACTGGTGGAGGTCGCACCATGAACGCCAAGAGTCTTCAGGATCTCGCTGTCGTGGGCTTTCTCCGCGCCGCGGCGCCGCGGGCTTCTGCCGCCCTCGCCCCCGTCCACCTCGCCCATTGGCCGGCCCGGCTCACAGCCGCCGGGATCAACGGTTTCGCCCTCGTCACCTGCGAGCGGGCCGAGGTGATCCAACGCAGCCACGAGCCCGATGCCGAGCTGCGCGCCCGGGTCGCCCACAGCCTCGCGGCGGAGGTCGCGGGGACAGAAGCCCTGGCCGGGGCGCTGAGCATCCGCCGCGGCCGCGCCGCGGTTCGTCATCTCTTCCGTGTCGCCGCGGGGCTCGACTCGCGCCTGCTCGGGGAAGACGAAATCGCGGCGCAGTTCGCCGCTGCCGCCCGGGTCGGGCCCAGCCTCGACCGCCACCTCGATCGGCTGGTGCGCTGGGCCAAGGAGACCGGCCGGCGGGTCCGCCAGACGCTCGATGCCACTGGCACCCGCCAGAGCTGGGCGACCGCCGCCGTGGCGGCCATCCGCGAGCACGGCGCCGAGCGGATCGCCCTCGTCGGCACCGGCCGCTTCGCCGAGACCCTCGCCCGCGGGCTCGCCGCGATCGGTCGCCCGCCCACCGTGCTCTACGGCAGCCACCCCGAGCACACGGCCCAGGTGGCGGCCCGCCACGGCGCCGCGGCGAAGGACCGGCCCGGCCTGGCGGACGAGTGGCATCACTACGATGCCGTGATCCTGGCGACGCGGGGCCGGGTGCCACTGGGGATTCAACGATCCGTAGGGGCGGCCCCCCGTGGCCGCCCTCTGTTGGTTGACCTCGGGGAACCGCCCCTCGTCGATTCGACCGTCGGCTCCCACCCCGGGATCGTGCTCCTGGACCTCGCGGCCCTGGAGGCGCGTTACCACCTGCCGCTTTCCGCCGACCGCCGGGCCGCCGCCGAAGCCCAGGTCGAGCTGGAAGTCGACCGCTTCGTGGCCCGCTTCCGCACCCAGGCGTCGGCCCGTTGGCTCCTCGCCGCCCACGGCTCGGGCGATGGCAGCGCCACCAACACGGCCGTTCGGCACCTCGCCGACCAGCTCGCCAAACTCGCCGGTCGTCCCGTGGAAGTCGCCTTTCGACGCGGAGCGCCGGGTTGGGACGATACGACGGGCCGAAACACCGTCCGGGTCGTGCCGCTGCTGGCCGCCGCGGGCTACTTCAGCCGCGAGGTGCTGCCGAAGGCCCTCGAAACCGCGCGCGCCCACCACATCACCGAGCCCGTGGGCACCCACCCGTGGTTGCTGCAGGGCCGGGTCGATGCCACCCGGACGGCGCTCTCGCGAATCGGGTGGCACCTCGCCGAAGCGCCTGCCGAGGCCCCCGCAGCGATCCTCGTCGCCGGCCACGGCACGGCCCGTCAGGACACCAGCGGCGACTCCGCCGAACGCCTCGCGGCCCTCCTGCGCGACCATTTCCCCGCCGTGGCCGTCGCCGTCGGGTTCCTCGATCAGGCACCCACTCTCGAAGCCGCCGCCGCGGCCCTCCTGCGGTTTCGGCCTCGGCTGTCGACTCTCGTCCTGGTGCCCCACCTGCTCGGCGGGCATCACGCCGACGACGACGTGCCGGCGCGGGTGGCGGCGGCCCTCCCCGCGCAAATCCGCCTCCTCACCCTGAAGCCGCTCCTCGCCGAGCCAATGCTCCTGCCCGCGGTGCTCGATCGCTTCGGCCGCGCCGCCGGGCCGCCCCTGCGTATCGCCACCCGCCGTAGTCCGCTGGCCCTCGTCCAGGCCGAGCTCGTGCGCGCTGCCCTCGGGCGCCGGGGCCTTCCGGCTCAGGTGGTGCCGGTCGACACGGCCGGGGATCGTGATACCACGCGGCCGATCTCAGCCTTCGCCACTGCCGGGCCGTTCACCGACGACCTCGAGGCCGCCCTGCGCCGCGGCGTCGCCGACCTCGCCGTGCACAGCGTCAAGGACCTGCCGCTCGACGAACCCGCCGATCTCGAGCTGGCCGCCTTCCTCGAACGCGGCCCCGCTGCCGACGTGATGGTGGGTGCCCGCCTCGCCGAGTTGCCGCCGGGGGCCCGCGTGGGCACCTGCAGCCCCCGCCGCAGCGGCCAACTGCGTCGACTCCGGCCGGATCTCGACTTTCGGCCCGTGCGCGGCGCCATCGGCGAGCGCCTCGCCCAACTCGATGCCGGCCACTTCGACGCTCTGGTGCTCGCCGAAGCCGCCCTCGTCCGCCTCGACCTCAAGGACCGCATCGCCGAGCGCCTTCCCTTCGACCACCTCGTGCCCGAACCCGGCCAGGGTGCGATCGCACTTCAGATCCGGCGCGGAGACCGCCCCCTCGCCGACCGTCTGGCGCCCCTCGACCACGGCCCGACCCGCCGTAGCGTGACCGCCGAGCGCGACGCCGCCCGGCGCGCCCAATCGGGTGGCACCTCTCAGGTGGCGGCCCACGCCTGGGAGAAGGACGGCCGGCTGGAGCTACTAGTGCGCCGCCTGCCGGTTTCTGACGAATCGGGTGGCACCTCGTCAAACCACCAGAATCAGGAGACTTGCACCGGCAGCGTCCATCTCGTGGGGGCCGGACCGGGCGCGCCGGACCTGCTCACCCTACGCGGGCTCGACCGCCTGCGCGCCGCGGACGTGGTGGTCTACGACCGCCTGCTGACCCCGGAGCTGCTGGCCTTGGCGCCCGCCGGGGCGGAGCGGGTCGATGTCGGCAAGGAGGCCGGACGCGTCACCTTGCCCCAGCGGGCCATCGAGCGCCTGTTGGTCGAGCGGGCGCGGGCGGGGCAGGTGGTGGTGCGGCTGAAGGGCGGGGACCCGTTCGTCTTCGGCCGTGGCGCCGAGGAGCTCGACGCCTGCCGGGCAGCGGGCGTGCCCTGCGAGGTGGTGCCGGGCCTGTCGAGCGCCTTCGCCGGACCAGCGGGCGTCGGCGTGCCGGTGACCGAGCGCGGGGTGGCCCGGAGCGTCGTCGTGCTCTCGGCCCACGCCGGGGACGACACGCCGCCCCTCGCCAGCGCGGCCCATGGCGCGGACACGCTGGTCGTGCTGATGGGTCTCGACCGGCTGGCGAGTTTGTCCGCCGAGCTCATCGCCGCCGGTCGGCCAGCGAACACCCCGGCGGCGATCGTGTCCCACGCCACTTGGTCGACCGAGACCGTGCGGGCGACCCGGCTCGGGGAGCTCGCCGTCGCGGGTCGGGATCTCGAGTCACCGGCCTTGGTGGTGATCGGCCCGACCGCCGCTCGCGCCAGGAACGGTGGCTCCGACGAATCGGCTGGCACCTCGTTGGGCGTTTTGTCGGGCTCCTTGGCCGGTCGAACGATCGCCCTCACCCGACCCGACGGCCCAGCCCGCCGGACGGCCGCGTTGCTGGCCGCCCGGGGCGCCCGCGTGGTCGCCAGTCCGCTGATCGAGATCGAGCTGCAAGACGAGGCCGTCCTGGCGTCCGCCCTTGCGGAGCGGCTGCCGCTGGCGCGCTACCCCTGGTTGGTGTTCACCTCGAAACACGGCGTCGCGGGCTTCTGGCGGGGACTGCGGGCCGCGGGCCGCGACGCCCGAGCGCTCGCCGGGACTCGATTGGCCGTCGTCGGCCCCGCCACGGCGGAAGCCCTCGGTGACCACGGACTTTCGGCCGATCTCGTAGCCGTCCCGCACCGTGCCGAGGCCCTGGTGGCAGCCCTCGCGCGGCAAATGCTGCCCGGGCACCGCGTCCTTTTCTCTGCCGGCAGCCGCGCCCGCCGCGAGACCGTCCTGGGCCTCGGCGCCCACGGCATCGCGGTCGACGAGCTCGAGGTCTACACCACCCGCCACCGCGCACCGACCCCGGCGTTTCGCAACACCCTCGAGCGCGGCGTCGATGCCGTCGTGTTCACGAGCCCCTCGGCAGTCGCCTCCTACGTCGAGCATGGGCTCGACCCGGCCGCGGCAGACGTGGTCGTCTGCCTAGGGCCGACCACGGCAGCCGAGGCCCGCGAGCGCGGCTTCCGCGACCCCCAGGTGGCCGCGGACCACGACGAAGCCGGGTTGATCGAGGCCCTGACGGCGGCCCTGACTCCGAGCCGGCGCCAGGAGGATGCGGCATGAACCCCACCCTTCTCGGCCCGGCGCGGACCGGCCGCGCCCGCGCGCTGGCCGGCCTGCGCCGCCTCGTTCGCGAGGCCACCCTCGACACCGGCCGGCTGATCCAACCCCTGTTCGTCACCGATGACCCCGCGGCGCGCGGGCCGGTGACCTCGCTGCCGGGAGTGGCCCGGTACTTTCCCGCGGAGCTGGGACCGGTGGCGGTCGACCTGGTAACCCGTGGCGTGCCGGCCGTGTTGCTCTTCGGCGTTCCAGCACGACGTTGTCCCGAGGGTCGGAGTGCCGCAGACCCGGCAGGACCCGTGGCACGGGCCGTGGCCGAGCTCAAGGCGGCGGCGCCGGAGCTGGTCGTCCTGACCGACGTGTGCCTGTGTGCCTATCGCGAGGACGGCCATTGTGGCCCCCACGGCCCCCGCGGCTTCGCTCACGGGCCGACCAACGACCTGCTGGCGGCCATGGCCACGAGCCACGCCGAGGCCGGTGCCGACGGCGTGGCGCCGAGTGCCATGGCCGATGGGCAAGTGGCGGCGATTCGCCAGGGTCTCGACGCAGCCGGTTTCGGCGACCGGGTCGTCCTCGGCTACAGCGCCAAGTACGCCTCGGCGTTCTACGGCCCCTTCCGCGACGCCGCACGCTCGGCACCGAGTACGGGCGACCGCCGCGGCCACCAGATGGACCCGGCCAATGGCCGCGAGGCGCTGGCCGAGATCGCCCTCGATCTGGCCGAGGGCGCCGACCTGGTGATGGTCAAACCCGGCGGACCGTGCCTGGACATCGTGGCGCGTGTCCGCGACGCCTTCCCCGCGGTGCCGCTGGTGGCCTATCAGGTGTCCGGCGAGTTGGCGATGATCGAGGCCGCCGCGGACCGCGGCTGGCTCGACCGCCGCGCGGCCCTGCTCGAGTCCCTGGTGGCCCTGCGGCGCGCTGGCGCCGACGCGATCATCACCTATGCCGCCCGCGAAGTCGCCGGCTGGCTGACGGAGCCCTCTCCATGAGTGCCGAACGATTCGCCCGCGCCCGCGGAGTGTTGGTCGGCGGAGTGTCGTCCCCGGCCCGCTCCTTCCGCGCGGTAGGCGGCACACCGCGCTTCGCGAGCCACGGGGAAGGCGCCTGGCTGATCGAGCCGGACGGCCGGCGGCTGCTCGACTTCGTGGGCGGCTGGGGCGCCGCCATCGCCGGCCACGCCCACCCGCGGGTCGTCGAGCGAGTCCGCGAGGCCGCTCTCGGCGGCCTCGGCTTCGGCGTACCGACGGACATCGAGGTCGCCCTCGCCGAAGAAGTTCGGCGGCGTATGCCCGCCCTCGAGCGCCTGCGCTTCACCTGCTCCGGAACCGAGGCGGTGATGGCCGCTCTGCGGCTGGCCCGGGCCGCCACCGGCCGCGAACTCGTCGTCACCTTCGCGGGCGGCTACCACGGCCACGCCGACGCCGTGCTCGGCAGCGGCTCGCCCGGCGTGCCGCGAACGACCTCCCGAGCCACATTGACCGCCCGATTCAACGACCCCGACTCGGTCGAGGCCCTCTTCCGCCGGCACCCGAACCAGATCGCGGCCGTGCTGGTCGAGCCCGTCGCCGCCAACATGGGCGTGGTGCCACCCGATTCGTTGGCGACGATCCGGGCGGGGGGAAACCAGGTGCCACCCGATTCGTCAGATTCGTCAGACTCGTCGTTCTTGGCGGGCTTGCGCTCCGTCACTGAGCGCCACGGGGCGCTGCTCGTCTTCGACGAAGTCGTCACCGGCTTCCGCGTGGCCCGCGGTGGTGCCCAGGAACGTTACGGCGTGACGCCCGATTTGACCGTGCTCGGCAAGATCGTCGGCGGGGGCCTGCCCTGCGGCGCTCTCGGCGGGCCGGCCGCACTACTCGAACGGCTCGCACCCGCGGGGCCGGTGTTCCACGCCGGCACCGGCGCCGGCAACCCCCTGGCCATGACCGCCGGTCTCGCGACCCTCGAGTTGCTCGACGACGCGGCCTACACCCGGCTGGAAGCCCTCGGTGCCCGCCTCGAAAGCGGCCTGCGCAGAGCGCTCGGCCGGCGGGCTGCCGTCCAGCGGGTCGGCTCGATGCTCACCGTGTTCCCCGGCCTTGACGCCGTGCCCGACGGCGAGGCCGCCGAGCAGGTCGACCGCGAGGCCTTCGCCCGCCTGTTCCACCAACTGCTCGAGCAGGGTGTCCATCTGCCGCCCAGCCCCCACGAAGCGTGGTTCCTGGGCCTCGGCCACGGCGAAGAGGAGATCGACTTCGCCCTCGGAGCGGTCGCGCGGACCGAGATCGCATGTCCCTCTTTTGAAGCCTAGATGCACGACTCTTTTAAGTTGCTCGATTTCGGACTGAAGGAGTTGTCTTAGAGAGCCGTGCCGCCGTGCTCGCGGTCGCGGCTTTCTTGCTCGCCGCCCTAGAACAAGGAGGAACGATGAACAGCCACCGCCTGACCGTGCTTCTCGCCCTCGTGCTTCTCGCCAGCCCGGCCTTGGCCGGACCGATCGGACCCGGCGCCGACCTTTGGACCACCCGCGGAGACGGACGGACCTTCGTGGACTTCTCCACCGAGCCCATTCCCGCGGGCTTCTTCTGCCCCGGATCGCAGCCCTTCACGGGCCGCATCGACTTCCGCGGCGTGCCCATCGTCGGCGCTCCCGGCACCACCGACACCATCGTCGAGCGTCTCGACGAGGCCAACTTCAACGAGCGCGGCGTCGCGGTCACCCGCACCCGGGTGCGCGCCATCCAGCTCGAAGGCCTCGCGGCCATTTCGACGTCCTGCGGCGCCTACGCGGTCCGCGTCTCCCTCGCCCCGGGCGAGCAGCCGCTCAACCGGATGCGTATCAAGCAGGTCGACGACAACGGCGGCACCTTCACCGCCAACCTCGCCCTCGTCGTGCGCATGACCTTCACCCCCGTCGGCCGGCGCGCTCCGGTGCGCACGTTCGACCACACCGTCGTCTTCGAGCGCCCGGCCAGCTTCCCGTGGGCGCGCGCCGCCTCCCGTCTCGAGCAGAGCCGCGAGATGATGATCGACACCAATGCCGACGGCCGCGTTGACACCCGCATCGCTCGCAATGACTTCTTGGCTGGCTGGTCGGCCGGTGCGGCGGTTCAAGGCGGTGCCTTCGAGGGTGCCCCCCAGGCACTGCGGGAGCTGCTCGAGGAGGAGCTCCGTGATTATCACGAGGCTCCCACTCACGCCCACTACGTGTACTGCGAAACCTGCGCTGAACCCTGATCCGCGCCTCGCGACGGCCGGGAGCACGCCGGCCGTTTTTCCGGCCTAGGCCGTCTGTTCCTTGGTCTTCAGGAACCGCACGTCCGGCCACTCTTCCTTGGTCACCTTGAGGTGCCAGGCGTTGCGGGGCAGGAACACCGGGGCGCCGTTGTGGTCGTCGGCGAGGTTGGGCTCGAGAGCGTGCTCGAACTTCTTGAGCAGGCGCGGGTCATCCGCCTCGGCCCACAGGGCGGTCAGGATCGACGTACCCTCGAAACGCACTTCGAGGTCGTATTCGGTCCGGATGCGATCGGCCAGGACGTCGAACTGGAGTGCTCCCGCCACCCCCACGATCCAATCGTTCCCGATGCGCGACTTGAATGCCTGCGCAGCACCTTCTTCGGCAAGTTGGAAGAGTGCGCGGCCGAGGTGTTTGGCCTTGAGCGGGTCGATCGCGCGGACTTTCTGGAGCAGTTCCGGAGCGAAGCTCGGGATGCCCACGAACTTGAGCTCCTCGCCCTCCGTCAAGGTGTCGCCGATGCGCAGGTTGCCGTGGTTGGGCAAGCCGAGAATGTCTCCCGCCCAGGCCTCCTCGGCGATCTCGCGGTCGCGAGCCAGGAACAGCAGTGGGTTGTGCACGGCGATCGTCTTGCCGCTGCGCACGTGTTTCAACTTCATGCCGCGCTCGAAGCGGCCGGAGCACAGGCGCACGAAGGCCACGCGGTCGCGATGGCGCGGGTCCATGTTCGCCTGGATCTTGAAGACGAAACCGGTGACGTTGTCTTCCCCAGGTTCGACGACGCGCGTGGCGGAGGGCTGGGGCCGCGGCGACGGCGCCCGGGCGATCAGGCCGTCGAGCAACGCCTGGACGCCGAAGTTGTTGAGTGCGCTGCCGAAGTACACCGGTGTCAGGTGCCCCGAGCGGTAAGCTTCGAGCTCGAACGGCGGGCACAGGCCGCGCGCCATCTCGACTTCCTCGCGGAGTTGGGCCACGGCGCGCGCGGGCAACAGGCGGTCGAGCTTCGGGTCGCCGAGGCCCTCGCAGACTTCGCCCTCGGTCAAGTGGCTGCGCTGGGTGCGATCGAGCAGGATCAGCCGGTCACGTTCGAGGTCGTAGGCCCCGAGGAAACTCTGGCCCATGCCGATGGGCCAGGAAGCCGGTGTGACGTCCAAGGCCAGCGTCTCGGCGATTTCGTCGAGCAGCTCGAAGGGCTCGCGGCCGTCGCGGTCGAGCTTGTTCACGAAGGTGGTGATCGGCACGTCGCGCAAGCGGCAGACCTCGAACAGCTTGCGGGTTTGTGGCTCGATGCCCTTGGCGGCGTCGATGACCATCACGGCCGAATCCACCGCGGTAAGCGTGCGGTAGGTGTCCTCGCTGAAGTCTTCGTGACCGGGCGTGTCGAGCAGGTTGAACGTACAGCCGCCGTAGTCGAAGGTCATCACCGACACGGTGACCGAGATGCCGCGCTCCTGCTCGACCTTCATCCAGTCCGAGCGGGCACGGCGGGCGTCGCCGCGGGCCTTGACGGCACCGGCCAGCTGAATGGCGCCGCCGAAGAGCAGCAGCTTCTCGGTCAGGGTCGTTTTGCCCGCGTCGGGGTGCGAAATGATCGCGAAAGTACGGCGGCGGGCGACTTCGGGCGGCGTGGCGGTCATGGTTCCTCGGAAATTGGGGGACATGGATGGCTCCGGGGTGGGCCGGAGCGATCCGTGAGCCTACCATCCGCGAGTGCCGAGCAAGGGGATCAAGGCTGGCCGGAGGAAGTTTCCGCCCGCTGCATCTCCATGATCCAGTTGGTTTCCCAGGTCTTCCCGCCGTCGCCCGAGAAGGCCTGTTCCCAGCGCGGTCGGCCGGACTTGACGCCGGACCACCGGAAGCGCACGCGGATCGGCTGGCCACGCAAGACGTCGTCGCCCTCGAAGATTCCGACATCGCCGTCAAAGGCGCCCACCACGGGCGGTTGGAGCACTCCGGTGCGGTGATCGATCCAGTAGAGCGACCAGCGGCGAGTCGCCGGATCGTAGAACCGGAGCGTCAGCCCCACGAAGCCGGGCCAGAACTCGGTGCGGAACTCATCGAGGTTGCCGATGCCCCCGGGTAGGGGCCGGCAGTCGGAGGTCGCCGGAAACTCCTGCCATTCCGTGGCACCCTGGAGACGGGCCACGAGCCGGCGATTGTGGATCGTCCAGGTGCCATGGAGAAAGTCGAAGTCACCGGCACCGGACGGGAGCTCGGCGCCGTGAACGGGAAGCGTGGCGAGTAATGAAGCGGCGAGGAGGGAACGGACCATGGTGGGTTCTCCGAGTTCACCGCCCGGCGGGTTTGCCGGCGGCAACGGGAGCCTAAGAAAAAAAGCGGACGTTTTCCGCCCTGATTCTTGTTAGATTCGGCCCGTGTCCCGACCGACTTCGAGATTGCTCGCCACTTTGGAAATCCTCCAGGCCCACGGCCAGGTTTCCGGCCCGTTCCTCGCCGAGCGGCTCGGGGTGGACGTGCGCACCATCCGCCGGTACGTCGCGGCCCTCGAAGAGCTCGGTATCCCCCTGACGGCGGAAGCCGGCCGCAACGGGGGGTATGCCCTGGTGGCCGGCTTCCGGCTGCCCCCGCTGATGTTCTCGAACGACGAGGCGCTGGCCCTGTCCCTCGGCCTGACCGCGGCGGATCAGCTCGGCATCGGCGATCTCGAAGCCGGGCTCGAGAGCGCTCGGGCAAAGCTCGAACGCGTCCTGCCGGCCGCCCTGCGGTCGCGCATCCGCGCTCGCGCCGGTGCCCTGCGACTGGCCTGGCCGCGCGCCGGCTCGCGCGTCCCCGCCGAGCGGCTGCGGGCCCTCGAGGACGCCACCGAACAGGGCCGCACCGTGGTGCTGGTCTACCTCGGCCGGCGCGAAGAGCGGACGCGGCGCCGGTTCGACGGCTACGGCCTGGTCTTTCGTGGCGGTCACTGGTATGCCGCCGGCTACTGCCACCTGCGCCAGGACGTGCGTACCTTTCGAGTCGACCGCATCGAAGCGCTGGAAACCACTCTCGAGACCTTCCACCGGCCGGCGGGATTCGACGTCCTCGAGCAGGTCACCCGCGCCATCGCCGCTGTGCCCAGGCGCCACGACGCCGAGGTGTTCCTCCACTGCGACCTCGAAACCGCGCGCGGCCAGATTTTCGGCGCCTTCGGCCTCCTCGCTCCGGAGTCGGGCGGCACCCGCCTCCTGCTGCAAGCCGAGGATCTCGCCTGGCTCGCCCGCGAGCTCGCCCGGCTCGCCGTACCCTTCGAAATCCGCCGGCCCGAGGCCCTGCGCGCGGCCCTCGCCGGCCACCTCGCGCAGCTCACCCGCGCGGTGGCCGGGGAGGCCGGAACGCCGGACTGCTAGGATTCCGAAATGCCCCGACGAGCTTGTGTCCTAGTCACGGCTGGCCTCTTCTTGGCCACAGCGGCCTCGAGCGGTAGCGCCGCCAAACCACGCCCCACGGTGCCCCCGAAGAAGCTCGCGGTCGAGCACGGGCTGCGCCACGACCAACCCGGCGAAGCGTTGCAGTTCTACCTGCGCAAGCGCCTGGCGGCCGGGGAGACCGCCCTGTCGCCGGCTCGGTACCTGGCCGCCAAGGTGAAGATGGCCGCGATGCCGCGGTATTCGTCGCAGCTCGGGCGGGAGCTTTCGAGCCACGAGCCGGCGACGCCCATCGTGGGCGGCTGGGAGAGCCTCGGGCCGGGCAACGTCGGCGGTCGGACCCGGCGGCTCTTGATCCACCCCACGACGCCGGGCACCATGTACGCTGGGGCCGTCGCCGGTGGAGTTTGGAAGACCACCGACGCCGGCGCGAACTGGGCGCCGCTCGACGACTTTCTGGCCAACCTGGCGGTGACTGCCCTGGTCTTCGATCCCGCCAACCCCGCGACCCTGTTCGCCGGCACCGGCGAAGGCTTCTTCAACTTCGACGCCGTGCGCGGCGCCGGGATTTTCCGCTCGACCGACGCCGGCGCCACCTGGACCCAGCTCGGGGCGACCACCAAGGCCGACTTCCACTACGTCAACGACTTGGTGATCTCCCCCACCAGTAGCCAACGGCTGTACGCCGCTACCCGCACGGGGATCTTCCGCAGCCTCGACGGCGGCACGAGCTGGACGCGGGTGCTCGACGCCGTGTCACCCACCAACCAAAACGGCTGCACCGACCTCGTCATCAAGTCCACCGGCCCGGCGGACACCGTGTTCGCTGCCTGCGGTACCTTCGTCCAGTCGACCGTGTTCCGCAACACCGACGCCGGCGGCGCCGGCACCTGGGACCCGGTGTTGACCGAGGCCGGCATGGGCCGCACCCATCTCGCCTTGGCGCCGTCGAACGAAAACACCATCTACGCTCTGGCGGCCTCGATCGCGCCCGGTCCCGACCGCACCGGCGACGGCCAGGGCGACTACACCCACGGCCTCCACGCCGTCTTCCGTTCGACCACGAACGGCGAGGCCGGCAGCTGGACGGCGCGGGTGCGCAACATCGATGCCACGGTGGGCAACACGCTGCTGCTGACCAACGCCCCCTTTGCGGTGTGCCAGAACACGTTCCCCAACCAAGGCTGGTACGACAACGTCCTCGCCGTCGATCCGGTCGACGAGAACATCCTGTGGGCCGGCGGCGTCGACCTCTTCCGCTCGGACGACGGCGGCGCCACCTGGGGCATCGGCTCGTTGTGGTTCACGGACCCGATCGACCCGTTCTACGTCCATGCCGATCAACACTCGATCGTCTTCGCCCCGGGATACGACGGCAACGAGAACAAGACGATGTTCGTCGGCAATGACGGTGGGATCTTTCAGACCCTCGACGCCCGGGCCGCGGTGGACCCGCCCGAGGCACCGAACGTCTGCGACACCGCCTTCACCACGATCGCCGTGCCGTGGCAAAGGCTCAACCAAGGGTACGCCGTCACCCAGTTCTACCACGGCACCGTTTTCCCCAATGGTATGAGCTACTTCGGCGGTACCCAGGACAACGGCACGGTGCTCGGGGACGAGGCCACGGGAACCGAGGCCTGGCAAATGATCCTCGGCGGCGACGGCGGTTACACCGCCCAGGACCCGACCGACCCCCAGGTGCTGTTCGCGGCCACCACGCGGTTTTCGATCCGCAAGTCGACCGACGGCGGCGCGCTGTTTTCGCCCGCCACCAGCGGCATCACCGGCGACAACGGCGCGGCCTTCATCCTGCCCTATCAAATGGACCCGGGAAACCCGCAGCGGCTGTGGACGGGTGGCTGGTTCATCTGGCGCACGCTCGACCAGGCGGCTTCCTGGCAACGCGCCAGCACCGTCACCACCGGCGTCGGCTCGGTCTCCGCCGTCGCCAATGCCCCGACCAACGGCAACCACGTGCTGGTGGGCATGAGTGACGGCTTCATCCACGCGAACACCGCCGCGTTGTCGGCCACCTCGGCCACCAACTGGCCCTTCACCCAGCCGCGCACCGGCCACGTCTCGTGGCTGGCCTTCGACCCTCAGAACGCCCAGGTGGCCTATGCCACCTACTCGACTTTCGGCGGCGGTGCCCACGTGTGGAAGACGGTCAACGCCGGGACCACCTGGACCGCCCTCGACGGCACCGGGGCCGGCACCCTGCCCGACCTGCCGGTCCACATGATCCTGGTCGATCCCGCGGACAGCCAGCGCCTTTACCTCGGCACCGATCTCGGAGTCTTCGTCTCGACCAACGGCGGCACCACCTGGGCGGTCGAAAACACCACCTTTGCCAACGTCGTGGTTGAGAGCCTGCGCCTCGCCACCGTGGGACCTCAGAAGTACCTCTACGCCTTCACCCACGGCCGCAGTGCCTGGCGCACCCCGGTCGCCGCGAGCGCGATCTTCAGTGACGG
Organism: Thermoanaerobaculia bacterium; assembly: GCA_033762835.1. Lineage (GTDB taxonomy): Bacteria > Acidobacteriota > Thermoanaerobaculia > Multivoradales > DATKCC01 > JANRLG01. The sequence goes on from JANRLG010000274.1 coordinate 21,506, forward strand.
CTTCAACGCCGGCAACACCGCGGCGTGGTCGCTGACGGTGCCGTAGAGCAGGCGCTTACCGCGCCGCCACGTCCGAGCGCGCCGCTGCCGCCGTCGACCCTTGGCCGTAGTAGGCCAGGATGGCGTCGACCACGGCCTCGGCGATGGCTTCGCGAAAGGCCCGGGTTTGCAGCAGCTCGCGGTCCTCGACGTTGGCGAGGTTCGAGACTTCGAGCAGCAGACTCGCGGGCACGGCGTTGTAGCGCAGCACGGCCGGCACGAAAGCGCCGCGCTGGCGGATGATCCGCTCGCGTACGGGTTTGAACGGGTGGGTCGCGATCCCCTTCTTGCCGAACGACTTGATCAGCTGGAGGGCCAATTGGCGCGACAGGCCCTCGCTCTCCACCCGCTCCTCCCGCGTGAAGTTCACCTCGGGCTGCTCGCGCCACTCGGCTCGGGCCGAGTACGTCGCACCGTCCTTGCGGAAGCGCCCGCCGCGCAGGTCGGCGCCGGGGATGTAGACCATGGCGCCGCGCAGGGACGGATGGAGCGAATCGGCGTGGATCGACAGAAAGACCACCTTGTGGGGGTCTCCGCCGTCGCGCAGGACGCGGTTGAACAGGCTGTTGGCGAGGTACCACCGCAGGTGCACGCCGACGCCGGTGTCGACCGGATAGGGCGGCTCGGTGAGGATGCGCCGGTCCTTCGAATAAGGCAGGACATCACGATCGATAATCTCGAAGTCGTTGCCCTGGCGGCTGGTCAAGAACACCTCGGCGCCGGTGCGCTCGAGCAGCAGGCGGCGGACGCGCAGCTGGATGTCGTAGACGTAGACGCTCTCCCAAACGCCGCCGAAGGACGCTCCCGGGTCCTGCCCGCCGTGGCCGGCATCCAGGATCACGGTGATGCCTTGGAGATCCGCCGCTTGGATCTGGTTGGTGAACCGCGAGCTTTCGGCGAGCTGGCTCTCGTACTCGAGGCGCCGCGGGTGGCCCGCGGGCAGGTACTCAGGCAACAGCAGGTCGAGCGGGATCTTGACCCGATAGCCCACGGGGATGTCCGTGACGTCCTCGATGCCGCTGCGTTTCGCGATGTCCGCCGCCAGCGCGTTGACGTCCTGGGCCAGGATGCGGCCGGTGAAACGCACCACGACACTCGAGTAGAGAGCCTCCCCGGCCCGCAGGCGGTACACCGCGTACTCACCGTCGGCATCGTCGCCGTAGGCGAGACCGAAGCCGCGGGCGGCGCCCTCGGAGGCGGGGCGTAGAGCACTGGGGCCGGCGGCGGAAATCGTCACTGGCGGCGCTTCGATCGCAAGTGGTGGTTTGGGAGCGACGGGGGCGGGGGCGGCGGGGGCGACCGACGGCTCCGGAGCCGGTCCGGCCCGGGGTGCACGCAGCTCGGCCACGGCATCCCGAAAAGCGGGGCGCAGGAGCTTCAACGGAATCGTCAGCTCGACTCCGGCGGCGACGTCCTTGCCCTTCTGCTTGTTGGCCTTGGCCAGCTCCGCGGCGTTCGCCTCGGACGGCGTGAACCAGCGAGCCAGGTGGACGAAGCTCTCGCGCCCCTTCTTGCCGACGCCGCGAACGCGGTGCCGCCAACCCTCGGCCACGGCCCGGTCCTTGGGGAACAGCACCCGCACGGCGGCCCGCTGGTCCTCGGCCGTCACCAGTTCGAAGGGGACCCGGTACCGGACGCCCGCGAGCAGCTTGCTCGGGTTGCCGTTGGCTTTGGCGATGGCCGCGGCATTCTTGTCGGCACCCGTGGTACGACGGGCGAAGGCGATGAGCCCTTCGCCGCGCCGGGGTGTCGCTTCGAGGTACAGATCGCCGGTGTCGAGCAGCAACGCCGAGGTCCCTGCCGCCTTGTCGACGGTGCGGCGGACGAGGGCGGCCTCCGCGCCGAACGCCCCGCCGATCACCCCGCCCAGCAGTAGGACCCGGGCGAGAAGAGCGATTCGGCAGCGTTTATGGACACTTAGGGCCATCTTCTTGAGGCGCGAGTTTAGCTTTTCGCGAGGGAGACTGGCAATGGCGGCCCGGGAGCGCCCCCGATCAGCCGTAAACTCGCGGCATGATCTCCCTCGACACCTTGTTCACACTGCGGGCCGCCGAGTCCGGTCGCTTCCACTCGACGATCCCGGACGGCTGGCAACAGGGGCGCGGTGCCTTCGGCGGCCTGGTTCTCGGACAGATGGTCGCCGCCGCCGAGGCTTCCGAGACCGATGCCCGTCGGCGCCTGCGCTCGCTGACCGCCGAGCTGGTCGGCCCAGTCCAGCCCGGCGCGGCGGAGATGACGGTGGAGCCGCTCCGCCGCGGCAGCTCGGTGACGGCGCTGGCCGTGCGGCTGCTCCAGGGCGGCGAGGTGCAAGCCCATGCCGTCGCGCTGCTCGCCGCCGACCGCCCGGCGGCCTCCTGGCACGAGGAGATGCCACCCAGCCCACCCCCTTGGCACGCCGTCCCCGAGATCGGCCTCGGGGCCTCCGGCGTCGGGCCGGCCTTCGCCGAGTTCTTCGAGTACCGACCGCTCTCCGGAGCGCCGTTCTCGGGCGCGGAAACCGCGACCACCTCGGGATACATCCGCAGCCGACTGGCGGTGGAACGCCCCGGCGCAGCCTGGGTCACCGCTCTGGCCGATGCCTGGTGGTCCGCCGCGGTGGCGCGCTTCACCGCCGTTCGCCCCTTCGCCACGATCACGTTCACCCTCCAGATGGTTCTCGACCCGACCACGCTCGACGTCACCGAGCCACTCTTCCACCGGGCCCGAGCGCCCCATTCCTCCGACGGCTATGCCCTCGAAGCCCGCGAGCTGTGGACCGGCGACGGGCGTCTCGTGGCCGTCAATCATCAGACCGTCGCGGTCCTCGGCTGAGTCATGGCCGCCCTTCGCGACCTCGTCCGCGTCGCGTCCTTCCTGCTCCACCAGCCGGTGGTCCGCGCGCTCGCTGCCGCGGCCGCGGCCGAGGGAGTGACCGCGGCGCTGGTCGGCGGCCTACTGCGCGACCGCCTCCTGGGGCTCTCGGGCGCCGATTGGGACGCTTCCCTCTCCGGCCGCGGCAGTGCGGTCGCCGACCGGTTGGAGGCGCTGCTCGGCGCCCGCCGCGTCGATCTCGGCGGCAAGGAGTTCGGGGCCTATCGGTTGGTCGGCAAGGACTTCGTGCTCGACCTCTGGGATCGCGAAGGCGGCTCGCTCGAAGCGGATCTGAGGCGCCGGGACCTGACCGTCAACGCCTTCGCCTTGAGCCTACCGGACGGCCGTTGGCTGGACCCGGCGGGCGGCCTCGGTGACCTTGCCGGCCGCCGGTTGCGCGCCGTCGGCGCCGACAGCTTCGTGTCCGATCCACTGCGGGTGCTGCGCCTTCCGCGCTTCTGGGTGCAACTGCCGGGGTTCAGCGTCGTGCCGGAGACGCTCGCCCTCGCCCACGGGGCGGTGGCGGGTCTGGCGAGCGTCGCGGCCGAGCGGGTGCGCGACGAGCTCGACAAGATCTTCCGGCATCCCGAGGCCCACCGGGGTCTTGCCCTGCTCGCCCATCTGGATCTTTATCCCGGCCTGTGGCGTGGGCAGCCGGGCAGCTCGGGAGCGACCGGGCAGGCGGTGTCCCAGATGGCCCGTTTGGCGCCCCGGGCGCTCGAACTGCGCCGGCTCGCCCCGGCGGCTTTGGCCTCGGACTTGGCCGTGGACCACCGCCGGGCGCGCTGGGCGCTGGGCTTCGCCGAGTTGGGGGCGGAGGCCGCGCACCACTTGGCGGCGTTCGGCCGGGCCGGTTATCTCTCCAAGACCGATACCGCCGCCGTCGCGGACCTGCTCGCGGAGCGCGAGCTGCCGCGGGGCGAAATTTCGGAGCGACGCTTCCTGCACCGGCTCGGCCCGGCCTGGGCCACCGCCGTGACCGTGCTCGGCGCGCGAGCGGAGGATGTCGACGACTGGCGATCCAGAGCCCGAGCACTAACCGAGCGGCTCGCGCTGCTCGGGCCCGAGATCTTCGACCCGCCTCGCCTCGTCGACGGCCGGGAAGCGGGCGAAATCCTCGGCCACCCACCCGGCCCCCAGCTCGGCCGCGCCTTGGCGGCCTTGCGGGAAGCTCAGGTGGACGGCCGGGTGAGCTCGCGGGACGACGCCGTCCGGTTCCTCGAGCGCCTCGGGGGAGCCAGAGCCCAGGCCTAGGAACGGCCGGCCCGAAGGCCGGCCGCTACCCGTAAAGAATTGATTTTGTTAGGTCAGCCGGTAGACACCACGAAATCCAATGACCTACTTGAAGTAGCGGCCGAACTTCAGTTCGGCCGTTCTCTTGGATGCCAGTGGATGCCATAGGACTCCACACTTGCAATGTAACCGTTGAGTCTGTTGGATATAGGGCCGGGTGACCCCGGAAGTGCCTGTCGTCATTGAGGCGGCCGACATCTCCCGATGGGCACCCAGAAAGGCCCTTGGGAGATGTCGCGCTCGTATTTGACGGACTCGGTGATTCGAAGTTTGCGCCCACAGGGGGAGCGGGAGGAACTGCG
>JANRLG010000275.1:0-4067 GCA_033762835.1 Thermoanaerobaculia bacterium
GCAACACCCAGCCGGCCGCCCTCTCCAAGACCTTCCTCTGGCCCACCCAACCGGTGGTAGTCCAAGACGACACCCCGCCGCGGGTCACGACCCTGGTCGTCGAACCCGCGGGCACCGTGCTGATCACCTTCTCCGAGCCCCGCAGCCTCGCCAGGCTCGGCACCGTGGCCAAGATCAACGGCGCCGCCGTCTCGTGGACTCCGCTCCCCGAGGGCTACTCCGTCCGCTCGCCGAGACTCGCCGAGGGCAGCTACACCCTCACCCTCTCGACGGCAGAACTCGACCTCGCCGACCTCGGCTTGATTGAGCCCTACGCCTTGAGCTTCGACGTAGACGGCGAACGGCACATCCTGAAAGAAGAGTTCCCGCCGGGCCAGGTCGCCACTTCTACTGCTGGCAACTTGATCGGCTTCCACGGCCTCGGAATCGACGAAGAGACCGGGCTGATGTATGCCAGGAACCGGTACTACGACCCCGAAATGGGGCGGTTTGTCAGCATAGACCCACTAGGGTACGTGGATGGACCGAATGGGTATCAGTATGGGTTGAATAGCCCGGGGAACTACTCGGATCGGATGGGGTTGTGTGTTCTTGGTGTCCGCTGTCGAGATGTCGGGAGTTTCTATGAAGACTTTTCTATCGGTGTAGGTCTGGATGCAGGGGCTATGGTGCTCGGTGCCCTGGACCTGCTCACTGCCGGGTCGATCGCTGATGCTCGCGCCCGGGCTGACGCTTTCCTCTCCACAGAAGGCACTTTGGCCGATCGGATGCTGGCTGCTCAGGCTGTGGACCAAGGGCCTCGACTCAACACCATCACCTTGGGCTTCTACGGTGCAGAAGACAAGTTTGACCACTGAAGCATCTTGTCGGAGTAGCTCAGATTCAGCAGGCGGGTACGATAGTGGGTACTGCGGTTGGCCTCGGTGACTGGGAACAGGGCCTTATAAAGGTACGGGGAAGCTCTTGGAGGGGGCCGGAGCGCTTTCCGGAGCATTGTCAGGCCCTGCGGGCGGTGCCGCCAAGGTGGGCTTTATCCCGAAACCGGGGATGGCAGCGGCCACGGTCTCGGGTGCCGCCAGCACCCGCTCTCGCGTCCTCGCCAGCCTTGCAGAGAGCCGCGCGGCCCGAGCCGCCAGCAACTTCAAGAAGCACGCGACCTTCGATCTGCTGTTTGCGGAGGCAGCCACAGTGGATGTGGCGACCGCCGCGAACAAGGCCGTCTTCTACTCCGGTCGTTACCCCGTAACTTCAACAAGGCGCTGGCCTTCGCTCAGCGTACGGGCAGGTCGACCCTGGAGCTGACTAAGGTAGGTAAGTACTTCAATGACTTGCAGCTCTACAAGTCTGGCCTCTTGACTCGGAGCGCCGCGGACGAGGTCTGGCGGTTGCTTTCTTTGCGTCATGCCCAGGCAGCGCGGGGAACGGTGCATATTTTTGCCGCCGAGGCGACCCCGGGTAGTACCTTCAATACCGTGGAGCTACCGGCGCTCCGGCGCTCCGGTAACGTGCATAAATACGTCTACCGAGGGTACGACTAGTGGCCAGGAAAAACCGCCGACGGCTATCTGAGGAAGAAGCCCATTTCGTCGAGGTGGGCGCCCAATCGGTGCGCAGCGATCGGAGCTTCGAAGTCGCGTTCGTTGGTCGCTTCGAGCTCCTCTATAAGGAGGGTGATCGCTCGCTGATCATCCCAGTGGACCCGCTCTTCGATCGTCTGCTGGTCGAGTTCTCCCGAGTCGTGACCTGGGCCGAGCCCCATGCTGCGCATCTATTGATGGCCGACGACCGGGAACGCATCTGGCGGAACGTCGAGTCAGCGCTGAAACGGCTTCGCTTGGGATTCGAAATTGGCTGACCTGTTTCGTTGTTCCGTCCGTAGTGTTCCGTCCGTAGTGTCCGAAGCCCCCGGCGGCACCGATTCAGGCGAAGAGGAAGCGTAAATCTGCTCCTTCTTCGCCTCGCGACCTGCGATTCAACCCCGCCGCTCCCTGAAGACCCCTCCTTTCTGCCCGCGATCCCCGGTGTTCCGTCCGTAGTGTCCGAAGCCCCCGTCGGCACCGGATCAGGCGAAGAAGAAGCGTAATTTCGAGGTCGAGATCGGTCAGCTCGTAGCCAACTCTCGTTGCCGCTCGGAGGCAGCGCTTCAGGGTGCCGAAGAAACGCTCGATTCTTCCGTTTTCCCACGGCGAGAAGGGGCGAGTGCGCTGCGCCTTGATCCCGAGCAAAGCCAGCGCGAAGCCTCAGAGCCGGCTTCGGAAGGCGGGTTCATTGTCCGTCCGCAGGATCTTCGGCGTGCCGAAACGCTCGACGGCGTCGAAGACGACGCGGAGAAGCGCGATGGTGGTGCGTGTCCGCACGGGCGAAAGCGCGAGGCAGGCGCGGGCGCCGTGGTCGATCAGCCCGGCGACGGGGGCCGGGCCTTGGGCCGGGGCAGAAACGTCAAGTCCATGGCCCAGATCAGATTGCGGGGAATCCGCCGCGGTGGGCGCTTTCTGCGTCGCCGCAGGTCGAGGATCTCGAGCTGGTGATCGCGGATCACATCGGCGACGCAGCTCTTGCCGACCCTTTGGCCGCCGCCTTCGTGGAGCCGGTTGTAGCGGTCGGCGATCTTGTGGCAGCCGTCGTCGGGGAGCAGCGACTTGAGGCGGATGACTTCGCGGCGCGCCCAGGCGGGTTTGGGGGCCGTGCCACGGTTCGATAACGGTGCCGGAGGCGGTCTCCAAGGAGCGGTGCTGGACCTTCGGCCTCGCACCGCGAAAAGGGCGAGTGCTCCGAGCAGGAGCAACAGAAGTACAAGGGTGACCACGCTTCGGAAAACCCCGAAGAAATCCTGCCGAGTGACTCCTCCGTAGGCCAGGAGCTTCCGCCGCCAGGCCACAAGTCTCGGCAGCCTCACGGCGAGCCACAGCTTCGATGCCGCGGCGCGGTTGACGTAGAAGAGCTGGGCAGGAGGGCCGCAGGCGCTGAGCGAAACGCTCGCCTGGACGCCCAAGAACCTCGTGGCCTCGCTGACCCAGAGCCCGGTGAATATCGATCACCTGGCCTTCCAGTACGACGGCGCCGGCCGCCTGACCCGCCGCCAGCGCAGCAATCCGCCGAGCTCGCCGACGGTCACGATGCGGGGCCTCGACACCCACAGCTTCGACAGCGCCGAGAATCTTCTCGCCCACACCGAGCAGTCGAGCTGCGCCGCCACAGCCAAGAGCACGGCGTTTCCGCTCGATGCGTCCGGCCGCAACCGTCCGAGCAAAGTGGGTACCGCCGCGCTCGAGTGGGACAGCGCGGGCAACCTCGTCCGCCGCGGTGATCAGCGTTACCAGTACGACTACCGGAACCGCCTGACGTTGGTGACGGACCTGACCGGCCTCGAAGAGATCGCTCGCTACGAATACGACGCCTTCAACCGGCGGCTCAAAAAGACCGTCGGCAGCGTCGTGACCGAAACCGTGTGGGACGGCTGGGAGCCGGTCGAAGAGTACCGGGACGGCCAGCTCCAGAGTCGCCGCGTCTTCGGTCCCGAGCTCGGGGAGCTGGTGCGCCTGGAGCAGGATCTCGACGGTAACGGCACGCTCGAGCAAACCTACCTGCCCGTCTTCGACAGCCTCGGCCACCTGGCCGAGCTGCGCCGGGAAGACGGCAGCCTCGTCGAGCGCTACACCTACACGCCCTTCGGCGAACGCCGCGTCTTCTTGCCGGACACCACCCCGCCGCGCATCGAGCAAGTCCTCGCGATGCCGCTGGAAATCCGCCTCGAAGTCTCCGAAGAAGTCGACCTCGCCAAGCTCCGCGACGCTCTCGACACCGGCATCTCCCTGCGCTCCCAGGTCACCGGCCTCTACTACGACGTCACCATCGACCAGCCCCCGACCGACGGCTGCAAACCCGGCCGCCGCTTGGTCTTGCGGAAAGCCTCCACGAATCCCGAGGACCCGTGGCCCGAACCCAACGAGCCGGTCGAGCTGTACTTCGCTACCGACTTGCTCACCGACCGCGCCGGCAACACCCAGCCGGCCGCCCTCTCCAAGACCTTCCTCTGGCCCACCCAACCGGTGGTAGTCCAAGACGAC
>JANRLG010000276.1:0-76363 GCA_033762835.1 Thermoanaerobaculia bacterium
CTTCCGCCACACCGCCGCGAATCTGACTCCGGAGGACTGGGAGTTCCTGCGCGCCCTGCCCAAAACGCGGCAGTTCGGGGACGTCGTACTGTGCCATGGCACACCGTCCTCCGACTTGGTCTACCTTCCCGAGACGATAGAAAGCGGCCGTCTCCGGGAGGGTACGGATGCCGAGGTGGCGGGGCGCTTGGTGGGCGTCGCGGCGCGCCTAGTGATCTGCGGCCATACCCACTTTCCGCGTGTTCTGCTGCTCGAAGACGGCCGCACGGTGGTGAACCCGGGGAGCGTCGGCCTGGCGGCCTACGAAGGCGAGGGCGTTCCCCACGTGATGGCCTGCGGCAGTCCCCACGCCCGCTACGCCGTGTTCGAACGTGCCGATCACGGCTGGCAGGTCGAGCACCGCGCCATCGCCTACGACTGGCACGCCGCCGCGGACTTCGCGGCGCGTTTGGGGCGCCACGAGTGGGAACGCTGGTTACGCTGGGGCCGGGTGTGAGCTCACCGGGCTGCCTTGACGGCTTCCCAGGCGGCTTCCATGCGCGCCGTGCCCTCGTCACCCAGGAAGCGGAAGACGTGGAAGGGTACGTCTTCCGGCAGCTCGACTAGGTTGCGGGCCACCTCCGGGGCGAGCAACGGGCGGACCTCCGGTAAGGTCGTGGCGCACTGGTTGTCGGTGGCCAACTTCGCCGCCACGGCCGGGTTCAACAGGTAGTTGATGAGCACCTGGGCGGTTTCCTTCTTGGTGCTGGCAGCCGGGATGGCCCAGTTGTCGATCCACAACATCACGCCTTCCCGCGGCAAGGTCACGGCGAAGCGGTTGTCGCCGGCGGCGAGCCGGGAGAGCACGTCCGTCCAGCCGTGGGCGAGCTGGGCCTCCCCGGTGGCCAGGGCCTCGTCGTAGACGTCGCTGTCGAAGGTCACCCCGGACTTCGCGGCGATCAGCAAGTCGCGCGCCGCCGCCAGGTGTTGGGGATCGGTGGAGTTGGGATCGAGGCCGAGATAGATGAGGGCGATGCCCATGGTCTCGCGGACATCGTCGAGCAAGCGGATCTTGCCCCCGAGACGCTTGCGCCGAGCTTCGTCGAACACCCAACTCCAGGAGTCGGGTTTCTGCGGAAAGGCGGCGACTTCGTAGCCCCAGCCCGACATGCCCCAGTAAAACGGCACCGAGTAGCGGAACTCCTGGTCGTAGCTGGCATTGCGGAAGCGCCGGCCGACCTGGGTCTGATTCGGGATGGCGGCGAGGTCGAGGGGCGCCAGGAGGCCCTTCTCCTTGGCCATGTGCACGGCGTAGTCGCTGGGTGCCCAGACGTCCCAAACCTCGCCCTTCTCGAGCCGTGCGATGGCCTCCTCGTTGTTGTTGAGGAACTCGATTTCGAGCCGCACGCCGAACTGCTTCTCGAAATCGGCGACCACCGCGGGGGTCAGGTAGTCGTCCCAACAAACCACCTTGAGTGATCCGGCGAGGGGGCCCTTGGCGGCCACGGATGCCGGTGCCGGCGTCTCGTTCTTGGGGCCACAGGCGAGCCCGGTGAGAAAGACGGCGGTCCAGGTGAGGGTCAAAGCCGGTCGACGAATCATCGGTGCGAGCCTCCAGCTCCGGAGCGGCGAATCGAAAACCGTAGTCGGAACGCCTGCACTTTACACCAGCGTGGCGCCGAGACCCTCCGCTTCAGCGGCGGAAAGGCCCAGAAAGATGGGTTCCGGGCGCAGCGTGACGCCGAACGTCGCCGCCACCGCCGCTTGCACGGCGCGGGCAAGCCCGAGCAGCTCCGCCGTCGTGCCGCCGCCGTGGTGGACGAGGGCCAGGCTGTGGCGCGAGGAAATGCCGACGGACCCCTGCCGAGTGCCGCGGGGGAACCCGGACCGTTCGATCAGCCACGCGGCAGACAACTTGACCGCTCCGTCCTCGGCCGGGTACCGCGGCACCGCGATCGGATCGGAGGCGGCACCGATGACGAGTGCTCGAGCCACGACGGCTTCCGCCTGCTCCGCGCTCACCACCGGATTCAGAAAGAAGGACCCCACGCTGCGGTGATTCGGATCCGCGGGATCGAACACCATGGACTTCGATCGTCGCAAGGCGAGCACCGCGGCGCGCACGGCCGCCGGGCTGGGCGCGGTCTCGCCGAGGGCCCGGGCGAGCTCCGGGTAGGCCACGGTGACCTGCTCGCAGCGGGGGAGCTCGAATTCCACCGCCAGCACTGCGAAGGCCGTCGGATCGCGCCGAAAGCGGCTGTCCCGATAGGCGAAAGCGCAAGCGGCGCGGTCGATCTCGACGACCTGGGCGGCCCGACGGTCGAAGAGGCGGACCCGGGTGAGGTGCGTCGCCACTTCCTGGCCGTAGGCCCCGACGTTTTGGATCGGCGTCGCCCCCACCGAGCCGGGAATGCCCGACAGGGCCTCGAGGCCGCCGAGCCCGGCCGCCACGGTGGCCGCCACCAAGCCGTCCCAGCCTTCGCCCGCCTGGGCGGTCACGCGGGTGACGTTTCCCGCCGTCTGCCACGTGAGGCCCCGGGTTTCGACGGCGATCACCAGGCCGGGGTATCCGGCGTCGCCCACCACCAGGTTCGAGCCGCTGCCTAGCAGAATCGCCGGCAGGTCACGCGCGACGGCCCAACCGAGGGCCTCGACCAACTCGGCTTCCGACTGGGCCGCCACGAACCAGCGGGCCGGGCCGCCAAGGCCCAGTGTGGTGCGCGGGGCCAGCGGTTCCTGTTCTCGGAGGGTGAGCACGGCGCGTTAGGATAACGCGCCGGGTTACGATCGGCCCCTGTCCATGGCCACCCCGTACCTGACTTTCGTCCACACCGCGGATCTCCACCTCGGCAGCCCCTTCGAGGGTCTGGGCCCGGTCGCGCCGCGAATCGCCGAGGCCTTGCGGGAGGCCAGCTTCACCGCTCTCGAACGGATCGTCGATCTCTCTCTCGAAGAAGGCGCCGACGCCCTGCTGGTGGCCGGCGACGTCTACGACTCCGCGGATCGCAGCCTGCACGCCCAGCGCCGTTTTCGCGACGAGCTGGCGCGGGCCGCCCGCGGTGGCGTCTGGTCCTTCGTCGCCCACGGCAACCATGACCCGCTTTCGGGGTGGCAGGCGCCGCTCGAGTTTCCTCCCGAGGTGCATCGCTTCGGCCCGGGCGTCGCGGTCGTCGGCCTCGAGCGCGAGGGCCGGGTGGTGGCCCACGTGGCGGGCTCGAGTTACCCGGTGCGCGACGTGTTCGAAACCCGCGTGCCGGACTACGCCCGCGCTCTGGCGGGCTTCGAATCGCCGTTCCTGGTCGCATTGCTCCATGCCCACGTCGGCGGTGACCCGAACCACGCTGCCTACGCTCCCACCAGCGTGCCGGAGCTGGCGGCGGTGACGGCGGTGGACTATTGGGCCCTCGGCCACGTCCACGGCTTTCGCCGGGTGGCGGGCCGTCCGGCCGTCGTGTACCCCGGGACGCCCCAGGGGCGCAGTCCGCGCGAGGGCGGGCCGCGTGGCGTGGCGCTGGTGCGGGTGGCCACTCCCCATCCGCGCCCGGAGGACCTCGAAGTCACCTTCGTGCCGACTTCCGGGGTCGATTGGGAGAGGGCCTCCTGCGACGTGTCCGCCGCGAGCTTCGACGATTTGTTCGCGGCGCTCGAACGCCTGCGGGACGAGGCTCGGCGGGCGGATCGCGGGGTCGTCCTGACGATCGTCCTTTGCGGTCGGGGTGGACTCCACGGCGAGCTGACGCGGCTCGACTTCGGCCGCGATCTACTGCTGCCGCTGCGGGCCGGCGAGGACGAGCGGGACGATTTCGTCTGGGTCGAATCGATCCGCGATCACACGACCCCCGCGGCGGATCTCGCGTCCGCCCGTGAGCGCGACGACCTAGTGGGCGACTTCCTGCGCTCCGCGTCGCAGCTGCGGGAGGATCCGGAGCGTATCCGCGAATGGCTCGGTCGGCGGTGTGACAGCCCTCGGGTGCTGGCGGAGCTGCGGTCGTGGCCACCGGAGCGCCTGCTCGGGGTGCTCGATGCCGCCTTGGTCCTCGGCCACGACCTTCTGACCACTCCTGGCGACCGGGGCTGACCGGGTGTTGTTCCACGCTATTCACATCGAGGGCTTTGGTCTCTACCACGACCTCCGGGTCGCCGACCTGCCGCGGCTGGGCGTCTTCACGGGTGCCAACGAAAGCGGCAAGACGACGCTGCTCGAGTTCTTCCGCTTCCTGCTGTTCGGGGATCGGCCGGGCAGCGCCGGGGCCGCGCTGTACCCGCCTCTTGCCGGCGGCCGCCGCGGTGGCCGCTTGACCCTGGTGAACGCGGCAGGGGAGCGGCTCGACCTCCGGCGGCTCGGCGCGGGCCGCAGCGCCACGCTCGAGCTATTCACCGCGGCAGGGGAGCTACTGCCCGATCCCCAGGCACGCCTCGCGGCTGAGCTGGGTGGGCTCGACCGCGAGGCCTACGAGCGCCTCTTCGCTCTCGGCGCCGGGGAGCTCCAAGGGCTCGGCTTGCTGGACGACCGCAATCTGGTGCGCCAACTCGCCGCGGCCGCGGCCGGCACGCCGGCTCTGCCCGCGGCCTTGGCCCGGCTCGACCGCGAGATCGGCGGTCTGTTGAAGGGCGAACGGGCGCGCACTCCGCGGATCAATGCGGCCTTATTGGCCCGCGACGAAGCGCTCACCCGCCTCCGCGCCTCGGGTCAACTCGCTGACCGGTTCGTCGCCCGGCGTTACCGGTTGGACGAGCGCCGACAGACTGCCGCGGCGCAGGCCACGGTCCTCGAGCAAGAGCGTCATGAGCTCGAAACGTTGGCCCGTGCTCACCCGTTGTTCGATCGGGCGGCCGAACTCCGTTCGGCGCTGGGGGCTTCGGACCTGCAGCCCCGGCCGGTGCCGCGCGGAACTCGGCTGGCCGTGCTCGGCGGGGGCATCGGGGTGAGCCTATTGCTCTTCGGGCTCACGGCGCGCGTTTGGCCGGCCGTGGCCGCCCTGCTCGCGAGCTTGGTGACCGTTGCGGTCCTCGGCTGGCGCCGGACCCGTGCCGAGGCCCGCCGTGCCCAGGCGCGCGCGCCCCTCGAACGCGATCTCGAAGTGACCCACCGCGAGCTGCAGGGCCGCACCGGCACCACGGATCCGGCCGAGTTCGCCGCGGCGTTGGCAAACCGTCGCGCTCGGGTCCGCACTTTGGCGGACGACGAGCGCGCCCTCCAGCGTGAGATCGGCAGTCTCGAGCAGGAAGTCGCTTCGCTGGGGCACGGCACCGAGGTCGAGACAGCCTTGGCCGAGCGTGCCGCCGCGAGCTCCGAGCTCGATTCGGCCCTCGAAGCCTGGGCGCGACGCGCCCTGTGTCGCGAGTTGCTCGACCACGCGCGCGCCCACCACGAAGCCGAGCGGCGCCCGCGCGTGCTGGCCGCGGCAGAGCGTTATCTGGCCTTGATGCTCGGCGCCGAGGCGGGGGGGCCGGCACTGGTGGGAGCGGAGCAGCTCACTTTGCGCGATGACGACCATGGTCTGCGGCGCGAGGGCCAATGGTCGACCGGGCTGGCCGACCAGATCTATCTCGCCGTGCGGCTGGCCTTCGCCCAGGAGCTCGGCGGCCCCGGCGGCCAAGGTCCCCCGGTGGTGCTCGACGACGTCCATCTGCGCTTCGACCCGGCGCGTCGGCGGGGGCTCGCCCGCGCCCTCGCCGCGTTCACGCGTTCGGGGCGGCAGGTGCTGGTGTTCTCCGGTCAACCGGAGCTGGCGGCGGACGTCGCGGCGGAGGTTCGCGAGGGCGTGGGGTTCTTCGAGCTGGCCGGCGGGCAGATCACCCGCGTGGGGTGAGGACCGCCAGGTGCGGGCAGGTACGGGGGCGTACGGGGGCCTGCCCCTACGGGCGCCCGGGGCCGGGTTTGGGTGCCGGCGGCTTCTTCGGCGGCTTGCCGACTTTTTGGACTTCGCCGGTCATCGGCACCATGCGCACGGGTTCCATCTTTTGACGTTCGTGCCCAGTGGCGGTGCGGGTGATGACTAACAAGTCCTGGAGGCCGGGGCTGCCCACGGGGACCACCATCTTGCCGCCGATCCGCAATTGTTCGATCAGCGGCTCGGGGACGACCGGCGGCGCGGCGGACAACACGATGGCGTCGAAAGGGGCGCGTTCGGGCCAGCCCTTGTAGCCGTCGCCGATGCGCACCTGGACATTCAAGTAGCCCAGTCGGCGCAGTGTCCGCTGGGCCTTGTGGGCGAGCGGCGGGATGATCTCCATGGAATAGACCTGCTTGGCGATGCGCGACAACACCGCCGAGTGGTATCCCGAGCCGGTGCCGATCTCGAGCACCTTCTCGCCACCCTTCAACTCCAGGAGTTGGGTCATGAAAGCCACGATGTAGGGTTGCGAGATCGTCTGTTCGTGTTCGATTTCGAGGGGCTTGTCGTCGTAAGCCTCGGGGCGCCAGGCATCCCGGGCGAATTCGTGGCGCGGCACCAGACTCATCGCCGCGAGCACTTTTTCGTCGTTGACCCCCCGGCGCTTGATCTGCTTTTCGACCATCTCCAGGCGCGCCTTGGTGTAGCGATCCTCACTCGTGGCGACGCCGATGGCGGACGCGCCGAAGAAGAGGGCCAAGCCGAGGCCCAGGCAGCGCCGGATCGAGTGGTTCAACGCACCTCCGCGGCATAGACCACTTGGCCTTCGACCAGGGTCAAGACGGGGCGCACGTTCGGGATCTCCGCGACCGGCACGGTCATCGGGTCGCGATCGAACACCACCAGGTCGGCCCGCTTCCCGATGTCGAGGGTTCCGACCTCGGTGTCCAAGAACAGCGAGCGGGCGGCGTCGAGGGTGAAGCCGCGCAAGGCCTCGTGGCGCGTCAGGCGCTCTTCCGGCAGCCAACCGCCCGCCGGAGCGCCCGCGCGATCCTGCCGGCTGACCGCGGCGTAGAGGCCGAGGAGCGGCTCCACGGATTCGACCGGAAAGTCGCTGCCCAGCGCCAGCTGCCCGCCCGCCACCAGGGCCTTGCGCCAGGCGTAGGCACCGGCGAGGCGGCGTTCGCCCACACGGTCCCCGGCCCACGGCATGTCCGACGTGGCATGGGTCGGTTGGACCGAGAAGATGACCCCGAGCCGCGCGGTGCGTTCGATGTCTGCCAAGCGCATGACTTGGGCGTGTTCGAGTCGCCAGCGGAGCTCGGGCCGCGGACGGCCTCCGAAGGCCGCCTCGATGGCGTCGAGGGTGACCAGATTGCCGCGGTCGCCAATGGCGTGGATGCCCACCTGGAACCCCGCGGCAAGGGCTCGACGGGCGACATCGGCCAGGTGGTCGTGGCTGGCGGTCAACAATCCAAGGTTGCTGGGATCGTCGGAGTACGGCTCCACCAGGGCGGCGCCGCGACTGCCGAGGGCGCCGTCGGCGTAGAGCTTGACGCCGCGCACGAGGAGCCGAGCCGCGGGGTCGATCTCCGGTCCGCGCGCGAACCAGTCCGCGAGCAATTCGGCGTCGTCGGTCAAGAAGAGGGCCGCTCGCAGGGGCAGTCGGCCGGCCTTGGTGAGCGCTCGGTAAGCCTCGATGTCTGCCGGGCCGACGCCCATGTCGGTCACGGTGGTGAGCCCGACGGCCACCGCCCGAGCGGCCGCCGCGGCCAGGCGCCGCTGGCGCTCGGCGGCGTCCGGAGCGGGAATCTGTGCCGCCACGTCCATGGCGCGATCGATCAAGACTCCGGTGGGCCGGCCGGCGCCGTCGCGCTCGAACCGCCCGCCGGGAGGATCGACGACGGCCGGTCCGATGCCGAGGACGGTCATGGCCCGAGCGTTGAGAAGCGCGGCATGGCCATCGACCCGGGTCAGCCACACGGGGTGGTCGGGGAGGGCGGCGGAGAGGCGTTCGTGGGTGGGGAAGCTGCGTTCGGGCCAGTCGTTCTGGTCCCAGCCCCGGCCCGCGATCCAAGTGCCGGAAGGGCGGCCCGCGGCAGCGGCGTGCACGCGCGCGATGACCTCTTCGAAGCTGCTGGTGGCCACGAGGTCCACTTCGACCAGCGCATCCCCGAGACCGACCAGGTGCGAGTGGGCATCGATCAGACCCGGGGTCACTGCTTTGCCCGCGAGCTCGATCACGCGCGCACCGGGCCGGGCATGCGTCAGCGCCCCGGCATCGTCGCCGAGAAAAGAAATCCGTCCGTTTCGGACGACCAGGCTGCCGTGAATGGGAGTGGGGGAGGCCACGGGGTAGAAGACGCCGTGACGCAAGATCAGGTCGCTGCCGTCCTCTCCGGAGGCGGGTGAGGAGGCCGATGCAAACAGAGCCACCACCAGGAGAAGACCGAAGAACAAGGCTTTATTCATGCTGTGGACCGCCGCTGCGCATTCTGGCAGGGAAGGTCTGCAATCGACAAGCCACGGAGGAAAGGCCTGGAGCGCGACCTGCCGCGGTACACTCGGCCGCAAACCACCTCTCGGCGAGGAGCCACCATGAATCGTCGCGGATTTCTCTCGGGCTTGCTCGGTACCTTGCCTCTCGCGGCCTGGGGTCGCCCGGCGGCGGCGCAGCCGGCCGCGGACCCGCGGCGCCGGAAGCAGAGCGGTGGGCCCGTCGCGATCGCCTCCGCCAACGGGCTGGTGGCCGTGGAGCGGGCGTTGCGGCTCGCCACCGGGGGTGGTGATCCCACCGCCGCCGCGGTGGCCGGGGTCAATTTGGTCGAGCTCGACCCCGAGGACGATTCGGTCGGCTACGGCGGCCTGCCCAACTTCGACGGCGTCGTGCAGCTCGACGCCGCGGTCATGCACGGTCCTTCCGGAAAAGGCGGGGCTGTCGCGTGCCTGGAAGGGGTCAAGATGCCGTCGAAGGTGGCCCAGCTGGTCATGGAGCGCACCGACCACGTGCTGCTGGTGGCCGAGGGCGCCCGCCGGTTCGCCACCATGCACGGCTTCCCGGTGGAGGATCTGCTCACCGAGCGCAGCCGGAAGATCTGGCTCTACTGGCGCAAGAACTTGTCGGACAAGGACGACTGGGAAGAGCCCCCGGTCGAAGCTCTCGATCCCGAGATCCGCGCCTGGGTCGAGCGGAACCGCACTTCGTTGCGTTCGCCGGCACGGCCCACGGGCACCATCCACTTGTCGGTGCTCACCCCGGCGGGCGACCTCGGCTGCTGCACCACCACCTCGGGATTGGCCTTCAAGATCCCGGGCCGCGTCGGCGACAGCCCGCTGATCGGCTGTGGTCTGTACTGCGACAACGACATCGGTTCGGCCGGGGCCACCGGGCGGGGGGAAGCGTCGATCCTGTCGAACGCCGGGCAGACCATCGTCGAGCTCATGCGCCAGGGGCGCAGCCCCGAGGCGGCTTGTCTAGGTACTCTCGAGCGCGTCGTCCACCGCAATCGCGACCCTCGCCTGCGCCGGCCCGACGGCAAACCGAACTTCAACCTCCGCCTGTATGCCGTCTCGAAGTCCGGCGACTACGGCAGCGCGGCGATCTTCAGCGGCGGCAAGTTCGCCGTGGCCACGCCGGAGGGCGGGGCGCGTTTGGAGGATCAGGCGTTTTTGTACGAGTAGCTCATTCCGCTGGTGTACGCGGAGTGAGGAGTTGCGGACTCTAGAGTCGTCTGGTTCGTTAGGGCGCTGGAGCGTCCTAGCGATTTCAAGGAGAGACGATGAGAGTCTCGCGGATTCTTCTGGTCGGTCTTCTCACGACCACCGGCTGTCACTGGTGCCACCACAAACCTCCCTCGGCAGTGACCCTCGAGGCGCGCCCCCTTCAAGTCCTCGAAGTCGAAGATGCCACCGAGACGGCGCTGCTCGTGCAGGAGCTGGGGCTGGTTCCCTTGGCTACCGCTGGGCGTCGCGTGTTCTTTCGTGCCGAGGGCGACCTCCTGCAACGACTGACCGCGCTGGACTATCAGGTGGTCGACACGGATGCCAACGACGTCCTGACCCGCACGATGTGGGTTTCGGGTCCCTCCCAAGAGGCGCCTCTGCACGAAGTCGGTTTGCGGATTTTGCGCAGAGAGAAGGATGGCTGGATTGTTTCGGGGACGCTCAGGAGGCTGAGTCTGCTCGAAAAGCTGGGTTACCGGCTCGAAGAGCTGAACGGCCGGGAGCCTCACCCGCGCCCCATCCTCGTCGTCCTCGAGGATCGCCGCGACCTTTCGAAGGTGCTCGCGGTCGGCATCGACGTCTACGCCATGGGGCCGCTGGGAGATCGCGGTTTCGTCGTCAATGGTGGCGCCTTCGAGGACGCCATTGATGCCCTGCGCGCCCAGAACTTCGCCGTCAAAATCCAGGTCGATCCCGCGGAGGTGACGCCATGACCCGTGGCCGGACTTTCGTGTTCCTCATGGCCCTGTTCGTCGCCTCGGGCGCCTTCGCCGCGATCGATTTCAGCGCCTACCACACCCCCGAACAAGTCGATGCGGAGCTTGCGGCGCTGGCGACCGCAAACCCCGCGATCGCTTTGCGAGTCTCCATCGGCAACTCGGTCGAAGGCCGCCCGATCTGGGCCCTCAAGATCTCCGACAACGTCGCCACCGACGAACCCGACGAAGGGGATGTCGTCATCGTCGCTTTGCACCACGCGCGCGAATGGGTCGCCGCCGAGGCCGGTCTGTTCATGGCCGAGTACCTGGTCGAGCACTTCTCGGATCCCGAACTCGCCGACTGTCTCGCGAACCTCGAGGTTTGGGTGGTGCCCGTGGCCAATCCCGATGGCTATCTTCATACGACGACGGGCTACCGATATTGGCGCAAGAACCGCCGGGACAACGGCGACGGCACCTTCGGCGTCGATCTGAACCGCAATTACGCCTTTCAGTGGGGCGAAGGCGTGGGCCTCGATCCTGAAGGAAGCGCCTACTCGGTGGATGACACCTATTGGGGCTCGGCGGCTTTCAGCGAGCCGGAGACGATGGCACTGCGCGACTTCATTCAGGGCTTGGACCATCCCCGCGCGCTGCTCAGCTTCCATACCTACGGCGAGATTTTCCTGCGGCCCTGGTCCTACACCTCGGCCGACCCGCCGGGGGAGTCGACCCTCGCGTTGTTGGCCCAAGACAGCATCGACCGGATCAGCGCGGTCCACGGTCACACCTACCAGGAGACGATCTGGTACCGCGCGTTCGGCGAAATGACCGACTACTTCTGGCACGAAAGGCGCCTCGCGGGGTTCACGGCCGAACTCCGGCCCACCGGCACCTTGGATCTGGCGGGTTTCTCGCCGCCGGCTTCGCAAATCCTGCCCGCGGCCGAGGAGAACCTGCCCGCGGTGCTCTCCCTGCTCAAGGACGCCGGTTGTCGCCGGCTGTGGATCAAGGACCACGCCGCGGACTCCGGCAGCGAACCCTCGGCGGTTTGGCTCGGCGACCATTGGTCCGAGCCCTTCTGGACCAGTCCCGACATCTGGACGGAGCCGGAGGCATTGGTCGAGGGCGAGACGGTGACGCTGCACGTTCGCGTGCACAACGACGGCCCGATGGCCTCGGGGGCCCTGGTGCAGGCGTTCTTCACCGACCCCCGGATCGCCCTCGAATTTCCCTCGCTCACCTCGACGCTGATCGGCCAGGTGACCGTGGACCTTCCACCCGGGGATACCGTGGTCGATTTTTCGTGGGAAGTTCCGACCGGAACCAACTCGTGGGGGGAGTACCACTGGTGCGTCGGCGCTTTGGTCAGCCATCCCGAGGATCGGCCCTTGACGACGCTGATCGAGAAGACGAGCAACCTCGGCGGTCGCAACTTCCAGACCGTGCAGGCTCTGGCCTCGCAATTCCTGGCCGTGGCAGCCACCAACTTCCTCGGCGTCGATGCCGAGTTTCGAGTGACCATCGACCCGTCGACGCTACCTGCCGGTTGGGAGGTCGTAGTGCCGCCCCTGCCGCAGCGAACGCCTTCTCGGAAGGCCCGGCTGTTGCGGGTCGAGGGTCCTGTGCTGCGCCCGGGCGAGACCGTGATGCAACCCCTCCGGTTGCGGATCGCCCCAGGTTCGCCCGCCACCACGGGCACGATCCAGGTCAATGGCGTCTTGATCCCGCTCGTTCCAGGTCAACGCAGCCCGGTGGGGAATGGCTATACCTACGAAGTGCGACTGCCGCCGGCGCCCGCGCCGCCCTGAGACGGACGGACTCAGCCGCGCCGCCGGATCAGGACCACCGTCTGGTCGTCGCCCTGAGGGCCGTCGCCGGCAAAGTCGGTGACCGCCCCGTCGATCCAGTCGACGATGTCCTGGAGGGTCTTGCCCGAGGTCGTGCGCAGTACGTCGATCAGACCGTCTTCTCCGAATTCGCGGTCGTCGAGCGTCGTGCATTCGGTGATGCCATCGCTGTAGAGACAGAGCAGGTCACCGGGCTCGAGAGTCAATTCCTGCGAGAGGAAGCTGGCCTGGGGCAGCAGGCCCACGGGCACCCCGCCCGCCGGCAGGCGTTCGAGGGTGCCGTCGGCGCGCAGGACGAGCCCCGGATTGTGGCCGGCGTTGACGTAGCCGAACCGGCCGGTGGCGGCTTCGAGCCGGCCCACGATCAGGGTCACGAACTTGTTGGGTGCCGAGGACTCGACGATGTGCCGGTTCAGCTGGTGAAAAAGCGCCGGGCCGAACTCGAGGCGGTCGATCAACAGGCGGATAGCGGAATGGAGGGTCGAGACCAGGAGGGCGGCGGGGACGCCCTTGCCCGAAACGTCACCCAGGACGATGCCGAGCTGGGAGTCGGCGAGCGGGATGAAGTCGTAGTAGTCACCGCCGATTTCCCGCGCCGAGCGGTTCCAGCCCGCGATCTCGAAGCCCGGAATCTCCGGCGTGCCCTTGGGCAGAATGCGCCGCTGGATCTCCGCGGCCAGTTGGAGGTCGCGCTCGAGGCGTTCCTTTTCGAGCGCCTCCTGGTGGAGCCGAGCGTTTTCGAGGGCGATCGCCGCTTGGTTGGCGAACAGTTCGAGGCTGCGTTCATCGGCACTCGAAAACGGCCCGATCCCTTGGCGGCTCTCTTTGTCGGCCACGGCCAGGAGACCCTTGCGCCGGCCCTCGACGAGGATTGGCGTCACCATCGGGTGTTGCGCGTCCGGGAGCAGCTCGGCGGCTGTCACGGCGCCGCCATCATCCGTGAAGGACGCATGGGCGGCGCTGCCGATCGTCGAAACCAAGCGGAACTCGTCGTCTTCGAGCAGATAGAGAGCGCCCCGCCGGGCGTCGAGCAACGCGACGGCACGGAGCAGAATTTCTTCGGTCAGACGCTCGAGATCGAGGGTGGAAGCGATCGCCAGGCCCACCTCGTACACGGCGTCCAACTCGACGCCCTTCAGGTTGGCCTGGAACTGCTCGCGTTTCCAGCGCTCCCGCAGGCGCGCCAGGCGCACGCCGGCGGCGAGCAGCAGGTCGACGGAGTCAGTGGTCGAGGCTTTGCGCGCTCCGGGCAGGGGGCGCACCAGTAGGACGCCGCCGGAGAGGTCGTAACGTTCGAACTCCGGTCCCGGCCCCGCGGTCGTCCGCGCCAGGCGGCGAGGAAACGTACCGGAACCGAAAGCGGCTTGGCGCTCGAGGCCACGTTCACCTTCGACGTAGAGGGCGGCCCCGGCGGTCTCACGACTACGGCACCAGAGCTCGAGCAGCCCTTCGAGAAACAAGAGGTCGCCGGAGTCGTCGGCGGGTACGGGAAGGAAACGAGCCCAGACGGCGGGCTCGAGGGCGCGGTCCGCGGGCCCGGGGCTCATGGCCGGTTCACTGGCTCAAGGTCCGCACCGCGGTCTCTTCGTCGGCGAAGATTCCGGCGTATTGGGCGAGACCCATGATGTGGAAGGTCTTCTCGATCGTCGGCGTCAAGTTGCAGAACGCCAATCGGCCGTTGATTTCGAGCATCTTCTCAATGATCTCGATCAGAATCGAGATGCCGATCGAGTTCACGATCTTCGTGCCGGCGAGGTTCAGCAACACGCTTTTGTACCCGGCATCGAGCAAACCGTAGGACGCCCGGGCGATTTCTTCGCCGCCCTGGTTGTTGATGTAACCCTCGGTGTAGATCACCGCCAGGCCATCGCGGCGGTCGATCGTCAGTTTCAAGCTCTCGGTCATCAGAGGAAGTCCTGTCAGCGAGCCTTCACCATCACCAGAGTCGTGCCACGGGCATCGGACGTGATCGCGACGTCATCCATGAGGCCGCGAATGATCTTGAGCCCCCAGCCGCGCTTGCGCGGATCGTGGATCTTCGAGTCCATCGAAGGGTCTTCGACGGATTCGGGACGGAAGCCTACACCTTGATCGCGAATCGTGATCTCGAGTCTTTCCGGATGTTGTCTTCCCAGGGCGGCCAGACGCAGGTGGACGAGCTGATCGGAAGCTCGGCTGTGTTCCATGGCATTGATGCAAGCTTCGACCACGGCCATGCGGATCTCGTCGATTCTATCCGCACTCATCCCCATGGCAGCGGCGAACGCGGTAGCTTCTTGGCTGGCCGCGATCTCCATTTCGGGCACCATGGGAAGGAGGAAAGACACTTCCCGCAGGATGTCTAGGCCGCGCATGGGATTCACTGGACTGGGCGGTCAGAATGTCAGGTAGAGCTCCACGAGCACCACCACCACGGGATGGATCAAGTCGTGCGCCAGAAGCCACACGAAGCTGCCGACGACGCCCACGGCGGCCAAAGGCCGAACCGGAATCTGCGTGAGGGCCAGCTGGTTGCGAACGGTTCCTAGCATGGTCGGACTCTCCTTCTGTCGCCAGGCAAAGGAGAGCAAGGGTGCTGCCAGGGTCGAGGGAGATTCGGTGGATGGTCGCCATGCCCTTTCTTTGCAGGGACTTGGGCCAAGAACCGGGACATCGAACAGAAAAGCGCGGCGCGACTTTTTGTCGCGTACCAGGGCGCTGCGCCAGGATAGTGTGTGAGTCGCCTTTGAAAACGGTCACTTGAGATGGTTGAGACAAAATGCCGCACGCGACAATTTGCCGCTAGCGCCTTGCTTCCTGAAGAGAAGACGGATTTCGCTCGCGGGTGTTTCAAAGGACGTTGCCGACGACGCGGTTTCTAGAATCCCTTCCGCAACAGCGTTCGCCGATCGAGACCCAGGAGCTGAGCGGCGGCGGTTTTGTTGCCGTGGGTGAGGGTCAGAACGCGGGCGATGTGGTGCCTCTCGAGGGTCGCGAGGTCGAGCTGGTCGGGGTCGAGGTCGGTCGCGGTCGGCGTCGCCGGCGCCACGGGTGGAGCCCCGAGCAGAGAGCGCACGAGTTCGCCGTCGATCTCCCGCTCGGAAAGCGACATGGCGGCTTCCACCAGGTTCTGCAGCTCGCGCACGTTGCCTGGCCAGTCGTGGCGCATCAGCAAGCCGAGCGCCTCGGGACGCACGGGCAGGGGCGTCAACCCTTCCCGCCGGCTGAATTCCTCGATGAAGGTGTGGACCAGGTGGGGGATGTCCTCCCGGCGGTCGCGCAGCGCCGGCAGCTCGATCTCGACGCCCTTCAGCCGGTAGTACAGATCCTCGCGGAACTTGCCTTCCTGAACCAAGGATACGAGATCGCGGTGCGTCGCCGCGACCAGCCGGACGTCGACGGCGATCGCCCGACTGCCGCCGACGCGCACCACTTCCCGCTCCTGGAGGGCACGCAACAGCTTGGCCTGGACCGCCGGGTCCATGTCGCCGATTTCGTCGAGGAAGAGGGTGCCGCGGTCGGCCAGCTCCAGTTTGCCGGCGCGGGCCGAAACCCCCGTCGCCACCCCACCTTCGATGCCGAAGAGTTCGCTTTCGAGCAGTGACTCGGGTAGCGCCGCGCAGTTGAGCGCAATGAGGGCGCCGGTACGGTTCGACAAGTGATGGAGGAGCTTTGCCACCAGCTCCTTTCCGGTGCCGCTTTCGCCCCGCACGAGTACCGAGACGCTCCGCGGTGCCACCCGTTCGGCGATCTCGAGCGCCCGCCGCATCGGGCCGGCGTGGGCCACGATGCGCTGGCCGGCCACGCTTTCGACGAAACGACCCTTGAGCGCCCGATTCTCTTCCGCCAGCTGTTCGCGTTCGGCCTCGAGGTGTTCGCGCTTGCGGGCGCTGGCCAAGGTCGCCCCAGCGAGGGCGGCCACGGATTCGAGGAAGCGCCGATCGTCTTCCGAGAAACTCGAGGGGCCGCCACGGGCCTCCTTGTCGAGGATCACGAGGTAGCCAAGAAACACCCCGGCGCTTTCGAGCGGCGCCGCGACCAATTCCTCGAAGGGTCGTCCGGCGTAGCGCCCCTGGTTTCGGGCCACGCGATGGCCTTCGCGGAGGAGCTCTTGCCAGATCGGGTCCGCCAGCAGTCCGGGGCCCGACGGCGCCGTCCCCAACCATCCGACCGTGGCCACGGCCTTGGGCCGACCCAGGGCATCGCGCGTCACAGCTGCGGCGGCTCCCGGGTCGAGGACGGCGCACAACCGCTCGAGCAGCTCGTCCACCAGCTCCTGCTCGGGCCGCTCGCCGTTCAACGCCAGAGCCAGGTCGTACAGCGTTTCCAGCTGCAACAACCGGCGGCGTTCGACGATCGAGTCGGCCCGGTTCACCGCGACATTCTAGAGCGCGGATCCCTCACGGCGCGACTATTTGACGCAGTGGAGACGCAGCCAGTCGGCGCAGGCGATGGAGTAACCATCAGGGCTGATCGAGCAATCCTCGTACAGGTGAGCGCGGCAGTTGTCGCAGGTACAAAGCAGGAAGTCGGGGTCCGGGATGATCCGAGCGAGCTCGAGGGGAGTAGCGGTTTCGGCCGGGCAGAACAGCGGAGCGGGGGCGGGGTTCGTGACGGTCGGTGCGGCGTCCGGCGCACCGAAGGCCGGTCCAGCGAAAGCCACCAGGGCGACCAAGGCGAGCCACGAGAAACGACGATGGGACATGGAGCCTCCTTCGAGGCGTCTTCACAATGAAGTGCCTCATTCAAGGAGGTGCCGAAGAGCCCGTTGGAGGGGACTCGCGGGGGCGAGCCCTCACCCCGTGCGTCGCTTCTTCTTGGCCGGAACGGCAGCCGGGGCCGGCAGGAGCCGCGCCAGGTACCGCCCGGTATAGCTCTCGGGCACCGCCGCCACGGCTTCCGGCGTGCCGGCGGCGAGAATGAGACCGCCGCCGCTGCCGCCCTCGGGGCCGAGGTCGATGACTTGATCGGCGGTCTTGATGACGTCCAGGTTGTGCTCGATGACGATCACCGTGTTGCCGAGCTCCACGAGTTGGTGGAGGAGCGCCAGGAGCTTGCGCACGTCGTCGAAATGCAGGCCCGTGGTGGGTTCGTCGAGCACGTAGAGCGTGCGGCCGGTCGAGCGCTTGCACAGCTCGCGGGCGAGCTTGACGCGCTGCGCCTCGCCGCCGGACAGCGTCGTGGCGGGCTGGCCGAGGCGGATGTAGCCAAGTCCGACTTCTTCGAGGGTCGACAAGATCCGCCCGATGGCCGGGATGCGCGCGAAGACCTCGTGAGCCTGTTCGACCGGCAAGTCCAGGATCTCGGCGATGTTCAAGCCCTTGTAGCGCACCGTCAGCGTCTCGCGGTCGTACCGTTGGCCGCCGCAGATCTCGCAGGTGACGTAGATGTCGGGCAGGAAGTGCATTTCGATTTTGATCTGCCCGTCGCCTTTGCACGCCTCGCAACGCCCGCCTGCGACGTTGAAGCTGAAGCGGCCGGGTTCGTAGCCCCGGGCACGGGCCTCGGGGACCTTGGCCAGCAACGAGCGAATCGGGTTGAAGACGTTCGTGTAGGTCGCTGGGTTCGAGCGCGGCGTGCGGCCGATGGGGCTTTGGTCGATGGCGATCACCTTGTCGAGATGCTCGAGACCGAGGATCTTGTCGTGCTCGCCGGGTTTGTCGGTGGCGCGGTAGAGGTGGCGAGCGAGGGCCTTGTAGAGAATGTCGTTCACCAGGGTGCTCTTGCCCGAGCCCGAAACCCCGGTGACCACGGTCAGGACCCCCAAGGGGAAGTCGACGTCCAGCCCACGCAGGTTGTTCTGGCGCGCGTTTTTGACCGTCAGGGCCTTGCCCGAGCCCGTGCGGCGCGTGGCCGGCACTTCGACCGCCAGAGTGCCCGCGAGATAGCGGCCGGTCAGGGACTTCTCGTCCTTCTGGATTTCCTCCGGCGTCCCCTCGGCGACGATCTCGCCGCCGTGCACGCCGGCCCCCGGCCCCAAGTCCACCACCCAGTCGGCAGCGCGGATGGTGTCTTCATCGTGTTCGACGACCAGCACCGAGTTGCCCAAATCCCGCATTTCCTGGAGCGTCGCGATCAGCCGTGCGTTGTCCTTCTGGTGCAGGCCGATCGAGGGCTCGTCGAGCACGTACAACACGCCCATCAGCTTCGAGCCGATCTGGGTCGCCAGCCGAATGCGTTGGCTTTCGCCGCCGGAGAGCGTCGCCGAGGAGCGGTCGAGGGTCAGGTAGCCGACGCCGACGTCGTCCAGGAACGACAGGCGGTCGAGGATCTCGCGCAGGACTTTGCCGGCGATCTTGAGCTCCCGCTCGCCGAACTCGAGCGCGCCCAGCAGCCGGCGCAGGTCCCCCACGGCGCGTGACGACAGCCGGTCGATCGACTCCCCACCCACGGTCACCGCCAGGGCCTCGGGTTTCAGGCGCCGTCCTTTGCAGGCAGGGCACTCGTGGACCGACATGAAGCGCTCGATTTCCTCGCGGACGGCGGCGGATTCGGTCTCCTTGTACTTGCGCTCGAGGGTCGGGATGACACCCTCGAAGGTGCCTTGCCATTCGTACCGCGAGCGTTTGCCCGAGACGGCGAAGGTCATGGTCTCGTCGACTCCGTACAGCAGCGCCTTCTTGGCCGCCTCGGGCAGCTTCTGCCAGGGCTGGGTGAGCGAGAAACCCATGGCCTTGGCCAGGGTCTCGACCATGCGCATGCGCCACGAGCGCAAACCGGTCGTCCAGGGAGCCACGGCGCCGGCTTCGAGACTGCGCTCCGGGTCCGGCACCACCTTCTCCGGGTCGACGCCCGCCACCGTGCCGAGCCCCGAGCAAGTCTGGCAGGCACCATAGGGACTGTTGAACGAGAACAGGCGTGGGGTGATCTCGGAGAGTCCGGCGCCGCATTCGGTGCAGGCGTAGTTCTTCGACAGTGTTTCTTCGGCACCACCCTCGGGGGCCAGCACCACGAGGCCTTCGCCGACTTTGAGCGCGGTTTCGAGGGAATCCGACAGCCGCTTCTCGAGCCCCGGTTTGACCACCAGGCGGTCGACCACGATGTCGATCGAGTGTTTCTTCTGCTTGTCGAGATTGGGCAGCTCGCCCGACAAGTCGATCGTCTCGCCGTCGACCCGCGCGCGCACGAAGCCTTCCTTGGCCATCTGGGCGAGTTGCTTTTTGTACTCGCCCTTCTTGCCGCGGATGTAGGGGGCGTAGACGATCAACCGCGTGCCCTCACCCATCGCCATGACCCGATCGACCATCTGCTGCACCGTCTGGGGCCGAATCGTGGCACCGCAGCTCGGGCAGTGGGGCACGCCGATCGAGGCGTAGAGCAGCCGCAGGTAGTCGTGGATCTCGGTCACCGTGCCCACGGTCGACCGTGGGTTCTTGGACACCGACTTCTGCTCGATGGAGATCGCTGGTGACAGACCCTCGATCGAATCCACGTCCGGCTTCTCCATCTGCTGGAGAAACTGCCGGGCGTAGGCCGATAAGGACTCGACGTACCGCCGCTGGCCCTCGGCGAAGAGGGTGTCGAAAGCGAGGGAGGATTTGCCCGAGCCCGAAACCCCCGTCACCACCACCAACTGGTTGCGCGGGATTTCGAGGTCGATGTTCTTGAGGTTGTGCTGGCGGGCACCGCGGACGGCGATCGAGTCCATAGGCCGCGGACTCTAGCAGGGCGGGAGCGGGGCGTAAAGCGGCGGGCCGAGCGTGACCTACGACGGCTCGGGTACTTCCGACCCTAACGCTGGCAAAGTTCAGTCACCAGCCGCCCCCCGCATTCGTCGACCAGCCAGAGCCCAACGCCCTCGTCATTCGGTCGATAGAGCTCGATCTGGAGTTCGGTCCCGGTGCGGGGTTGGTTCTGGAGCACGGCGCGGCAGGTGCTTGCCCGCGTGGCCGTCGGGCGTTTCAAGAGGGTCCGGAGGTAGAACCGGGCTTCGCGGTAGGCGACGTCGCGCTGGCGCGGCAGTTCGAGATCGGGCGCCGGAACGAAAACGATCGTGGCGTCGTCCTGGGCCAGTTGCCAGAGGTGCCCTACGAGACCGCGGTAGCGGGGGGACTCTGGCCAGGCGTCGGCCAAGGGCAATCGGAGGACGAGAATTCCCGCGACGACGGGGACCAGCAGTCGGCGCCAGTGCGGCCCCCTGGCGAGGGCGCTACCGCTGGCGGCCAGCAGCAAAGCCATGCCCGGATACCCGAGGTACGCGTACCATGGCAGCTTGCTGGCGGAGACGCTGGCCAACAGTGGCGCCGCCGTGGCCCAGGGGAGTTGGCGGGCGGCATCGACCGGCGCGTCGACGTGGGCGTTTCGGCGGCGTACGATCAAGAACCACACTCCCGAGGCGAGGGGCAGGGCGAGCAACGGACCGAAGTCCGCCACGGTCGTTTCGAGATAGAAGCTCGGGCCCTGGAGGTGCGACTTGCCGAGCCGCCCCTCGATGCGCCGGCCGTATTGCTGGTTGAAGAGGCGCTTGGTCACGGCGCGCGGCGAGGTGTCCGCAGCGAGGACGGCGAACCAGGCGGTGAAGGCGAGTCCCCAAGCCACGACGACGAGCCCGAGGCTGGCCAGCAAACGCGGCGTGCCCTGGCCCGCTCGGCGCGCGAACCACTCGGTGGCCAGCCAATAGACCAGAAAGACCAAGACCGCGAAGGGCGACTTCACCCACGCCGTGGCCGCGATGGCGACGGTAGTGGCCGCCAGGGCCCAACCCACCCGGCACCGTCGCCAGGTCTCGAGCCCGCAAACGCCAACCGTCACCAAGAGAATCTCGAGGGCGTCCGGCGTCGCGGCGCGCAGGCCGTGGGTGACCAGCGGGCTCGGTGTGAAGGCGAAGATCAAGGCCGCCAGCAAGCCCACCCGCCGGCCGAAGCGCGCCGAGCCGAAGAGGAACAGCAAGGTCGCCGTGGCGGCCGCGAACAACACGCTCGGCAACCGCGCCGCGAAAGGCGTCGGCCCGAGCAGCTCGAAGGAGATCCGCATGGCCCAAAACGACAGCGGCGGCTTGTTCAAGAACAGCTGGCCGTCTCCCTGGACCGGAAAGACCCGCCCCTGGAGTTGCGACTCGAAGACCGCGTTCAGGTAGGTGATCTCGTCGGCATGGAGCTCGGGGTGTTCGAGGCGGAAGGAGAAAACGACGGAAATGAAGAGGAAGAGAAGCAGAGGGGGAAGAAAACGAGGGAGTGGACGAGATGGACGGACTTCAGGACGAGCCCCGCCGACAGGGTCCACTTCGTCCATGTCGTCCACTTCGGCCTTCTCCTACCCCGTCGAGCCGAAGCCGCCGCCGCCGCGGTCGGTTTCTCCTAGCTCTTCGGCTACATGCCACTCGAGCCGCTCCACCCGCGCCAGTACCAGCTGGGCGATGCGCTCGCCGCGCCGGATCTCGACCGGCGCGCTGCCGTGGTTGACCAGGATTACCCCGACTTCGCCGCGGTAGTCGCTGTCGATCGTACCCGGGGCATTGAGCACGGTCACGCCGTGCTTGAGGGCGAGTCCGCTGCGGGGGCGCACCTGGGCCTCGAAGCCGGGGGAAAGCTCGAGGGCGAAGCCGGTGGGAACGAGACGGCGCTCGCCGGGGGCGAGGATCACGGTAGACGGCACCGCGGCGACCAAGTCCAGGCCGGAGCTGCCGGCCGAGGCGTAGGCGGGCAGCGGCAGATCCTGGGCGTGGGACAGCCGGCGGATGGGAACGTGCATTAGTTGTCGTCGTCGCCGACGGGAGGCGGTGAATCTGGCGGGCGGCTGTTGCCGCCGAAGCCGCCACCGGGTAGGCCACCCTGCTGGAGGCCGCCGGGCGGCACCGTGCCGCCGCCCTGCTGCAAGCCCTCGCGGAACGGGCGGCCGATCCACGCCGTCTTGGGCAGCTGCGGGTGGGCGGTGGCGCCGGTGAAGCCGGGCAGCGGGTTCGGGTTCTGGGGCGGTTGGCCCGGGCGGCCCGCTCCCGGCGGCACCACCGGGGATCCACCCAGGTTCGAACGCCCCCCGGAGGCCAGGGCCTCGACGGTGAACTCCCACTCGGAGTACTTCTCCTTGCCGAACAAGGATTTGATCGCCTCGTCTTTCGAGCGACTGCGCACTCCGGTGATCGGGCCGACCGGGGTACCCGGTGTCCCCGGACCGCCTTGGCCGCCGCTCAGGCCGCTGCCGCCGGACCCGTCGTCGTTTTGCCCCGGGTTGTCTCCTTGAATGCCGCCGCCGAAGTTGCCGCCGCTGCCGGGGCCGATGCCGCCCGGCTGGCCGCCTTGTGGACCGCCGGGGACGCCACCCGGAACGCCCGGCGTCGGACCGACCCCTTGGACGATCACTGCCCACTGCCCCTTCTCGTCCATAGGGTCTTTCCACAGCTTGCGGATCGAGCGCGGCTTGACCTCCATCAACTCTTTGAGGGTCGTGGGGTGACGCCCCGTGCGCTGAGCGAAGATGCGGATCGCCTCGGCGTACTGCCAACCGCGGAAGATCAACTCTTCTTCCTTCTCGCGCTTCACGGCTTGGGACCAGTGGGGAAGCGCCGCCGCCACCAGCACCGAGAGCACCGAAACGCCGACGGCGAGCACCACCAGGGTGTAGCCCTTCTCGCGGCGGGGGCGCAGGCGGCGGAGCACGGCGATCATGGGAGCCTTACCATTCGTTGTAGGGCTGGCCGGTGAGGGAGAGTTTGTCCGAGCCCGATTTAACGTCGATGATGCCGGGGCCGGCGTCCTCGTTCTCGTCTTCGAAGGGCAAGGAGGCACCTTCGTCGTCCTCGCCCCCTTCTTCGTAGATCAGCTCCCAGGTGTCGGTGGCGCCGGTGATCGGGTCCATTGGCACCCGGCGCATGTAGCCCTTGTCGACCAGGGTCTCGAGGCTGTCCGGGTAGCTGCCGCGGTCGGCGTAGTGCTGGTCCAGGGAGTCCCGGATCGTGCGCAGATTGGTCTTGAGCACCGACTCTTGGGCGCGGCGCGGCACTTCCTTCATCCGCGGCAACGCCACCGCCGCAAGAATTCCGATGATCGCGATGACCACGATCAGCTCGATGAGGGTGAAGCCGCGTTGTCCGCGGCGAGACCAGGTCGCCATGAATGTCCTTCCGATCACCAATCTGAGTAGGGCACACCGTCGATACCGGTGCCTTCGGAGAGCGAATAAACGTCGAAGACGTTTTCGCCGCCCCAGGAGCTCGAGTCGAAGTCGTCCTGGTAGCTGCGCAGACCCCACTCGGCTTCGCCGGTCATGGGGTCGGTCGGGATGCGGCGCAGGAAGCGGACTTTGTAGTCGATCTGTCCGATCACGTCGACCCCCTCGACGAGCACCTCGAGCTCCTTGGGGTAGCCGTCGGTGCCCAGGTCGACGGGGATCAGGTTGGCGTCGCTGTAGCGCTTGTACTCGTCGATGGCGTAGCGCATCTCACGCAGGGCCGCGCGTAGCTCGATCTCCCGCGCCCGCTTGCTGGTGTAGCGGGCGATCGGCACTGCCGTTGCCGCGAGGATCGCCAACACCGCGGCCACCATCACCATCTCGGCGAGGGTGTAGCCGGCGAAACGGCGTTTTCCTTGGCGGCTGACGATCACGGTCGGGCTCCTCGTGGGCTCTTGCAAGGTCACGAAGGGTTTACGGGACAGCGGGGCCATCCGTCCCGCGCTCGCGGGGAGATTCCCGCCCGGGCAAAAGCTCGAGCGCCAGCGGAGCGGTCTCGAGCTCGAGCGGCGACAGGGCCGAATCGAGGGCCTGGGCCTTCACGAAGCCGATTGCGACCGTGCCTTCGCCCTTGGCCCGGAAGAGGATTCGCACCACCGTGCCGGAGCCCGAAACGCCGGGATTGCGCCCGAGGCGGCTGGCTCCGAGCACCAGGCGGCCCGGGGTCGAGAGATCCGACAGCACCTGGGAGACGTCCGTGCCGCCCAGGAAGCTCCCGGGCGCCACCGACTGCACTTCGAGCTTCTCGGGATCGAAGGACAACGTCACCGGCAGATGGGAAAGCGCTCCCAGGGAGCGCGCGTCGAGGGTGACCTCGAAAGTTTCTCCCACGGTCACCCGCGGGCGAGTCGGGGCCAGCGAGAGCCGTACCTCGGCGGTCGACTCGAGGGGCGAGTCCGAGGCTCGGCCGTAGCTCGCGAAGTTCCCGGCTTCTTCGAGGGCGGCGGCCCGGGCGAAGGCCCGGGACTCGCTGGTGGGCGCCGCGCCGACGGCCGGGGCCAAACCGTCCAGGCTCGCCGAGCTCGGCGGCTCATCGGGAATCGGCTGGATGAAGTCCTCGAGCGGCGGCTCGTCTTCCTGGAGCTGGTTGGGCTGGAAGAACGGGTTCGACAACCCGGGCACCAGCTCCTGGCCCTGGGGCGGCTCCGGTGCGGCGTTCGGATCGGCCTCGCGCAGGCCCGGGGGCAACTGCTGCAAGCGCTCCTGGATGCGGCGCCGAATGTCGTCCGGCGAAGCGCCCTCGTCGACATCGTCGAACGGACCGTCGAGCTCGCTCTCGACCCGCGGGCTGCCGCCACGGAAGGTGATGTTGGCCTCGGTGCCGACCCAGATCGGCATCAAATCTTCCTCGGTGATGTCGGGCAGCCGGACGATGTGCGGGGTGATCGTCAGCATGACGTCGGTGCGCCGGTTCTCGGTGCGGTTCTTCGAGAACAGCCGGCCGATGACGGGCAACTCCGAGAGGCCCGGGATGCCCTTGTCGTCCTCGGAGGAGTCGCTGCGGATGAGGCCCGCCAGGAAGTTCGTCTCGCCGTCCTTGAGCCGGATGGTCGATTCGATCGTGCGGTTGCCGATGATCGGCTGCTGCTGGCCGCCGGAGGTGACGTTGCCGGACACCTGGCTGACCTCGACGGTCATCTTGAGGGTGACTTCGCGGTTGTGGTGTACCCGCGGCTCCATCTGGATCGTGATGCCGACGTCCTGGTACTGGAACGAAGTGATCGGCACGATGTTGCCGCCCACCGTGTTGGCGGTGTTGAAGCTGGTCACCGGGATCGGCACCCGGTCGCCGATCACCAACCGCGCCTTCTCACCCTCGGTGATGCGCAGCCGCGGCTGGGCCAGCAGCTGGGCGTCGGCGTTGTTCTTGACCAGGCTGTAGACGAAGCTCGGCACGGTCAAGGTCCAGTTGCGCTGGTTCAGCGAACCGAGATCGGACAGGCGGAGGGGAATGTTGGTGCCCCCGAGGTCCAAGTTCTGGCTGATCGTGTCGGCCGACAGCGACATGCCGAGATCCCGAATCTTGGTGGTGTTCAACTGCAGGAGCTCGACGTCGATCACGACCTCGGCCTTGGCCTTGTCCACCGTCTCGATGATCTTCTCGGCGACCTTCACCTTGTCGGCGGAGTCACGCAGGATGATCGCGTTCAACTGCTCGGACATCGACAGCTGCTTGGCGCCGATCAGGCTGCGCAGCGTGGTCATGGCGTCCTTGACCTCGGCGTTCGACAGGAAGAACGCCTGGATCACCTGGTCCTCGTAGTTCCGCCGGTTCTGCGGCGTGTCCGCGGCGATGATCACGGTTTGCTCGTCGACCACCTTGTAGAAGTGTCCGGCGGCGCGCATGACGATCTCGAGGGCATCCTGGGCCGTGACGTCCCGGAGCACGATCGGCACCTCGGTGCTCTTCAACTGAGGGTCGAACAGCACGTTGATTCCGAAGGCCTTGCCGAGGGCCTTGTAGATCAGCTTGACGTCGGTGGCCTCGGGGAACTCGAGGGAGATCGGCTCGCGGGAGCGCGGGTTCAAGACCGGCGGCTGGGGCCGCGAGCCCTTGGTCCGCTGCTTCATCTCGGCCAAGGTGCCTTCCGGCGTGCGCTTCTCGGCCATGGCCTTCAACAGCGCGCGGACCTTCTGGAGCTCCACCTGGGCGTACTGGTTGCTGGGGTCGAGCTGCACGGCCTGCTGGAGCTCGACCAAGGCGCGCTCGGGCACGTCGGCCTCGAGGTACTTCTTGCCTTTGTCGAAGTGGGCCTGGGAAGCCTTCATCTGGGCGCGCAACAAGGCGGCCTTGTGGGCGATGTTCTCGGGGTCGGACTCGGCGGCCTGCATGTAGTACAGGACGGCCTCGTCCCAATTGCCGGTCTGGGCCGCGACGTCGGCCTGGCGAGCCGCACGGTAGCCGGAGCAGTTGGCCACGAGGACGGCCGACAGGAGGGCGGCGGAAAGGCGAGTTGCAACGGGGTGTCGCATGAAAAAGGGAACCTCCTAGCGGCCGACCGGCAGCCGTTGCGCCGGTGCGTCCGGAAAATCCACGAACTCGATGTCGGCGGACTCGTAACCGATCTTGGCGACCCGGAACTTCTTGAGCACGACATCGCCGACTTGGGCGTTGATCGTGTTCTCACCGTCCAGAAACACCGCGATGCGGGCACTCTCGGGGCCGAAGCTGCCCAAGAACTTGAACCGGATCTGCGGCGGCTGCGGCTTGGGTGGGGCCGGGGGAGTTGGGGGTGGCAGGTTGGTCACCGGCGCACGCAAGCCGGCCAGCTCCGCGGCGGATAGGCGCGGTGGCGGTGGCGGCGGTGGTGGCGGGGGATCGTAGAAGCGGAACGGATTGCGCCCGACGCGGTACTCCGGTGGCGGGTTTTCGAGCTGGGCCAAGCGCAGCTTCACCACTTCGTTCGTCGCGGGCTTCGCGGCGGCGGCTGCTCCCGGGCGGCGGGCGACCCGACTCGGCCCGGCGGCGGGAACGGCATCGGGCGCGCCCCAGGTCTGGAGCAACACGGCCAGGGCGATGGCCGCCAAGAGAATCGCCCCGAGTCGTTTGGCTTGCGGAGTCACGGTGCCGCCTCCCCGCTCGCCGCGACGGTGTGCCCCGGCGCGTGGTTGTCCCGCCCGAAAAGGGTCGAAAGCTTGAGGTTGATCTGCAGCAGGCCGCCGTCGTTGCCTTCGCTCAAGCCGACTTGTTCGAGCGTGACGAACGAGCTGGTGGTTTCGAGCTCCCGCACGAACTCGCGCAGGTTCGAGTAGCTGCCTTCGACGGTGAAGGAGAAGTACCGCTTGACCAGGCCGAACTCGGCGATTTCCTCTCCCGGGTAGGAGATCTTGGTCGGCTCGAGACCCGCGCGGGTGGCGAGCTCCTTGATCTCCGCCACCAACTGGGTGAAGCGCCGGCGCTCGGTGGACAGCCGGTCGGTGTAGAGCGCGGCCAACAGCTCGCGATTGGCGCGGGCATCGACCGCGCGGGCGGAGAGTTCGGCGACCTGCGCCTCGCGGTCGGACAGCAACGTCTCGCGCTGGGCCAAACGGCTCTTGAGCGCCTCGGCTTGGCCGGCGTAGACCAGCCGGTAGGCCGAGAACAAGGCGCCATTGACGAGCAGAAACAGCACGGCCGGCAGCCACACCCAGAGGCGCCGACGCCAAGGGGACGAATCGTTCATTTCTCGAGCTCCTCGGTGAACGAAGCCGACCGGTCTGGGCCCAGCGGGAGGGCAGCGGGGTCGTAGGGAACCGTCAGTTGGAAGCCGAGCAGGCCGGTGACGTCTTCGCTCTCGCTCTCGAGGTTCGGGCGGTCGAAGGCGGGGTCGTCGTAAAGCCGGTCCACGAACTCCAGCACCGCTTCGTCGGTGCGCGCCTGGCCCGTCAAACGGAGCATGAAAGTTCCCGCGGGCACATCCGGCGCCTGCCGGCGATCCGCCTTGGCGGGGGCCAGCGTGATCAGTCGGGCGTCCGGCGGGATCAGCCGGGCCACGCGGTCGAACAATTTCGACCACGAGAACAGGCGTTCATCGATGCGCGCGTTCAGGTAGCGGATCTCTTCGTTCTGGGTGGTGAGGTCGTAGCCGGTCAATTCGGTGGTCACCGCGGCGATCCGTTGATCGGCAGCGATGAGGCGCTGGTCGACCTCGGCGAGGCGGGCCCCGGCGGCGCCGCGGCCCGACAGGAAGTCCCAGTACAACCACAGGTTGCCGGCGAAGAACAGGGCTCCGAGGAGCCAACCGAGGAGCGCCAGGCGCACCACCGGCCGGACGTTCGTGAAGGGCCGCCGCGCGAGGTTCAAGCCCGGGCGTCTCATGACACCTCCTGGGCGACCGCTCCGGCCAGCGGCAACAGCGTGGACCACGGCGGCACCGGTCGGGTGAGGGCCGAACGCAGCGGCAACAGGTGCTCCGTCCCGAGCAGCTCGGCGGGTTGTCCGAGGGTGTCCGCGAGCCAATGGCTCCATGCGGTGGTCCACTCGGTGGGGGCCGAGAGCACCACGCGGGCTAGGCGGGCCGCGGGCAGGTTCTCGTCGAGGAAGCTCTTGGTCAGCAGCAGATCGCGCCCGACGAACGACCCGCGCGCCTCGTCCGGCAGGCCTTCGGAGAAGGCCTTGAAGCGATGCAGGACGGGGGTGCCGTCGATCACGAACAGCAGGGTGTAGCTGTCGTCCGCGACGTGGGCGAAGGCAAGCAGCTCGCCGGGGGCCACCAAGTCCTCGCGCAGCGCCCCGGGCGCCGCCAGCCCCTGGTTGATGATGCGGCCGATGCGCACACCGGCGGCCGTGAAGGCGTCCTCCAACTGGTGCAGCAGCAACTCGAGGCCGAAGCCGAGCAGCAGCCGGTTGGGTTCGTTGGTTCCCGCCTGGGACGGCAGCGGCGCCACCGAAGTGCCCTGGAGGCGTAGGTCGTCGACCCGGAAGGGCAGCAGGCGCTTCAACTTCCAGCGCAGCACGTCGTCCCGGGTGTCGCCCGAGCGCGGCACCTCGCCCGCCTCCACGAAGGCCGTGCGCAGCCAGGCGTCGGGGACGATCAAGGTCGCCTCCTTGACGCCGCCGGGCAGCTCGGCGACGAAGGCGGCGAGCCGCTCTTCGAACGCTCGCGGCTCGTGGATCGGGCCACCCAGAAAGCCCGGCAAGAAGGTGTCCGGCGGCAGCTCCACCGAGCGGAACTCGCGCAGGGTGAAGCCGTTCCGACCGTCGCGGGCGAACCCGGCATAGGTCAAGCGGCGCTCCTCCACGGCGAAGGCGTGGGGGGGCACCGCCATGGG
This sequence comes from Thermoanaerobaculia bacterium, assembly GCA_033762835.1. Taxonomy (GTDB): domain Bacteria; phylum Acidobacteriota; class Thermoanaerobaculia; order Multivoradales; family DATKCC01; genus JANRLG01. Next base: position 28,984 of record JANRLG010000276.1, read on the forward strand.
CCCGAGCCCGAGCAGCTGCTCAATCCACGAAGGTAACTTTGTTGATCTCACGGAGTGTCGTGATCCCTTGGAAGACTTTGAGGAGCGCCGACTCCCGCAGGAAGGACATTCCTTCCTCCTTGGCGGCGCGCCGGATTTCCGAAGCTGGACGCTTTTCCAAAATGAGCTCGCGGATGCGGTCGGACAGATCGAGCAACTCGGACACCGCGAGACGGCCGTGGAAGCCCGTACCGTTGCACTCGATGCAGCCCGCACCCTCGTAGAAGGTGTGATCCAGGTACTGAACCGGGTCGAGACCACTTTCTTCGAGCAGCGCCGCCGTCACCTTGGTCGGGCGCCGGCAGTGGGGGCAGATCTGGCGCACCAACCGCTGGGCGAGCACGCAGTTGAGCGCCGAGACGAAGTTGTACAGGTCGACCTTCATGTTCAGGAAGCGCCCGAGCACGTCGACGACGTTGTTGGCGTGCACCGTGGTGAACACCAAGTGGCCGGTCAGGGCGGATTGGATCGCGATCTGCGCGGTCTCTTCGTCGCGGATCTCACCGACCATGATCTTGTCCGGGTCGTGGCGCAGGATCGAGCGCAGGCCGCGGGCAAAGGTCAGGCCCTTCTTCTCGTTGACCGGAATCTGGGTGATCCCGCGCAGCTGGTACTCGACCGGGTCCTCGATCGTGATGATCTTGTCCTCGGCGGACTGGATCTCGGACAAGCAGGCGTAGAGCGTGGTCGTCTTACCGGAGCCGGTCGGCCCGGTGACCAGCACCATGCCGTAGGGCTCGCGGATGAACTTGCGGAACTTGCGCAGGGTGTCTTCGTCGAAGCCCAAAATGTCGAGGCGCAGGTTCTTGAACTCCGCGTTCATCGACTCCTTGTCGAGAATACGGATCACGCAGTCCTCGCCGTGCACCGAGGGCATGATCGAGACGCGGAAGTCGATCGTCCGGCCTTTCAGGCGCAGCTTGAAGCGGCCGTCCTGGGGAATGCGCTTCTCGGCGATGTCCAGGTCGCTCATCACCTTGATGCGGCTGATGATGGTCTGGTGGTGCCGCTTGTCGATGGGCTCCATGGCCTGGTAGAGCACGCCGTCGATGCGGTACTTGATGACCACTTCGGTGTCGCGGGTCTCGATGTGGATGTCGGACGCGCGGCGCTGGATAGCGTTGAAGAGCGTCGAATCGACCAGGCGGATGATCGGCGACGCATCGTGAGTGATGCGGTCGATCGACAGGACCTCTTCGCCCTCCTCGTCTTCCTGGACGAGCTGGAGGCGGAAGTCCTCGGTAGCTTCGTCGAGCACGCGCTGGGCGCTTTCGGACTTCTGGAGGATCTCCTCGATCGCGAAGCGCTCGCCCACCCGCACCTCGACCGGCTGGCCGACGAGCATCTCGACCTCGTCGATGCGCAGAATGTCCGAGGGGTCCGCCATGACGATGGCGAGCCGGCCCTCGAGTTGCTCCTGGGGCACGAAGCCGTACCGCAGCATGGCGTCGAAGGGGATGCGCCGGAACAACTCGTTGTCGATCCGGAAGCTCGCCATGTCGACGTACTCGAGCCGGAAACGCGCGCTCCACTCGTGAGCTTCGCGCTGCTCGCGCTCCCGCCGTTCGGCGGGGGTCTCGACCAGGATTTCGGACTCACGGGTTGGGGCGATCATCAAAGTCTCCAGGGATTAAACGGAACAGGCCGGCGAAGAGTCCAACCTACCCCCTCGTGTTCGACAACGCCGAGAACAGCGGCAAGTACAACGCGATCAAGATCGCCGCGATGACGACACCCATGAAGATCAGCATCACCGGCTCGATCAACGACAACATGCGCTGCATCCGGACTTCGACCTGCTCGTCCAAGAAGTCCGAGACACTGCCGAGCATCTCGTCGAGCGCGCCGGTGGCTTCACCGACCTGGACCATGTCGATCACCATGTCGGTCACGATCCCCGTATTCTCCAAGGCGCCATGGAAGGACGCTCCTTCGCGCACGCTCTGGATCGTCGGCTGGAGCTTCTCGCGGATGTGCAGGTTCCCGACCGCGGCCACGGCGATCTCGAGGGCGGGCACGAGCGGCATACCGCCCGAGAGCAACGTCGCGAGCGACCGGCTGAACTCCGACAGGGCGAAGCGGTGCAGCACCGGGCCGATGATCGGCACCTTGACCCGTTGGTGATCCAACGTCCGTTGACCGATGTCCGAGCGCTTCCAACGGACGAACAGGAAGCTCACGGTGGCGACCGACACCAGCACCGGCAGCCAGTAGTTCTGGAAGAAGGAACCCGTCGAGATGAGTGCCTGGGTGATCCACGGCAGCGGCACGTCCGAGTTCTCGAAGATCACCTGGAACTTGGGGATCACGTAGATCACCATCACGGCGATCATGAGCAGCGAGGTGACGATCAGGACGGCCGGGTAGACCATCGCCGAAACGACCTTCTTGCGCGCCTCCATGACCAGCTGCTGATACCGGATGAAACGCCGGATCACCTGCTCGAGTTCGCCGCTGCGCTCGCCCGCCTTCAGAATCGACGGATACAGCCGCGGGAAGATGTCGGCGTGCTCCGCGAAGGCGTCCGAGAGGTCGCGCCCGGTGCGCACCTTGTCGCGAATGTCTTCGAGCACGCGGCGGAAGCTGCCCTCGGGCATGCGCCGGAGCATGAGGTCGAGGGCCTGGAGCAGCGGTAGGCCGGCCTTGAGCAGGGCCGCCATCTCCTGGTTGAAGACCAGGAACTCCGTGGGCTTGACCTTCTGGCCGCGGAACCGACCTCCGGTGGCGGAGTTGAAGGTCAGGCCGCGGGGTTTGATCTCGAAAATGTGGACGCCGCGCCGTTCGAGCTCGGTGCGCAGGCTGCGCTCGTCGTTGGCGTGATGAATCTCCTCGAGCACTCGTCCGTCGGAGGTGCCGATGCGGGCCAGGAACTGCACGACTAACGCCTCCCTCCGCCCCGCGGCTTTTTGGCCGGTGGCGGCACGACGATGGGATCGATCACGCGGCTGGTCGTCAGCACCAGGAACAGGGCCTTCTGGCTCTGCTCACTCTTGGCCAAGCCGAGGGTCGTGGGGCGACCGAGCAAAAGATTCAAGTTGGCGGCGAGCAGTTGCTTGCTGGCCGGGGGCGCCGGTTTCGTCGAAGGGTCTCGCCGTTCGACCCGGAAGTCGTTGAAGCGCAGCTTCTCGTCCGGGGAGATGGCGCCCAGTTGGAAGGTCACGCGGTACCCGTCGCCGAAGTCGTAAGTCACCGCGTCTCCCTCGCGGACGTCGAGTGCGGTTTGGGCGAGCAACGAGTAGTAGTCCCAGCGCAGCAGATTGCGCAGCGGCTCGGATACCCACTTGGGTGCCGCGCGCTCGGAAGGCTTGGCCGGCGAGGCGTTGTCGGCGTGCACGATGAGCAGCTCGATACGCAGTCGCTGGGGGGGCTGATCGTAGTTCCGCAGCGCCACGACCACGCTCTCGATGGCCTCCACGCGGTCCCGAATGACCAGTGAGTTGCCGCCGGGCTGGAGCTCCACGGTGCCGATCGAGCTCAGCAGGGGACGTAGGAGCGGCAGCGCATCGGCGCAGGGCCGATTGCGGCAGGTGAAGGCGTAGACCGAGGTGGCGCGGGTTTCGGCCGAGGGCACCGGGGGCGAAACGCCGCGCGAACCCTGGGCCGCCAGCGGCGTGCTGCCGGCTCCGAACCCGATCGCCCAAAGCAGCGCCGCCGCTCCGATTCGGGAGCGGCGAAGCCAACGGTGGAACGAGGTTCGATTGGTGCCGGTCATCCGCAACTCGAGTTCACAAGAGGCCGGTAGGGGCTCAGACATCCAGCCCGGCGTCGACGATCAAGACCACGTCCATGCCGGGATCGTCGAACTGGTAGACATTGGCGGTGGGGCGGTCCAGGGTCTCGATCTCGACCGGGTCGCCCGTGCTGCTCCCGGCGGTCAGCAGGGCACCCACGAACTCCGTGCCATAAGCCACCGCCGGGGCGCTCGCCGCAACGGTCGTGGGCGCCGGCTCGTGGTCCACCGGGGCGGTGGCCACGAGTAGCGCCACCAGTCCGGCGGCGAGAGAAGCCACCCGCCAACCCAGGACCCGCCTCGGCCGCACGACGAGCTCCGCAATGGGTGCCGGTGCGGCGACGGGCTCCTCGGTCCGGGTGAGGTGGTCGAAATCGGACGCCGGCAGTTCCTCGACGCGGCCGGCGCGGATCATGGCGCGCACCGAGGCCGCGAGGTCGGTGACCTCGGCCGCCGTCGGCTCGTAGGCCGCGGCCCGCCGGAAGACGAGCGTGGGGTCGGCGGCGTAGGCGGCGTCGCGGCAGGCGCGGCAGCCACCATCGAGATGGTCCAGGGCCGCGAACCAGGCGTCCCCATGGAGGTCATCGCGCTCGTCGCGGGTGGCGGCGAGGGTTCGCCAGTCGGGGCAGCGGGAGGGACGGTGACTCACGCGTCCTCCTTGGCGCCCAGGCCCGCAAACGCACCGGCATACTCGGGATAGCGCTCCACGAGCGCCTTCCGGAGCACGCGCCGGGCGTTGAACAGATGATTGCGCACGGTCGACTCCTGGCAGCCCACGATCTCCGCCACCTCTTGGGAGGACAGGCCTTCGAGCTCGCGCAGAAGGAACACGGAGCGCTGCTTTTCGGTCAACTCCGCCGCCAGCTCCTTGAAAATCGCCATCACCTCACCACCTTGGAGCCCCGCGAGGAACCCGTGGGAGCGCCCGTCGGCGACCTGCCTCAGGTGCTGCCGAACGGGCTCGACACTGCGTTCGCGGCTTTGTCGCGAGCGCAGGTGATCGATGGCCAAGTTGTTGACGATGCGATAGATCCAAGTGTTGGGGCTGAACCGGTCGTCGAACCGGGCGCGGTGTTCCCAAATCCGGAAGAACGCCACTTGGACGACGTCCCGGGCTTCTTCGCGATCGCCCAGAATGCGGTACGCCAACTGAAGGAGCGGACCACTCTTCCGAGTGATCAACTCGTCGAGAGCAGCCTCCTGCCCGGCCTGAAGCGCCGCCAACAACTCGCGGTCGTTCTTCTCGGCCCAAACGGGGCGGGCTTCTCGGGGTGCGGAATAAACGAGCTCGGGCATGCCGGTCGGGGTCTCCTGTTCTTCGTCGTCCTGCATACGGGTGGCTCGTCGAATCCGTCTAGGACCCAGGAGTATAACGGGCGGGGTGGTAGCGGTAGCGGGAGTACAATGCCCGCGGAGGGTGCGACCCGTGAAGCCCGCGAAGCAAGAAGTCCTCGACATCCTGGATAGCCTCCCGGACGACGCCTCCCTGGAGGACGTCCAGTACCGCATCTACGTCCGCCAGAAAATCGAACACGGCCGCGCCGACCTCGCCGCCGGGCGGACGATCTCCGAGGAGGAGTTCGACCAACGGATGGCGCGGTGGCTCGCCGGTTGAGGTGGACCGAGGCGGCCGCCCTCGATCTCGAAGAAGCCGCACTCTTCATCGCCCGCGACTCCCCGTTTTACGCCGCCGCTCTCGTCCGGGAAACCCGAGCGGCGGCGACTTCGCTCAAGTTGCTTGCCGAGCGCGGACGTCGCGTGCCGGAGGCGGGTTCTTCGGCCATTCGCGAGATTCACGTTCAGAGCTACCGCTTGATCTACGAGATCCGGCCGGAGGCAGTGGTCCTCCTCGCGTTCGTCCACGGAGCCCGAGACTTGGGGCTGTTGTGGGCGAAGCGCCATCCCTGAACGGAGGGCCTAACGCCTCCCTACCGGAGATACCCCAGCGCCTCCAGCGTCTCGAGCTGCGCGGCATCGAGGGCGCCCGGGGGCGCGAGGGGGAAACGCTTCGAGAGCGCGATGTTCTTGCGGAACTCGCGTTCGAGACGATCGCGGTAGTGGCGGGCGCGTTCAGGCTCGCGTGCCGCGGCGTCCCGCCGGCAGTAGCGGTCGGTGGCGAGGTCGCAGAGCCGGAAGCTCGACATCTCGGGGCCGATCTCGAGGGCGGCGCCCCAGGGGCCGTCGAGGATTTCGATGGCACCGGAAAGCGCCCCGGTTGCAGGATCGCGGGTGAACTCGTCGAAGATCACTGGCCTGGGCTGCCAGCCGGGCCGGCCGGTGGCGAGGGGGACCAGGGACTGGCCTTGGAGATGCTCGGGCGCCGGGGTTCGGGTCAGCTCGAGCACCGTCGGCAGCAAGTCGAGCAACGACACGGCTTCGGGGACGCGCCGGCCAGCGTCGACCCGGCCAGGCGCGAGGATCAGGAGCGGTACCTTCGTCAGGTACGGGTTCAGGAAGGGCACGCGGCCGTTGGGATCGAGCCCCTCGAGCAGACCCAGGCCGGGCCAGTCGCCGTGGTCGGCGGTGACGATCAGTACCGTGTCGTCGAGCTCACCGCGGCGCTCGATCTCCGCCACCAACTGCCCGAGCTGGTGGTCGGCGTAGAGCAGCGCTTCGTCGTAGGCGTCGCGAGCACCTTCGAAGTAGGCGCGGCGATCGACCCCCGCGCGCTCGAACAGCGCCGCCGGCGCGCGTAACGCCCAGGCGCGGCCGATGCCGCCTTGGGCGGCGCCGAGCTTCGCTTCGAGCGCCTCGAAGGCGGCCCGCTTTTCGGGTGTCAAGAAAGTTCCCGCGGTCGGCGGCACCGCCTCCCAGGGCCAATGGACATCGGTAGTCTGGAAGTGGACCCAGTAGGGTGCGCCGGGGAAGTCGTCGCGCCATCGCCAGAACGCCCGAAGCAACTCCTCGGACGAAGCCGAGTTGGGCCCCGCGATCGTCTCCTGGAGTACGTCGACGTGGCGGTCGAGGCCGCTCATGGTGCCGCACCAGGTGTTCGAGGTGAACACCGCCGTTTGGTAGCGGCGGCGGTGAAGCAGCTCGGCCATGGTCGGGGCTGCGGCCGGCAGGGCCTCCGAGGGCGCGCCGTAGCCGCCGAGCACGCTGTGGTGGAGGGAGGTCATGAAGGACTGGGTCGAGGGTTTCGACCAGGTCGAGTTGCTCCAGGCATTTTCGAACAGCGTGCCGCGGGCGGCGAGGCGCTCGAGGTTCGGCGTCGTCGGCCGGCCGTAGCCGTAGGCACTCGAATACTCCGCGCCCGCGGCGTCGATGACGAAGAGAATCACGTTGGGGGTCGTCGGGCGTCGCGCTCCCGAGAGGATCGGCGAGGCCCAGAGGCCCACTGCTCCGGGGCGGTCGGCCGAGGTTTCGAGTACGAGCCGGACCGTGAGACCGGCGAAGCGCGAGAGATCGATCGAGCGTGACCCCCACGTCGTGGAGTCCCGCCAGGTCTCCGCGAGCAGGGTCTCCTCGCCGATCTTGACCGTGAACCGCTGCTCCCGGGCGCCGACGATCCCAAGGCCGAGGTCGAGCCGAGCCTGCTGCGGCACGGTCACCTGGAAGCTCAGCTGAGACGGCGCGTGGACGTAAAGCACGCGACGGTGAAGCCCCTGCCGAGCTTCGACGCCGACGCCGTGGCCCGCGCCCGCGAAGCGCGCTTCCTTGGGCACCAACTCGACTTCCGAAAGTTCGAGCGTCGCGGGCTCCGGGCTAAAGAAAGTCAGCCCGAGATCCCGCCAAGGGCCGTCTGGACCGCCGCCATCGACCCAATCGGCACGCAATCGGTAGCGGTGGAACGCGCCGTCGGGCACGAGGTCGACGCCTTCGCCGCGAAGCAGAAAGGGGTCCGAGTCGTACACTAGCTCGCCCCGTGTGCTCCTGCGGTCGAACCCCAGCGTCAGCCGCGTGCCGGGCCGCGACGTCCGCGCCCGCACCACCACGAACGCCCAGTCCTCGCGATGGCTGTCCGCCGGTAACGCCACCGCGAGGGCACCCCGCCAACCCCGCCGCTGGTGCTCACCCTCGCCCAGGACCAGGCGAACCCCCTCTGCCCCGAGCGGTTCCAACCGCGGCAGCGCCGACCCCGGTCCCGCGGCCCCCTGCCAAGCAGCGCCGATCTCGGCTCCATGCCACGAGAGTGCCGCCGGCAGGTCACTGGGCACCGCGGAGCCCGTCACCGTGGCAGCGGTCAGCTCTTCCTCGAGATGAATCGTGGTGCCGGTGACCGGCTGTCGGCAGGCGGTCAGTAGGAGGAGGAGCGGGAGAAACCTCACTACTCCCCCTGCACGCGACACAGCCAGCCCTTCAAGTACTCGCCTTGGAGATGGGTCACGGCGACCGGGTGGTCGGGGGCGGCGGCGAGGGGTTCGAGTAGTGCTAGGCGGACGTCGGCCTCTACGGCGGCGGCGAAGAGGATCTGGCGGAAGAGTTTGACGTCGACGGCGGCGCTGCAGGAGAAGGTGAAGAAGAGGCCGCCGGGGGCGACGCGCTGGAGGGCGAGGCGGTTCAGGTCCTTGTAGGCGCGGGCGCCGCGGTCGAGGTCGGCGCGGCGGCGGACGAGCGGGGGCGGATCACAGATCACCAGGTCGTAGGTCTCGGTGCGCCGGCGTAGGTCCTGGAAGACATCCGTCCGTACCCAAGCGGCGCGGTCGGCGCCGAAACCGTTCCGGTCGTAGAGCACCATGCCGCGCTCGACGAGCCGGGGCGAGGACTCGAGGTGGGTAATCGTCGTGGCGCCGCCGCGGGCGGCGTAGAGGCCGAAGGCGCCGGTGTGGGCGAAGAGGTCGAGCACGCGACGGCCGGCGGCGAAGCGTTCCGCCTTGCGGCGGCTCTCGCGCAGGTCGCAGTAGTAACCGGTCTTCTGGCCGTCGGCGAGGTCCGCCTGGAGCTCCAGGCCGCACTCGAGGAACGGGACTTCGGAGGCCGGCTCACCCGCGATCACGCGATGGGTGGTCGCAAGGCCCTCGAGCCGGCGCGCGGGCAGGTCGTTGATCTCTTGGATGGCGAAGCCTGGGAAGGCGGCGGTCAGGGCGGCGTAGGCTTCCGCGGCGAGCTGGTCGAGCCCGGCGACGGTGATCTGCGAGACCAAGGTGTCGCCGAAGCGGTCCACCGTCCAGCCGGGGACGCCGTCGCCCTCGGCATTCAGCACGCGATAGCCGGTGGTGTCGGGCGGCACCACGAGCCGGCGCAACGCGATCGCCTCGGCCAAGCGTGCGGCGAAGAAGGTACGGTCGAGGGGAGCGCCGACGGGACCCACCAAGCGCACTCGAATCTGCGAGGTGGGGCTCCAGAAGCCTTGACCGAGAGGGCTGCCGTCGGCCGCGTAGACGTGGGCCACGGCGGCGTCCTGGGGGCCGCTCGTGCGCCGCACGGCGCCGGAGAAGATCCAGGGATGGCCTTCCCGGGCCGGTTTGTCCCGGCCCGGTTCGAGCTCGACGCGGATGACGGACGTCATGCCCGGCTCATGGGGTGCCGCCGATCACTTCGAACGGTGACGTCGCCGTTTGCGACAGGCCCGTGGCCCGGTCGGTCACCGTCAGGTGGAGGCTGTAGCGCCCCGCGGGCAGATCCTTCGGGTCGAAGCGGGCCATCAGTTGATCCCCGTCGCCGAGCGCGGTGCCGCGTCCGGTAACGGCGAAAGTGGCGCCGTTGACGCGGTTGCCGTCGCCATCGAGCACCACCAAGTCGAGACCGAGCTCGCCCTTGAGGTTGTAGCCCATCAGATAAAGGTCGGTGGGGGTACCGGCGGTGATCCGCGGCGAAGCCGCCGGCAGGAAGGGCTGCTCACCGGCCACGAAGGGGAAGGGCACCGAGCGTTCCTTTTGTTGGGCTTCGCCTTCGCGGATCAACATCCATTTGCCCATGGGCTCGGGAAACAGCGGCGGCAGAATCACTGGCGCGTTTTCGTCCATGCCGGCGACGTGGATGGGCACGACCTGGAGTGCATACTGCTCCGTCGCCGCGTTGCGGACGAGGATGCGCACGGAATAGTCGCCCGGCGGCAAGTCCAAGTGGCCGAAGAACTTGAGCCCCTGACTCTGAATCGTGGTGCGGACCTTGGTGAGGTCGAGAGTGAGGTTCTGGTTGAAGAAATCGCGGAAGCGGCCGTCTTCGCCCAGGGCATAGGCGAAGATCTCGGCCGGCAGGGTGTCTCCCTGATGGCCCGCCAGTAGGCTCCGACCATCGACCTCGACCAGCACCGGGACGTAACCCGGCTGGTCCTGGACGCGGAACGGCGTCACCAGGGCCGAGCTCACCAAGCCCCCGCCTTCTTCACCGGAGAGGATCATCTCGGCGATCGTCAGCTGGCGCCCGGCGGGCGATTCCTGTCCGAGTGGCTTCGGGCCGTAGAAGCCCGGACGGTGATCGACCGTGGTACCGCGGGGGCCATCCTTCAAGCGGACTTTGATGCGGTGGTACTTACCGTCGGCTTTGAGCTCGTTGGGCTGCACCACCAACAAATAGGTCACGCTGGTGCGGCCGAGCATCTGCCCGACGGCGACGTCGAGCTGGTTGAAGTTGTCGTAGAACTCGCCGCCGGTCGACTTGGCCATGTTGACCAGGCCTTGCTTGCCGTCGCCCTTGGGCCGGATGTCGGCGCCCGCGCGCAACCCGCCGATGTCGATCGTGTGGATGGCGGCATTCGCCCGGCGGAACTCCTCGAGCATTTCCTCGACGGCGTTTTGCGTACGGCTGTCGCCGAAGCGTTGGTTGCTGTTGATGTTCTGGGTTTCGCCCCGTTCGAGAGCGGAGAGGGCCTCGAAGTCGGGCGCGGTTTGTTCCTCGCCGACCAGGATGCGCGACGAAAAACCCTCGGAGAAGTACACGACATGCTTGCGACCATCGACCGTGCCGAGCAGCTTGGCCAGGTCCGCCATCGTCTTGCTCATGGCGTCGACGCGGAGAGCTTCCTGTTTCAGGTCGACCTGCCCGGCCGTGTAGTTCGACAACTCCCGCACGTAGTCGATCAGGGCCGCGCGGCCCGCACCACCACCACCGCCGCCACCCGGGCCGCTGTCGTTGGAGCCGCGTTCCGAGCCGACCCGGCCGGCGCCGGTGATCGTCGCCTGGGTGTCCGCGAGATTCGCAATGGTGAGGTTCAAGGGGTCGTAGCTGCGGTCGAAGGTGTCGGCGCCGAGGCTCACGATGGCCTGGGCGATCTGCGCCCGGTCCGGCGTGAAGCCCACCAGCAAACGCGGCCCCTTGGTGAGGGTGAACGTGGCCACGGCCGCCAGATCCGACGGGTGCAGTGCCGTCCTGACCAGGTCGTGGGCCGCTTCGCGCGCCTTGACGACGGCCGTCGGCTCGGAGAAGGCGAGGTCGAAGAGGAAGACGAAATGGCGCCGCGCCGACACCGGCACCCGGGCAGGGCGGCCGTCGGCGGTCTTCTGGCCCAAGTCCACGACTTCGAAGTCGATGATCGGGAGCCGATTGCGTCCTTCGAGCACCTCGAAGTCGTCCTTCGTCAAGCCCCGCAGGGGTTGGCCGTCTTTCGAGACTTGGACGGGGATTTCGATGACGGTGACATCGGCCCGGCCACTGAAGGTGCGGTCGGCGGTTTGTGCCGAAAGAACGGCGGCGGGGAACAGGGTGACGAACAGGGCCGCAACCGAGCAGCGGAGACGGTAGGGCGACAAACGAAGCATCGAACGTCCTCCTCTCGCGAGACCGGCTATGAGCCCTGGAGCGCACACCGGCGAGGCGGGAATTTGAATCTGGCCGGGCTGAATGCAAAAAGCGTGCAGTACTACGAGGCGGGAAATCGTCCCCCGGGGTCGTCACTTCTTGGCGGCGCCGTCCTCCTCCCGGGACACGAAGACCTCGGTCTCGGGGTAGAAACCGTACCAGCCGAACCAGAACGCCACGTGGCCCGGAAGCCGTGCCAAGGGGGTCCCCGCGGCATCTTCGGGCGCCAAGGCGTCCTCGCCGAGGCGCCAGCGTTTCCCGGTTTCGTCTACGAGCTCCTCGGGCGAGCTTCCGGCCCGAAAAGTGCGCTCTCCCCGACGGTAGGCGCGGACGCTCTGGGAATCGGCGTTGGTGACGAGCACGAGGGGCTCGCCGCCCAGCTGATCGTTGACCACGGTGCGCCGGGTCAGCTCCTCCAAGGGGTAGGCCTTCGGCACACCGCCGACGATCAGCGCGTAGACGCGGGCATTCCGCTTCAGGCGCTCGCTCTTTTGCCAGACGGGGAACTCGACCCCCGCGCGCTGGCGATCCGCGGCGCCGGGGCGATAGTCGAAGCCGATCTTCCGGCCGGCGTCCCAGTCGACGACCATGGCGGTCGTTTCCGGGTGACGGGTGCGCCACTCGCGCCAGGTGGTGAGGGTCGCGGGCAGGATTTCGAGTCGCCAATCCGTGGCCGCCAGCGGGCCGAGCACGGCCTCTCCGGTCAGATTGCTCCACAGGGTGAAGGTCTCGCGGTCGTACATCAGCTTGTTGCTTCGATAGAGCAGGCCCGAGGTGCCGAGACTGCGGACGCGGCCGTCGGGCGTACGCCGGGAGTAGGCCACGGCCGAGCCGCACAGGGTGCAGTAGGACAGCGTGACGGGTTCGCCGCCGACGGTGTCGTTGAGCATCTCGTGCCACGAGAGCACACGCTCCGGATAGGCGCGGAAGGCGCCCCCGGCAGCCACGCCGTAAACGGCTTCGCCATCGGCCAGGAAGTCGGCCTCGGCGGCGGGCACCGCGGGCGGGTTTTCAAGGCTGGGAATCCCGTCGAGCGGTACGCCTCCCGAAACGATCTCCGGCCAGCGGATCTTGCTCGGCACCGCCGGGTCGAGCACCCGGCGAAACCGGGGGTCGATGCGCGCGAACAGCTCGCTCTTCCACGCGGCGTAGCCCGGTGCCGGCACGATGTCGGTGCGCTTGCCGACGTACTCGACCCAGTCGAGGTAACCGTAGCTGCCGCGCTCCCCGGTCAAGGCGGTGAGCACTTCGAAGAGCTCGCCGCGGGCCGCTCGGGGAGTGAAGAACATCGACTCGACGAGGGCCGGCACGAGCGTCGCGTCGGCGCGCGCCACCAGTTCCTTCGCGGCCTGTTTGCGCTCGCGCGGTTTCTCGGCCATCAGCTGGAGCAGAAGGGCGCGGTTTTCTTCCGCGGAGAGGGGTTTCTTTTCGGCGGCCGTGGTCGGTAGGGCCGTCGAAAGCAAGGCACCGAGCAGCAACGCGACGAAGAGGGGCGGGCGCGTTGGTCCGCCCCAGCGGTTTGCCCCAGCGCCGTAGGGGCGGCCCTCCGTGGCCGCCCTCGGTGGTGTTGGAACGAGCTGACTGATCGTTCTCATCGGTCCCTCAACAATTCCGCCAACTCGAGAGCTTCGCGGTTGGTGGCGTCGAGCTTGAGCGCTCGGGCCAAGTGGTGCTTCGCTTTGTCGACCTCACCTAGGGCCAGGTAGACCCGGGTCAGGCCCAAGTGGACCTCGGGCAACTCCGTGTCTCGCGCGAGGGCGCTTTTCATGAGCTCCAGGGCGCGCTCGGGCCGCCCTTGAGACAGGGCCAGATCGGACTGGTAGATGAAGAAGAAGGGGTTGGCCTGCTCCTCGCTGTCGATCTTGGCGATCAGCCGCTCGGCCTCGTCCAGGTTGCCGAGCTCCTGGTGGACGCGGACCAGGTTGGTCAAGATCGCCACATTCTCGGGCTCGTATTCGAGACCCTGGGCGTACACCGCCAAGGCTTCGTCGAAGCGCCCTAGGCGCGCCAGGCACACGCCGCGGTTGTTGATCGCCTTGGTGAAGTCCGGGGCGATGCGGGTGGCGATCGTCACCAGCTCCAGGGCCCGCTCGTTGTTCCCCGCCATCAAGGCCTCGGCGCCCAGGTTGTTGTAGTGGTGGGCGGCGGCCACGAAGTCGTCGATGGGTTTGAACTCCTTGTACGCCTTCGGCCGGTAGGGCAGGAAGTCGTAGGTGCGCAGCTTGCCGTCGACCCGCATGCCGGCCACGATGTGCCCCTGGGAGACGACCAGGCCGTTCCGGTAGTTCCAGCGGCTGTAGTCCGTCACCTCGACGTAGAACGGGTTGAGCCGCAGCTCGCGCGCGATCCCCACGAACAGGTTGGTGAACGACAGGCAGTTGCCGCGGCGATCCCGGAACGTCTCGACGGCGTTGCGGGTCGGCGAGAGGTCATAGACGAGGTCGAGACGATTGAAGATGTACTCCTGCACCTGCTCGGCGCGGCGTTCTTCGTCCGGCGACATCTTGAGCTCGCGGTGGATGAGCTCCGACAGAGTCTTGTCGAGCTCGAAGGGCACCATGAGTTCGACGGCGGCTTGCGGCGAAAGCTGCCGCGAGTAGAACTGGCGAACGTGGCCGACGGAATCGAACGGCGAGAGCACGGAGGTGCAGGCGGTGGTGACGAGCACGCCGGCCAGCGCCCAGCAGAAACTTCGCGGCGAGACGGAGGAGCGGTTCATGATCTGGATGGACTCCCGAACACTTAGGAAGACTCCCTCAACACGATACGAACCTCACGGTCGTCGATGATCTGGCCGTTGCCGTCGCGCTCGCCTTCGAGCAGGTAGCGGCGATCGCCGAAAACGGTCGTGAAGTGAAAGATGGCGAACAGCACCAGGAGCGCCTGGAGAACCCGGCGGCCGTGGTGGCGAAACGGCGCGGCGAAGCCCGAAAGCGCCAGCGTGAGCAGGAACGGGGCCACCACGGCGACACTTCGCAAGTAGGGGAAAAACGCCACGTTGACGCCCAGCCGCGAGGCCAGGAGCACACCGCCCACGAGCAGGAACAAGCGTTGGTCGCGCAGGTTCCAGGCCCCGGCCAGCACCAGCACCAAGCCGAAGATCGTGGCGAGGGTACTGGGCGAGTACGCGAGATCCACCGCCGGGCGAGTCCATTGCGGGTCCTTCGGCAGGTCGCGCCAGGTCCAACCGTGACCGAGGGCCTGGGCCGACAGGGCGAGCTTCTGCAGGCTGCGGGACAGGAATCGGCCTGGATCGTCGGCGATCGCGGCGAAGCCGAGCCGGTAGCCGTGGACGATCGCTTCGTGATGAGGCGGAAACGTTGGGTCGAGTTCCGTGGCGCCCCCCGGGGCCGGCGGCAGGCTCCGTCGGGAAAACGTGATCTCCGCCTCGCGCTGGGCGAGGGCGAAGTTGAGAGGCCCGTAGAACGTGATCGGCACGAACACCGGCAAGGGCTCAGCGAGGCGCGCCTGATGCTGCCGGTTGTAGTCCGAGAGTTTGTGCGCCGTCCAGGCGAGATAGGGCGCCAGCACCAGGAGACCCACGCCGGCGGCCACGGCCACGAACCGGCGCTGCGCCGGCTGCCGCCAAGCGAGAAAGGCCGCCACCGCGAGGGCGAACGGAAGGTGCTCCGCCCGGGCGAGGGCCGCGAGTCCGTTCAAGGCGCCGCACAGGGCCGGGCGCTCGAAGCCGTTCCACAAGATGAGAACCAGGAGCAGACGGTAGACGACCTCGCTGTTGAGCGACAAGCCCAAGAGCAACTCGCCGAAGGACAGCGGCAGCAGAAGGCAGATCCAGAAAGCCCGCGGTACCCGCTCGCGGATCACGCGGAAGAACACCGCGTAGGTGGCGGCGGCGGCCACGATCATGGTCAGCTTGCCGGCCAGGAACACCGCGCTCGGCGAGCTGAAGAGGGACCAGCACCCGGCCGCCAGCCAGGGTAACAGTGGCGGATGGTAGGGCAGGCCGGCGCCTAGGCTGCGACCGTCGGCCAGGGCCTGGCCGAGGGCGAAGAACAGGCGCCCGTCGCCGAAGAAGAAGGCCGAAACCGGGGCGAAGCGGTCGGCACTCGACAGCAGCGTCACGAGGTGCACGGCGAAGGCCCAAGCGAAGATCACCAGGGCACGGCGTCCGGGAGTCCAGCGACTGGCCCCGGGCGACGGCTCAGGAGACTTGACGGCCTTCGCTCGCGCCATCAGTTCCAGTAGCTGAACGGAATCGAGCTGGCTTCGACGGCCCCGCGAGTCGAATCCGTCACTAGGATCTCAAGGGTGTAGCCGTTGCCGGGCGACAATTTGGGCGGCTCGAAAGTGGCGACCAGCTTGTCGAGCCCCGCGATCCCGGTGGCCGTCCGTTCGACGGCGCCGACGCGGCCGCCGGGGATCTCGACGCCGTCGGCGCCGAGAATCCGGCTGGTCACCTCGAGGTCACCGGCTCCCAGGTTGTAGGCGACCAGACACAGCCGGGCCGACTCGCCGGACTTGAGGGACGGCCGGGCCGCCGGGATGAACGGATCCCCCTTGATCGTGAACGGATAGACCACGGTGCCGCGCGAGGATTCGTCTTCCGACTGGCGCGCGAGCACCCATTGGCCGGGCTGGTCGGCGAACAGTGGCGTCAAGAGCACCGAGGACGTCGCGGCGAAGCTCGGCACCTCGAGTGGCAGGGTGGTGATGCCCGAGCGGCCGGTGCTGCCGTTGCGCACGAGAGAGCGCACCAGATAGCTGCCCGGGGCCAGATCCAGGTGGCCGTAATACTTGAGGCCCGTACGCTCGAGAGCCTCGCGGCCCCGCTTCAGGTCGAGCGTCACCTGATCGGTGAAGAAGTCGCGGATCTCGCCCTTCTGGTCCGTCACGTAGGTGTAGATCTCGACCGCCAGGCGATCTTCCTTGGCGTCCTGGAGCAACGGTCCACCGTCGATCTCCAGGATGACCGGGACGTAGGCCGATTCGTCCGAAGCTCGGAACGGCACGGCCAGCAAGTCGATGCGGATCTCGTTGCGGGGGGACGCGCTGGCGATGGCGTCGGAAGCGAGCAGGTTCTTCTCGAGCGTTGCCAGCTCCTGGTACGGCCGCGGCATGTAGTAACCGGCGCGGTAGGCGAGCTTGGCGCCCCGGCGGGACTCCGCGAGTTTGATCCGCAGGCGCCGGAAGCTGCCGTCGTACTTGACCTTCTCGGGTTGGAAGGCGAGCAGGTAGGTGACGCTGGTGGCTTCGAGGAGCGCGCTCATCTGGTCGGCCAGGAAGTTGGCGTCCTTGAACAGCAATCCGCCGGTTTCGTTGGCCATATAAAAAAGACCGTCTTGGCCGCGGTTACCGAGGGTGTCGCGAATGTCGGCTCCGGCCCGGAGGCCGCCGATGTCGACCGCCTGGAAGACGCAGTCGGCGCGCCGGAACTCCTGGAGCATGTCGCGCAGTTCGTTGTGCAACCCGGTCGAGCCGTAGAGCTGGTCGGAGTCGACGGTGGCTAGTCGTCCGCCGAGGATGTTGGCGGCATCCTGCTGGGCCTCCTGGTCGTTGACCGTGGGAGCGCGACCCATGAGGAGGTTGCTGTCGAAGCCCTCGCTGAACAGCACGACTTGTTTGCGCCCCGCGACGCTGTCGAGGCTCCGCGCCAGGTCCGCCATCTGGCGCGACCAGTCGGTGATGCGATTGCGTTCGAAGGCGCGTTGACTGCGATCGAACTGCCGGCCGATGACGCGCAGGTTCTCCTGCACCGCGGCCTCGTTGGCGTCGCGCCGAAGCTCGCGCTCCGCACCGATCCCGCGCCCGGACGCGCTGCCCACCGTCTCACCGACGGAGTTGTCGGCGCGCAGCTCCGGGGTTTCGATGACGAAACTCAGCGGGTCGGTGGCGGTGCGCGCCAGCAGACCGCGAATTCCCAGGGTGTCGATGGCGCGGGCGAGCTGGGCGCGATCTGGGGTGAAGGTGACTAGGAGCCGCGGACCGTGTTCGGCCGAAAACGTCGCCACCGCGGCCAAGTCCGCGGGATGGAGCTGGTTCAGAACGAGGTCCCGGGCGGCGACGCGCGCCCGTACGAGCGCGTTCGGGTCTGAGAAGGAAAGATCGAAGAGCAAAAGGAAGTGCCGCCGCGCCGAGCTATCGAGGGCGCGGATCTCCGGGGCCCGATTGCCCTGGTCGCGCGGCAGCCGGCTGATGTCGATCACTTCGAAGCCGGTCAGCTCGCGGCGCTCGTTTTCGTCGTAGAGCTCGAAGTCCGCCGCCGTCAAGCCGCGGAGCGGTTTGCCGTCGCGATCGGTCACCGTGACCGGCACCTGGACGACGAGAACGTCCGCGGAACCCTCGAAGCGGGGCGCCGCATCCTTTGGAGGTTCATTCTTCTGCGCCGTAGCCTCGGGCCCCCCCCGGAAGGTGGTCAAGGCGATCAGAAGGAGCACTGCCGCCCACCGCTTTCGCGGCTTCACCGCGGGAGTCCGGAATGAAAAAGAGCGAGCGGGATCGATCATGGTTCCCTCCAGCTCGAGACGTCGACGAAGAGTCGTTGGCTCGGCATGCTAGCAGATCCGGTCACCTAAGCCAGGACCGTGCCAGCGACCCCAGCGAGGATTCCCGGCCCTCTGCGCTCGCCCCGAGGTCGGCGATTCAAGATTCTGAATGAGCCCCGTCCAAGATGGCGAATCCGGCGCGTCGGTCCGCCCGGCCTCGAGGGAGTAAATCTCTGGAAAAAATCGGCTTCCTGTTGCCGGTCGCAATCGTAGCCGGGTGGCACCGCCCTTGCTCAGTGCGCCTTGACTAGTGAAGTGGCACGTGTCTAAGATCCGGGCCATCGCCAAGAAGCGGTCGAGGGGAGGTGTTGCGCGTCGGAATGGAGCCAACGTCACATCGTCGTGTCAACATTCGATCCCACGACCATAAAAGGTCTGTGAACCAGCAGGCCCCTGCCGATTCCGGTAGGGGAACCCATTAGACGAGCAAAGGGAGGTTGAAAGAGCATGAGCTCCAACTTCAACTGGAGAGCGGTCGCCATCGCGGCCATCCTCCTCCTGGGCGTGGCGCCGATCGCCAACGCCCAACAGGTCAGTGGAAACGTCTTCGCGACGGTTTCCGACACCGCCGGTGAGGCCCTTCCGGGCGTCCGCGTGACGCTTTCCGGAAACGGCGCTCCGGCCACTCAGTTCACCGACGCCCAGGGTCAGGTCCGTTTCCTCGGCCTCGCCCCGGGTCAGTACCAGATCGCCGCCGAGCTCCAGGGCTTCTCGCCCGTGGAAGTTCCGTCGGTGGTCGTCAGCGTCGGTCGCAACACCACGCTCGACCTCAAGATGACGCCGGCTGTCGAGGAGACCATCACGGTCACCTCGGAGAGCCCGCTGCTCGACGAGCGCAAGATCTCGACCGGTTCCACCGTGACCCAGGTCGAGCTCGAGAAGATCCCGACCGCTCGTGACCCCTGGGTCATCCTGCAGTCGGTGCCGGGCGTCCTCGTCGACCGCGTCAACGTGGGCGGCAACGAGAGCGGCCAGCAGTCGAACTTCACCGGTCCCGGCGCGGGCTCCAGCCAGGCTTCCTGGTCGGTTGACGGCGTCGTGATCACCGATCCGGCGGCCCGGGGATCCTCCCCGACCTACTACAACTTCGACGCGTTCGAAGAAATGGCCGTTTCGACCGGTGGTTCCGACACGTCCGCCATGACCGGCGGCGTGCAGCTGAACCTCGTCACGAAGCGCGGCACCAACCAGTGGCGCGCCGAGGGTCGTTACCTGGTCACCGACAAGGAGACCCAGTCCGACCTGAGCCTGGACAACAGCGAGTTCGCCCGCGGCGGCCCGTGGAACCGGGTGTTCTCCACCCGTCCGGTGGGTACCCCCGCCGTTTCCTCGACCCGTCCGCAGACCGCCTTCGCGGCCAACTCCTCGACCGAGAGCGTCGACGACTACGGCTTCGAACTCGGCGGCCCGATCGTCAAGGATCGCCTCTGGATTTGGGGCACCTACGGCGTTCAGGACATCGTCGCGTTCCTGGGCACCACCCCGGACAACACCGAGCTCGAGTCCTACGCGGCCAAGCTGAACGCTCAGTTCACCGCGTCGAACTCCGCCGTGGTTTTCTACCACTTCGGTGACAAGCAGAAGCAGGGCCGCGGCGCCGCCGTGACCCGTCCGCAGGAGACCACCTGGAACCAGACGGGTCCGACGGACATCTACAAGCTCGAGGACACCCAGATCTTCAACTCCAACCTCTACCTGACGGGCGCCGTGTCGTACGTCGGTGGTGGTTTCGAGCTGGTTCCGATCGGTGGCGAAGGCGCCGCCGGCCCGAACACCGTGTTGGATTCCACGGGTATCTGGCGCAACTCGTTCTTTGGTTACCACACCGAGCGCCCGCAGGAGCAGGCCAAGCTCGATGGTAGCTACTTCTTCAACACCGGTGCGGTCAACCACGAGCTGAAGTTCGGCGTCGGTTACCGCAACAGCGAGGTCTCCTCGACCTCCACCTACTCCGGCAACGGTGTCGTCGGTCGTAAGGACCTCGGCAACGGTTACGGCGACGGCACCCAGTTCCTCGCGATCGTCTATCACGACGTGCTCGTGAACGACACTTTCGATGTCTGGTCCGCCCAGCTCCAGGACACCATCACCTGGGGCAACATGACCCTCAACGCGGGTCTGCGTTACGACATCCAGACCCCCGAGGCCGGTGACGTCACCGAGCCGGCTTCCCGCTTCGCTCCGAACCTCATCCGCGAGTTCACCCGTCAGGGTGGCGAGCAGCCGTTCGAGTGGAAGTCCATCAGCCCCCGCCTCGGCGTGACCTACGCCCTCGGCGAGGAGCGCGACACCCTGATTCGCGGCAGCTATGCCCGGTTCGTCGATCAGCTCGGCACCGGCTTCTTCGCGACCCTGGGCGTCCGCCTCCAGCAGTACGCCTACTCCTACTGGAGTGACAGCAACAACAACAACCGCATCGACACCAACGAGCTCGGACCGGCGTTCGGCCTCCAGGGCGATCGCTCCTTCCGCGCCAACCAGTTCGATCCGGATCTCGAGCCCGCCGAAACCGACGAGCTCCTCCTCGGCATCGAGCACGCGCTCCTTCCGGAGTTCGTGGTCGGCCTCCAGGCCACCTGGCGCCAGACCGGCAACACCACCGTCTCCGACATTCTCGTCTCCGAGAATGGCGGCCCGGCGCGTGCCAACGTCTCCTCTGACTACGTCCTGGCGGGTACCGTCCGCGGCACCCTCCCGAACGGTCGGGCCTTCACTGAGAACGTCTACAAGCTCAAGCCCGGCGTCACGCGCGCCCCGGGCAACGGCACCATTCTCCGTAACCGCGGCACCGACGACGAGTACTTCGGTCTGTCCGCCTCCTTCAACAAGCGTCTCTCCAACCGCTGGATGCTTCGCGGCTTCGTGAACTACAGCGACTGGCAGAACGTCGTCGATCCCGGCATCATCGAAGACCCGACCCGCGGCGTGAACACCGTCGACGGTTCTCAGGTCCTCACCCAGAGCGCCGGTTCCGGCACCAAGGCCGAGGTTTGGATCAACTCGACCTGGTCCGCCAACGTCAGCGGCATGTACCAAGTCGCCCCGGATCGTCCGTGGGGCTTCAACGTGTCCGCCGACGTCAACGCCCGCGAGGGCTTCTCCATCCCGTACCGCGTGTCCGTGGCCGGCACCACCCGTCTGACGGGTGACCGCCTGAACCGCGTCGTGCTCGTCACCGACGAGAACGACACCTTCCGCAACGACGACGTCTTCACCGTCAACGCCCGCATCGAGAAGGAGTTCTCCTTCAGCGACTTCGGCTTGACCGTCGGCGTCGACGTGTTCAACCTGTTCAACGACTCGACCGTGCTCCAGCGCGGTGGTGTCATTGCGGGCGAGCACTTCAATGCGGCCGGCGTCGCGACGGGCCAGGGCTCGAGCGCTGGCACCGGCGACCACGTCCTCGAGGCCATCAGCCCCCGGATCTTCCGTCTGGGCGCCCGGCTCTCCTGGAACTGAGTCGAGACACGCACGGCGTTCGCGCCGTAACGTGAAGGTGACCGCCGGGGGCTTCGAGTCCCCGGCGGTTTTCTTTTTGGCCCCGCAGTTGGGAACCCCCACGGCTCCGGGTTAAACTTGGCTCGGTGCGAGGCCACGAGCTGCGCGCCCCGCTCCGCGCCCAGCCGCTTGCCCGAATCTCCCCAACCGGTGGGGAGCCGCGGACCGGAAGCTCACTCTTCACAGGCTCTAAAGGAACCGACCATGAAGACGAACAAGGGGCTGATGCTCTCCGCCCTCTGCCTTCTCCTCGCGCTGGCCTTCGCCCTTCCCGCCGTGGCCCAAGACTGGGCCGGCCGTGGGCGAGTCCAGGGCATCGTCACCACTGAAGACGGCAAGCCGATCGAAGGTGCCAAGGTTCTGCTCTTCTTCGGGGGCAACAAGGCCAAGGGGCCCGAGGCCGTGATGACCAACGACAAGGGCCGTTGGACCGTGTTGGGTCTGCGCAACGGCTCCTGGTCGGTGTCGATCAGCAAGGAGGGCTTCGTTCCCTCCGAAGGCTCCATGCGGGTGAGTGAAGTTCAAGCCAATGAAACCTTGAAAGTCTCCCTCCAGCGCTGGGAAGACACCGAGGAAGCCAAACACGCCAAGGGCGTCATCGGCGATCTCGATCAGGCCAACGAGCTCATGCGGCAAGGCAAGTGGAGCGAGGCCCGGGCGCTCTACGAGAAAGTGCTGCCCGACGTCAACGAGAAGAGCCGGCCGGGCATCCAACTCGGCATCGCTCAGACGCTGGTGCAGGAGAAGAGCCTGGAAGCCGCGCTGAAGATCCTCGGTGAGGTGCTGGTCGCGACTCCCGAAGACATGACGGCGCTGAAGCTCCAGGCCTCCGCCCAAGGGCAGCTCGGCAAGACCGAAGAGGCTCTCGCGACGCTCAAGAACATCGTCGCGGTCAACCCCGAGGACGTCGACGCCCTACAGCTGATCGTGAACCTGCTCACCTCGTCGGGTCGTGAGGCCGAGGCGGAGGCCTACGAGGCCAAGATGCCCCAAGGCGCCGAACTCGATCCCAGCGCGATCCTGAACATCGGCATCGAGAAGTACAACGGCGGTGACGTCGACGGTGCCTTGGTGTACTTCGAGAAGGCGGTCAAGAAGAACCCGCGCATGCCGGATGTCTATTACTACCGCGGCTTGGCTTACCTGGCCAAGGAACGTATCGAAGACGCCAAGGCCGACCTCAAGAAGTTCCTCGAGATCGACCCCAAGCACCCCAATGCCGAGCAGGCTCGAGACTTCTTGAAGGAGCTCTGAGCCGTCGAGCGCTCCCCGAGGATGTGCCGTCAAAGCCGCGCTCGCTTCCGCGTCGTCACCGTCGCCCTGACGGTGATGACCGCGGCCTTGGGTTGTCGGCCGGCTGCCGAGGCCCCCGCGGTCGCGGCGAAGCTGCCGGCAGACGTCGATGTCGTGCTCGTGACCATCGACACCTTGCGGGCCGATTCGGTGGGCTTCGCCGGCAACACCAAGGTGGCGACGCCCCTGCTCGATCGCCTCGCTCGGGCGGGCCGGGTGTTCACCCGCGCCCACGCCCACAACGTCGTCACCCTGCCCTCGCACACCAACCTACTGACCGGGCGCTACGCCTTCGACCACGGGGTGCGGGACAACAGCGGGTTCGTGGTGCCGGCCACCGTGCCGACGCTCGCCACCGCCTTCCAGTCCGCCGGTTACGTCACCGGTGCCTTCGTCGCGGCGTTTCCCCTCGACGCCCGCTACGGCCTGACCCGCGGCTTCGACGTCTACGACGACGAGTACCCGATCGGTGCCGAACTGAACCAGTTCAAAATGTCGGAGCGGCGCGGCGACGAGGTGGTGGCTCGCGCCCTCGCCTGGTGGCAGCGGGAGGCGGGCAAGAAGCGCTTCCTTTGGTTGCACCTCTACGATCCCCATGCGCCGTACTCGCCTCCGGAGCCCTTCGCCACGCGCTACGCCAACGAGCGGTATCTCGGTGAAGTGGCGGCCACGGACCACTTTCTCGAGCCCCTTCTCGCTCCGATTCTGGACGGGCGGGACGAGCCGTCGCTGGTGGTGCTCACCTCCGACCACGGGGAGGGCCTCGGCGAACACGGAGAGCTGACCCACGGATTGTTCGCCTACGAGTCGACTCTCCACGTTCCCCTCGTGGTCTACGGCCCGGGGGTGGCTCCTGGAGTCGAGGAGCGCAGCGTCGGACACGTCGATGTGTTTCCCACCCTCGCCGGCGCACTCGGCCTGGAGATGCCGGCCGGATTGCCTGGGCGGTCTCTGCTCGACGGTCCGGGACTCGCCGGGCGCAGTTTGTACTTCGAGGCGCTGTCGTCATACCTCAACAAGGGTTGGGCGCCACTCCACGGTCTGCTGCGTGACCACGACAAGTACATCCACCTGCCCCTGCCCGAGTTGTACGACCTAGCGAAGGACCCCCAGGAGAAGGACAACCGCATCGACCGGGAACGCCGAGTCGCCAACGAGCTGCGCGCCGGACTGCCGGCCGCGGCCTTGGCAGCGCCGGAACGCCAGGCGATCTCTGCCGAGGAGACCGCGGGCCTGCGCGCCCTCGGCTACCTGGCCTCGGGGGGCAGCGAGAGCCGCGACCTGGCCTCGATCACGGTCGACGACGATCCGAAACGCCTGGTCTTCCTCGAACAGAAGCTGCACGAAGTCGTCGCTCACTATTCGAACGGCCGGCTCGCGGAGGCCGAGAAGCTGGCCCGCGAAGTGATCGCCGCGCGGCCGTCCATGGCCAACGGCTACGAGTATCTGGCGACGGTGTTGAAGGAGCTGGGGCGCCCCGCCGAGGCCGTCGAAGTGCTCGAGCTTGCCGTTACCCGGGGGGTCGATCACCCCTCGGTCATCCGTCAGCTGGGGCTCGGGCTCTCCGAAGTCGGGCGTGCGGCGGACGCGATCACGCTGTTGGCGGGTGCCGAGGCCGGAGACGACATCGACGCTCTGAACGCCCTGGGCGCGGCGTACTTCACCGCCGGGAAGCTGGCCGAGGCCGACCGCGTGTACGCGCGCGTGCTGCGTCTCGACGACGGCAACACCCGTGCCCTAGAGAGCCTGGGCAGCGTGGAGCTGGCCCGGGGGCGGCCGGCCGAAGCCCGCCGGCACCTCGAGCGGGCGCTCCAGGCCAACCCGGGCCTACCCATCGCTTGGAACAGCCTCGGCGTGGCCCGCCAGTTCCTGGGCGACACTCCGGGTGCTCTCGAGGCCTGGCAGAAGGCGGTGGAGCTCGATCCCAAGGCCTTCGATGCCCTCTACAACCTCGGCTTGACGGCGGCCGCCGCGGGTCGCGCCGAGCTCGCCCGCCGTGCGCTGACCCGCTACGTCGCCACCGCCCCCGCGGATCTTCATCGCGACGAAATCCGTAAGGCGCGCCAAGTTCTTGCCCAAATGGGGGTGTGATGAGTCCGACGGTGTGTTCCCGGCTCGGCGTGCTCGCCGCAGGATGCGGGCTGATTCTCGCGTGCGGCGGCGGCGCCTCGGCCCCGGTGGGTGGCTCCGGGGCGATTTTCGCGCAGGCACCGGTGATTCTGATCTCCATCGATACTCTGCGCTCGGACCGCCTGCCGGCCTACGGTTATCGCGGGGTCGAAACCCCCCATCTCGACGCCTTCCGCCGGGACGCCATCCTCTACGAGCGCGCCTACTCCCATTACCCGCTGACCTTGCCGTCCCACGTCAGCGTTTTCACCGGCCAGTTGCCGCCGGAAAACGGCGTGCGGGACCAGTTCGGGTACAAGCTCGACGTCGAGGCCAAACCGTACCTGCCGCGTCTACTCAAGAAGCAGGGTTACGCCACCGGAGCGGTGGTGTCCGCGGTGGTCCTCGAGGGGCCCGCGGGTCTCGGGCCGTACTTCGACTTTTACGAGGACGACATCAAGATCGGCCGGGTGCAGAGCATGGGAGCCGCCCAGCGGGCCGGGGAAGAAACCCTCGCCCATGCCACCACCTGGCTGCAGCAGGCAGGGAGCGGGCCGTTCCTGCTGTTTGCTCACATCTACGAACCGCACAGCCCCTATGAACCGATCGAGCCTTTCCGCACTCGTTACGCCGGGCACCCCTACGACGGCGAGGTGGCGACCGCGGACGCCATCATCGGCCGGTTCCTGGACCAGTTGAAGGCCGTGGGGCTCTACGACAAATCGCTGATCATCCTGTTCTCCGACCACGGGGAAGGCCTCAATGAGCACGGCGAGCAGGAGCACGGCGTATTGCTTTACCGCGAGGCTCTCCAGGTGCCGCTGTTGGTCAAGCTGCCGGGTTCGGCGCGTGCCGGGGAGACGGGCAAGGTAGCCGTGGGCTTGTTCGACATCGCTCCCACCGTGCTGTCGGTACTCGGCCTGCCGGTGCCGCCGGAAATGCAGGGGCGCTCCTTGCTCGATCTGCTCGCGCCCGGTGCGCCGGAGCGGCCGATCTACTCCGAGACTTACTACACCCGCTTGCACATGGGCTGGAGCGAGCTGCACAGCCTGTTCGAGGGCGAACACCACTTCATCCAGGGGCCGGACCCGGAGCTCTACGATCTCGTGGCCGATCCCGGCGAGACGCGGAACATCCTGACCTCGGAACGCCGTGTCTACGCCCGAATGAAGGGCACTCTCGAGAGCCTGCACCGGCCGCTCGCGAAGCCCGGAGCCGTGGACGACCGCACCTCCGAGCAACTCGCGGCCTTGGGGTACATCTCGAGCGCGGCCATCAACACGGAGGGCCCGCTGCCGGACCCCAAGAGCAAGGTGCGGGTTCTCGTCGACTTCCTTCAGAAGGGCCAACTTCATATGGCCAATCGGGAGTACGAGGAGGCCGCACGCCTGTTCGGGGAGCTCACGCGGCGCGAGCCCGGCATGCCGGAAGGCTGGACGAGCTACGGCTTGTCGCTCGTGCACCTGAACCGGCTGGACGACGCCATCGGGGCCTATCAGAAGGCCATCGAGCTCGGCGGCCCGCTGCCGCGCTTGATCGTGCGGCTGGCGTCGCTCTACCTCGAAACCGGTCGCCCGAAAGACGCGGAGATCGTGCTCAAGACGACGATCGATTTCGGCGAACGGCACCCGACGGTGATCCGCCAACTGGCGGTGACCTACACCGAGACCGGGCGTTCCGCAGAGGCCATCGACCTGCTGGCGAAACACCGCCAGGGCGCCGATACCGAGAGCGACAACGTGCTCGCCGTGGCCTATGCCCGGGCCGGCCGCAACGCCGAGGCGGTGGCCCTGCTCGACGGGATTCTCGGCCGCGAGCCCGGCAACGCCAAAGCCCTCGAAACCTATGGCGGTATCGCTCTCGGCAACGGCAACACGACCCGTGCGCGAGACTTGCTCGAGCGGGCCGTGGTGGCGGACCCTAGCCTCTCGATCGCGTGGAACACTCTCGGGGTCGCCCGCCAATTCGGTGGTGACACCCGGGGCGCGCTGGAGGCCTGGCAGAAAGCTCTGGAGCGCGACCCGCGGCTCTATGACGCCCTCTACAACCTCGGGCTGACCGCCGCGGCGGCGGGGGAGCGAGCACTCGCCCGGCGCTCGCTCGAGCGCTACGTCGCGATCGCGCCGCCGGCTCGCTTCCGCGCCGAGATCGGTAAAGCGCGCCAAGTGCTCGCCGGGCTAGGAAGGGCGAGTTGAGGGTCCGGCGGTGAAGTCACCGCGGTCCCTATCGGTGCTGCTCGGGCTTGTCGTAGCCGGGGCCGGCGTGCAGTGCGGCGGTCTGGCACGGACCGCGGAGTTCCCGGATGCTCCGGTCATCCTGATTTCGATCGACACCCTGCGTTCGGATCACCTGCCGATGTACGGCTACGCCGGTGGCTCCACGCCCCATTTGGATGCCTTCCGGCGCGATGCGATTCTCTTCGAGCGCGCCTACAGCCACTATCCGCTCACGCTGCCTTCCCACTGCTCGGTGTTGACCGGCCAACTGCCGAGCGAGCATGGCGTGCGGGACAATACCGGATACGTGCTGGCGAGCGATGTCCCTTACCTGCCGCAGCTACTCCAGGATCGTGGCTATCGCACCGCGGCGGCCGTGTCCGCGGGCCCCCTGGGAGCTTCCAAGGGCCTCGCGCGGGGTTTCGACGTTTACGACGACGATTTCGAGGCCGCGGGACGCTGGCCCGGACGCTGGGTTCGTCCCGGGCCGGAGACCTTCGCGCAGGCGCTCGCTTGGCTGCGGACCCAGGGTGATCGGCCGTTCTTTCTCTTCACCCACATTTTCGAGCCGCACCAGCCGTTCGACGTACCAGCCGGCCGCCGGGCCACCCGTTATGACGACGACATCACCGCGGCCGACGCGGCGGTGGGGCACTTCCTCGCCGAGCTGAAGGCCCGAGACCTGTACGACCGGTCGCTGATCGTCTTGTTCTCCGATCACGGCGAAGGTCTCGGGGATCACGTCGAGGAAGAACACGGCCTGCTTCTCTATCGTGAGGTCTTGGCGGTCCCGTTGGTCCTTAAGCTCCCCGGTCAGCGCCTGGCCGGGACGGCAGTCGGCGCCGTCGCGCAGCTGATCGACATCACGCCGACGGTGCTCTCAGCCATTGGTGCACCCGTCGCAAAAGAGCTGCGGGGCACTTCGTTGCTCGACTTGACCCGGCCCGGCTCTCCCGACCGGGCGGTCTACGCGGAGACCTTCTATCCCCGTTTGTACGCGGGTTGGAGCGAGCTGACCGCGGTCATCGTGGACGGTCATCACTACATCGAAGGCGCCCACGGCGAGCTCTACGACTTGGCCGCCGACCCGGCCCAGAAGAACGACTTGGTGTCCCGCGACCGTCGGCGAGTGGCGGCGTTGCGCGAGACGCTGCGCTCGTTCTGGACGCCCCTGGTGGCCCCCAGTGAGCTCTCACGGGTTCCCGAGGCCTTGGCCGCCCTCGGTTACCTGTCGACCCCCCGGCGGGACATCGGTGGGGACCGTCCGGACCCCCGGCGTCGCTTGGCGGCCATCGCGCAACTCCAAAAGGCCCGGGCCCTGGACGCCGCCGGCCAGGACAAGGCCGCGGCGCACCAATTCGAAGAGTTGCTGGCGGGCGAACCGAATCTTCCCGACGCCTGGAGCGCCTACGCCGAGATCCTGGTGCGGCTCGATCGGCGGGAGGCGGCCATCGCGGCGTATCGCAAGGCGATCGAGTCGAGTGGTTTCGTACCTCATTTGATCGCCCGACTCTCGATGCTGGTCCTCGAAGCCGGTCGGCCCGAGGAGGCCTTGGCCATCCTCGAGACCAGTGCCAAGGCTGGGGAGTCTCCCGAGGTGATCGTGCGCCAGATGGCGGTCGTGTTGACCGCGCGTGGTCGCTTCGAGGAGGCCATCTCGACTCTCGCTCCCCTCGTGGTTCGCGGCGACCTCGAGTCCCGGTGGCTCCTCGCCCAAGCCTACGACCGCGCAGGCCGGCACGAAGAAGCCCGAACGGCCCTCGGCGCCGTGCTCGCCGTGGCTCCGAATCACGAACGAGCGCTCGCACTGCTGACGGAGCTCGAAAGGAGGCCCTTGTGATCCCTTGGCTCCGCCTCGGTACGCTCGCCCCGCTGCTGGCGCTGGTGACCATCGCTTGTCCGGGACGGCGGGCAGAAACCGTCCATCCGAACGCTCCGGTGATCCTGATCTCGATCGACACCCTGCGTTCGGACCGGCTGCCGGCCTACGGTTTCACCGGCGTGGCAACGCCCCATCTCGACGCTTTTCGCCGGGATGCCGTGCTGTTCGAGCGGGCCTATGCGCACTATCCGCTGACGTTGCCGTCCCACGCCTCGATCCTGACCGGCCTGCTCCCGACCGAGCACGGCGTGCGCGACAACGTCGGCTACCGGCTCGACACCGAGGCCCATCCTTACCTGCCACGTTTACTGCGGGATCGGGGCTACACCACCGGTGCGGCGATTTCGGCCTTCGTGCTCGCGGGCCGCCACAGCGGGCTCGCGAGTGACTTCGACTTCTATGACGACGCCATCGAAAGCGGCACCGCGGGAACGCTCGGCGGCGTCCAGCGGTCGGGCGCAGAGACCTCCGTGGCGGCCCGCGAGTGGCTCACGAAGGCCCAGGCGACGGGCAAGCCGGTCTTTTTGTTCCTCCATCTCTACGAACCCCACACGCCCTACGAGCCGCCCGAGCCCTTCCGCTCGCGGTACCCGTATCGTTATCTCGGCGAGGTGGCCGCGACGGACGAAATCGTCGGTCAGTTCCTGGCGGACTTGAAGGCCCGCGGGCTCTACGACGAGTCCCTGATCCTCGTGCTTTCCGATCACGGCGAGGGGCTCGGGGACCACGGTGAGGCGGAGCACGGCATTCTGCTCTACCGCGAAGCACTCCAGGTGCCGCTCCTGGTCAAACTGCCGGGGGGCGCCCGGGCCGGCGAGTCCGTGAGCTGGCCGGTCCAGCTGATCGACGTCGCCCCCACAGTGCTCACCACGGTCGGGGCGGTGTTACCCGCCGGTCTATCGGGCCGATCCTTGCTCGCCCCCGACGATCCCGGCGAGCGCTCGTTGTATGCCGAGACCTACTACCCGCGGCTCCACTACGGCTGGAGCGAGCTGCACTCGCTGATCGCGGGTGACGACCATCTGATTTCGGGGCCCGACCCGGAGCTCTACGACCTGAAGGCGGACCCCGCCGAGCGCACGAATCTGCGCGACGGCGACCGGCGCACCTTCGCTCGCCTGCGGGACGAACTTCGCGGCCAGATCCGCGAGCTCGCCGCCCCGGCCGCGGCCGATGCCGAGACGGCGGCCAAGCTCGCCGCCCTCGGTTACGTTTCCTCGGGAGCGGGAGCTGCCGCGAGCGGTGATCTGCCCGATCCCAAGACCCAAGTCGGCCTGCTCGCAGAGATCGGCCGCGGGCGCCGCTTGGTCGAAGAGCGCCGGTTCGCCGAGGCGGTCAGTGTGCTCGCGGCCTTCGTGGCCAAGAACCCCAAGATGGCGGACGCTTGGACCACCCTGGCCGCTGCGCTGACCGAGAGCGGTCGCCTGTCTGATGCTTTGGCGGCCCAGCAGCGGGCGATCGAGCTGTCGGGCCCCCAGCCCAGCCTGGTGTTGGCGGCCGCCTCATTGCTCTTCCGCATGGGGCGGCTCGACGAAGCCGAGGACCATGCCGAGTTGGCCCTCGCGGGCAAAGCCGTCGAAGCCCACGTGCAGCTCGCGGAGATCGCCCGCGGACGACGGGATCTCGCGGCCGCGGAGCGCCACCTGCGCGCGGCAGTGGCCGCTCGGGGCTCGGCCGTGGCGCCGCTCCTCGAGCTCGCCAAAGTCCTCGCCCAGCGCAACCAACTCGACGAAGCCAAAGGCCATCTGGCAACTGCCGAGGCCGAGCTGGCCCGCCGTACGAGCCAGGACCCGCTGCCCAACCTGCACTTCCTGCGCGGTGATCTCGCCTTGCGCGCGGGCCGGGTCGAGCTGGCGGTGGTCGAACTGGCGGAGGAAATCCGGCTTTATCCCAAGAACTTCGAGGCCTATGCCAGTCTCGCCTTCGCCTTCGCTTTCCAAGGGCGCGGGGGCGAGAGCGCCGGAGTCCTGGCGCGGATGGTCGAGGAGGTGCCGAGCCCGGCTGCCTACGCCGCCGCGGTGGACACCTTGCGGGCACTCGGGGACCAGGCCCAGGCCACGGCCCTTCTGGCCTTCGCGAAGCAACGCTTCCCGGGGTCCGAAGTGCTGGCTCGGCTGTAGGAGACCGATGTGCGTATTCTCCTGATCGAAGACTCCGAACGCCTGCGCGGGGCCGTCGCGCGCGGATTGCGCAAGGAGGGTTACGCCGTCGACGAGGCCAAGGACGGCAAAGAAGGCCTCTGGTTGGTCAGCGAGAACCCCTACGACGTCGTCGTGCTGGATCTCGGCCTGCCTCAGATCGACGGGCTCACCGTGCTGCGGCGGATGCGGGAGAAGGACGTGCGCTCCCACGTGCTCATCTTGTCGGCCCGCGACCAGGTCGAGGACCGCGTCCAGGGGTTGACCCTCGGGGCCGACGACTACCTGACCAAACCTTTCTCCTTCGACGAGCTGACCGCTCGCATCCGTGCCCTCCTGCGCCGCAACTACAACGCCAAGAGCCCGGTACTCAAGGTCGGCGAAGTCGCCCTGACGACCGCCACGCGGCGCGTCACGGTGGGGGAGCGGGAGGTCAAGCTCACGCCAAGGGAGTACGCGCTGCTCGAAATCCTGCTCTTCCGCGCCGGGGAAGTGGTCAGCCGCCAGGAACTCTGGGAGAGCCTCTACGAGTTCGAAGCCGAGGTTTCGTCGAACGTCGTCGACGTCATGGTCTGTTCCCTGCGCAAGAAGCTCGGCAACGACGGTGTCATTCAGACCAAGCGGGGTCACGGCTATCTCGTCGAGCGGGACGCTTCGTGAAGGCCGGGCCGATCCTGCTGCTGGCCGCGGGTTTGGGGGTCGGCGCCCTCGTGCTGGTTCTGACGGGCCGCGGGAGCAGCGCACGGGATCTCGATCGTGCCCTGGAAACCCAGGCCCGGCTGGTGGCCGCTCGAGTCGAACAGAACCACCTCGGGGAGCTGCGGTTTCTCGGCCACCCGGGCGACGACGTTGCCTTCGGGGTCTGGCGCGGAGACGGCACCCTCGTCGTCCGCTCGGCGGCGGTGAACAGTGGTGATCTGGCGGTCGCGGGCGCCGCGCCCGGTACCGCGGCCTTCCGGGATTCCCAGTGGGCAGACGGTCGAAGCTGCCGCGTGGTCGAGTTCGCCTTCGTTCCGGCCACGGCCGCGGGGTCGGCGCCGCCGCCGAGCCCGCTGCCGGCCACGGTGGTGGTGGCCGCGGAGCGCCTAGCGGACTACCGTAGCTGGTCCATTCTGCTGGCGCTGGGCTCGGCCGTGGCCTGCGCCGTGGCCTTCCGGTTCGCCACACCCCGCGGCAACAACCCGGCTGCGGCCGCCTACCAGGAGCTCGGCCGGCGGTTGAACGCCCTCGATGCCGGCTCCCTGGACGAATCCTTCGAGACGGCCGAGTGGCCCGCCGAGGCGGCGCCCACCCTCACCGCGTTGAACGACCTGTTGCTCCGGCTCAAGAAGGCCTTCGATCGGGAGCGCGGCTTCTCAGCCAACCTCGCCCACGAGATTCGGACCCCGCTGGCCGAGCTCCGAACCCTCGCCGAGGTGGCGTTCCGCTGGCCTGAGGACGATCCCGAGGAGCGTGCCCGGGTCTTCGAGGAGGTCTACGCCATCGGCCTACAAATGGAGCGCATCGTCGACAACCTGCTGGCGATCTCGCGTTACGAGACCGGTCACCATGCTCTGCTGACCAGCGCCGTGGGGCTCGCGGACGCCCTGCGCAGTGCCTGGCGTGGCGTGGCGTCCGAGGCGGAAAAGCGCGGTATCGACGTGACCGTGGCGGTACCGTCGGATCTCGTGGTCACGACCGACCGCGAGAAGCTTGCCCTGGTCTTGACCAACCTGCTGTCCAACGCGGTCGCCCACGGCGAGCCGGGAACGGTGGAGTGCCACGGCGAACGGCAGGGCGACGAGTTCGTGCTGACGTTGGCGAATCCCGCCCAGGGTTTGACGGCAGAGGACCTCGGCCACATGTTCGAACGCAAGTGGCGCAAGGACCGTGGCGACCGCGGGCGTCATTCGGGTCTCGGTCTGGCCCTCGTGGCGACCCTCTGTCGCCGGTTGGGCTTGCAGATCGCCGCCCGTCTGCCGAGCCCCGGGCGGATCGAGATCACCCTGCGGGGGGTGATTTCCGATCAGAGCGCGACGGTCCGGCGCCGAGCTCCAGCCGAGCGCCACTGAAGCTACCCCGCGCGGTGCAGAGGTAGACCTGGTCGTCGGCCGCGAAGCGGAACTCCACCCCCGGGGAAACCAGGAGCTGCCCCGCGCGCTCGACCGCTACGACGGTGGCCCGCAGGCGAGCCGCGGCGCCGATTCCCTGGCCGACCCAGTCGCGGCGCAACGCGGGCTCCTTGGTCAGCCGCAGTTGGGCGTCGACGTCCACGGCCTCGGCGCCGAGCAGGCGCCGCGCGAGCAGCTGACCGGCGACCTGGGAGATCGAAAGGGCGAAATCGGCTCCGGCACGATGGAGCCGCTCGACGTTCTCCGGGCGATTGACCCGCGCGATGACCGGGACGTCGGGCGCGCTGGCCTTGGTAATCACCGTGGCGAACAGCGCGGCGCTGTCGGAATCGAGGGCGAGGATCACCGCCTGCGCGTGGTCGACCCCCAGGCGCTCGATCAATGCGGCGTCGAAAATGTCCCCGACGATCTCCACGCCCGGCAGAGGCTGGCGATCGACCACCACCACGGATTCCCCGGCGTCGCGCAGCAGTTCCACGACCTTTTTGCCCACCTCGCCGTAGCCGCCGACCAGAAACGGTCCGTTCCGCCGCGCCGGCCCGCGTCGGCCACAGCGCCGACCGAACAAATCGAGAGGCACGTCCGGCCCGATGGCGATCAAGATTTCACCCACGGCGGCGGGTAGGCTCCGGTCGATCGGTGCTTCGAGGGAACCGCCGCGCCAGCGGCCCACGACCACGACATCGGCACCCTCCGGAGGCTGGCCGACGATCTCGCTTTGGGGCTGCACCCGGAGCTCTCGGACCTCGAGCTCGCCGAGCTCGTGGAGCCCCGCGATGCGCGGGCTGATGCGGGCGCTGGCGCGGGCCGCGAGGGCGGCTCCGAGCACATGGCGAGGGGTGTAGACGGCAGTCGCCCCGGCGAGTGCCAAGGGGTGCCGGTGCCGCGGCTCCTCCGCCAAGGCGTAAATGTCACCACCGAATCCCGCCTGGCGCGCCGACAGGCACACCGCGGCATTCTCCTCGTCCCCGGCGTTGGCGACCAGGGCCCGCGCTCGCTCGAGGCCGACCTCGGACAGCGCGCCTTCGTCGAGTCCGGCGTGGACCACGCGCCGGCCGGATTCGAACAGTCGTCGTGCCACGGATTCGTTCGGTTCCGCGATCACCGTCGGTACCCCGGCTCGTTCGACCTCGTCGACGAGGGTGAGCACCGCGGGGCCGTAGCCGTAGATCACCAAGTGACCGGTCAGCCGCGGAGGCACCGAGCGCGGCAATCGAACCTCGAACCGGGACTCGAGAAAAGGGAACAACACGACGGGCAGCACCAGCACCACCAGGAACACGCCGCCGAACTGCACGAGGGCCACGAAGGCGGCCATGAGCGGGTGGTCCCACCGCGAGTCCGAGCCGTAACCGGTGGTGGTGATGGTCTCCGCTGCCCACTCGAAGCTGTGCAGCACGCTGCGCGGATCGCCTTCGAGCCAACGCATGCCGGCCCAGTACAGCAGGGTCGTCACGGCGAGAGCCGCCGGGATGGCGGCGAGGAAGATCAACGCCAGGCGGACGGGGCGCATGTCGGCTGGCTTCAGTAGGGCATCTGGTCTTCTTCCATGCCGAAGAAGTGACCAAGCTCGTGGATGACGGTGTCGCGGATCTCCCGGATGGCTTCGCGGCGATTGCGCGCGAACCGCCCGATCGGGCCGCTGAAGATTTTGATCTGATCGGGGAAGCCATCCCAGGAGGCGCCGCGTTCGGTCAGCGGCACGCCGACGTACAGGCCGAACAGTTCGTCCTCTTCGTCGCGCGCCATGCCGACGCTCTCGAGGTCGTCGTCCGAGGGTTCGTCTTCGACCAGCACGGCGACGTTGTCGAGCAGGGCGGCGAATTCGTCCGGCAGCTCCTCGAGAGCCCGCTGGACCAGCTCCTCCATTTCCACCCGGCTCAGGCGCATCATTCGCTCCGCAGCTTTTCGATCAGGCGACGGTCCCGCTTGGTCGGTCGCCCGGTCCCCCGGTCACGAATCTCGGGCGGGCGACGCAGCAGTTTCTCGAGCTCGCTGAGCACCGGGCGCGGCGGAGTCAGGTCGTCGTAGAGGCGGGCCGCCTCGGCCTTCGGTAGGGGCTTGTCGTGAAGCTCGCGGACGACCAGGAGGCGCTCCCAGTCCCCTTTGTCGACTTCGACCCGGTCGCCGAGGGCCAACGAGCGGTGGGGTTTGGCGGCTTGGCCGTTGACCTTCACGCGCCCCAAGTCACAAGCGTGGGTGGCCTGGGTGCGGGACTTGAAGACCCGGGCCACTTGTAGCCACTTGTCGAGGCGTACGCCGTCCATCGGAAGCAGTCTACCGCGGAGGTTTCGAGGCCGAGCGGGCAAAAAAAACCGGGGGCCCTCGGAAAACCCCCGGTGGTTGAAAGGAGAAGCTGGTGGGCACCCCGTGCGCCCTCTCCAACGAGGACATTATATGGACAAAAATCTAGACGTCAACAGTCTGTCCATGTTTCTGGCGACTTTTCTGCTGTCCTCGGCCGGACTGGCCCTTTACAATGTCTCCATGTCCAACTTTTCCGCATCGTTGCCGCGCCATCCGATCGGGGTCGTGACCCGCCGCACCGGCCTCAAACCCGATCTGATTCGAGCCTGGGAGCGGCGATACGGCGTCGTGGCTCCGGGCCGCTCGGAGACCCGGCGCCGGCTCTACAGCGATGCCGACGTCGAGCGCTTGAAGCTGTTGGCGGCGCTGGTCGACCAGGGACGGCGCATCGGGGGGTTGGTCGATCTCGACAGCGACAGCCTCGCGGCCCTGCTCCGGGAGGAGCAAGCCGCCACGGTCGCCGCCCCGGCTCCGATCTTCCGTCGGGCGGAGGACTTTCTCGAACCCTGCCTGGCGGCTGTCCGCGAGTTGGACGGTGGGACGCTGGAGGCGCTCCTGACCCGGGCCTCGATGGAGTTGTCGCGAGTCCATTTGCTCGAGGAGTTGCTGGTTCCGCTGTTGCGGCGGATCGGCGAGGAATGGCACGGCGGAACCTTGCGGCCCAGCCACGAGCACCTCGCCAGTGCGGCCGTGCGGTCCTTTCTCGGCAGCTTGCAGGGGGCCACGACGACCGCCGCGGCGCCGACCCTGGTGGTCACGACACCCGTCGGCCAGCTCCACGAATTCGGTGCCCTGCTGGCGGCTGCGACGGCGCGCTCGGAGGGTTGGCAGGTGCTCTACCTGGGGCCCAACCTGCCGGCGGAAGAGATCGCCATGGCCGTTCACAGCCGACAGGCCCGAGCCCTCGCCCTGTCGATCACCTATCCGCCGGACGATCCGGACCTCGCGGCCGAACTCCACCGACTCGGCAGGCTGGTGTCGCCCGCGCTGGCGATTCTGGTCGGCGGCCAGGGCCGCCACGGGTATGGTGCGGTGTTGGGCGAGATCGGCGCGTGTGATCTCCCCGACCTTCGAACCCTGCGCCAGTCTCTCGGCGAACTGCGCCGACTACCAGCGTCCAAGCCCCGCTGATCGGCCCTCAAACGCGCCGCAACAACCCCAGCACCACCAAGACGACGCCGCCCGCACCGCCGAGCCAAGCTGCCGCCCGCGCCAGGCCCGCCTGTTCGAAGTCGACGCGATATCCGAGCCACGCGCAGGCCCCCGTGACCAGCGCGAGAACGATCAAGCCCTTCTTCATACCGGTTCTCCTTCCAGATCCAGCCCGAGTCTACCCGCCTCGCCCCCCGAGGATAGAATCATCGAGTCGGAGCACTCAGTACGCGCATTCGGTTCGACTCCTCGATTCGGCGGATCGGGGTGGGCACCGGGTGCGGCGCTCGGACACGAGAACCACGCCGCCGCGTGCCGAATCGGGGCTTTCTTGAGCAGGATGGCAGGCTTCGTTGACGTTCCCTCGCGGAGTGTGATTCGGTGAGAGCCGTGGTCCTTCCCAGCTGCCGCCGGTGGCTCGTGCTCTTCGCCGTCGTCGGCCTCGGTCCCTCGCCGCTCTGCGCGGATGCGCCCGCGGTGCCGGAACCGGCGGACAACGTGGTCGTCTCCTTCGACACCACCGAGACCGTCTCGCTGCCCATCCCGGGGCAGGCGGGGGATTGGTTCTCCGTCACCGCCGACCAGCCGCCCGGAGCCGTCGAGATCCTCCTGTGGGCTCCTGGTGTCGACCCCTGCCCGCCGCGGGTCGAATTCGAGCTCGATCCGGTGATCCAACCCGTGGCGCGAGGGGAGCAACGCGCCACGCCCGGTCTCCAAGTCCTCGAAACGGCCTTCGAATGGACTGGGACTCACCAGCTCGTCCTACGCTCCCGGCTGCCGGGTGCGCTTCGGTCGGTGACCCTGCAGGTGGGGCGACCGCGAACACCCACCCTGACGGAGACCCTCGGCGCCGAAGCCATGCGCGCTTTCCGGAGAGGTGAGTTTTGGTTTCGCAACCGCGGTGAGAGCGCGGCCAAACGCGACTTCGAGACCGCGATGATCTTCGCCCAGGCCGCGGGGGATCGTCGGGCTCGAGGTTGGGCAAGCCTGGGAGCCGGTTTGGCCGAGTTGGAGTGGAAGCCGGCCGTGCCCCATTTCGAGGCGGCCCTCGCGCACTTTCGGGGCACTGGCGATCGGCTCGGCGAGATCGAAGCCCTCCGCCTTCTGGGCACAGCCGCGGGCGAATTGGCAGATCCTTCCGAGTCCGATCGGCAGTTCCAGGCGGCCTTCGACGGCGCGACCGTTCTCGAAGACCCGGGCCTCGCAATCGACATCCTGGTGCGCTGGGCGCGTTCGCTGGGAGGGACTCCCAAGCGCTTCGAAGACGCTGGCTTGCGGTTGGAGTCGGCGGCGCAGCTGGCCGCGAGCTGGCCCGATCCTGAGCTCCAATTCCACATCGGCTTCTGGTTGGGCACTATCGAGCGTTCCCGATTTCGCCTCGAGCCCGCTCTCGAGCGCTTCCAGTCCGTGCTCGCCCAGGCTCCGACTCCTTACGACCGGGCGCGGACGCTCAGCGGCATCGGCTTGGTCTACGACGATCTCGGTGAGTTCCAACTCGCCCGTCTTGCGACGATCCAAGCGGTTTCCACGCTGGAGCAGATCCACCTGGTGCGATCGCAGATCCGTGATCTCGGCAGCACGTTGGAGGATCTCGGCAACATCAGTCATCGGCTCGGCGATTGGCCCAAGATGTTCGAGTCCTATCGCTTGGCTTTGGCGCGCCTACCGCCCAGCGAGCAGTTGCTCCGGGCTCGGGTCCAACGCAATTTGGCCTGGGCGCTGGCCCACGTCGGCCGCCACCAGGAGGCGCTGGTAGCCGCCGACGAAGCACTTCGGCTCAGTCGCGATCCGGCCGAGAGCGCCATCTCCCGGGGCATGTTCGGAGAAGTCCTCCTGGCCCAAGCCGGTGACGACCCGCAAGGGGTCGGTCATGCCCGCCGATACCTCGAGGCGGCGCTCGGGGAGTACGCGGGCCTACCGCGACCGGCACCGGGCCCCCTCGCACGCCTTTACGAGTTCGTTGGTGAGGCGGATCGCCGATTGGGGCGCTTCACCGAGGCGCGGGCCTCGTTGTCGAAAGCCCTCGAGGTCCACGAGAGCATCGGCTCGTTGATCGACATTGCCTTCGACCACTATTACCTGGCGCGAGTCGAGCGGCAACGCGGCGATTTGGCCCTGGCGCAGGATCATGCTCAGCACGCGCTGGACACTTATCAGCAGCTGCGCGCTCGGGTCGGCCACTCGGAGGCCCAGGCGTCGTTCGCCTCGGCACGACCGCGAGAAGTCCAGGAGTTCTTCGTCGACCTCCTGATGGAACGCCATGAGCGCGAGCCTGAGGCGATGTTCGACCGTCAGGCGTTTTTGGCCAGCGAGCGGGCTCGCGGCCAGAGTTTGCTCGACTTGGTGGCCCAGGGCCCCCCCCAAGCGCGGGACGTGCCCGCGTCTTTGCTCGCGGCACGGGAAGCGGTGCGGCGGGCGATCCAGAGTCTCGAGATCGAGCGCCGGGCCTTTGCCCAGAAGCCGCCCGCCGAAGCCGCCTACGCCCGCTGGAACAACGAGTTGGTGTCCCAGGAGTCGGAGCTCCAACGCATCGACGGGCAGATCCGTCGACTCGATCCGGGCTACGACGCCCTCGTGTCCACTGAGCCGGCCAGCGTCGAGGAGATCCAGGCCTTACTGGACAAGGACACGGTTCTGCTCGAGTACCTGCTGGGGGACGCTCGCAGCTTCCTCTGGGTGGTGACCCCCCAGGCAGTGAGGGCGTTTCCCCTCGCCCCACGGAAGGAGCTCGAGGCCTCGGCGCTGGCCTTTCACCGCACGGTGACCCAGTGGGGTGAGCGACCCGTGGGGGGCTTGCGGGAGTTTCGCGCCCCCTTGCTCGAGAGGTCGGCGCAGCTGGCCGCCGAGCTCGGCCGCCAGCTGCTCGGACCCGCCGGAGACCTGATCGGTCAGAAACACTTGGTCATCGTCGCCGACGGCGCCCTCGAGTACATTCCCTTCGCGGCGCTGCGGGAACCCGTGACGCAAGCTACCTTGATCGAAAACCACGTGGTCACCCGGCTGCCCTCGGCGTCCATCCTGGCCGTGCAGCGGCGCCTGCGATCCGGTGACCGCGTTCCAGTGCGTCAGACTCTCGCCATCTTTGCGGACCCGACCTACACCGCACAGCCCCGGCTCGAGTTCTCGCGGCAGGAGGCGGAGCGGATCCGAACCGTCACGCCGGATCCGCCCGTCCTGCGCTTGGGGCCCGAGGCCAGCCGTGAGGCGGCCCTGACCACGGATCTATCGCAGTTCCGGTATCTCCACTTTGCCGTGCACGGCAAGATCGACGCCGAGTTCCCGAACTTCTCGAAGCTCGTGCTCGCCGAGCGCGACGGCGAGGGGCGCGCCGTCGACGGCGACCTGACGCTGACCGACATCTACGGACTCACCCTGGGCGCCGATTTGGTCGTGCTCTCGGCCTGCGACACCGCGCTCGGAAAAAACGTTCGGGGCGAAGGGCTGCTGGGGTTGACCCGAGGTTTCCTCTATGCCGGCGCCGGCAGTGTCCTGTCGACGCTCTGGCAGGTCCAGGACGAGGCCACCACCCGCCTCATGGAGCGCTTCTACCACGCCTTGTTCGACCAGGGCCTGCCGCCGGCCGACGCCTTGCGGTTCGCCCAGCTCGAAATGCTCCGCCTAGAGGAACGCAAATTCCCATACTATTGGGCCGCTTTCGTCCTACAAGGTGAATGGAGGTAGGAACTCAGTTGGCGGCACGTGCGACGAACGAACGGCCTCTGTCGAGTGTTGCCTACGAGCGTCTGCTCGCGTTGCTCGGCGCCGGTGGCACCGGCGCGAGCGGTGCCGAGCGCCGCTACGTGGAGCTGCGCCACCGGCTCATTCGCCTGTTCGAATGGCGAGGGGCACGGTTCCCGGAAGATCTGGCCGATGAGACCTTCGCTCGAGTCGCTCGGCGTTTGGGCGACGGGGTCGAAATCCAGGCGGAGGATCCTTTCCGCTATCTGTGCGGTGTCGCTCATCTAGTCTTCAAGGAGTCCTTGCGTGCCGAGCGCCGCATGGTGCCCTCGGAGGAAGCTCCGGAGCCGACCACCGAGCCGGATTTGCCGGACCTCGACCCGGACGAACGGCTGCTCGCCCTGAGGACCTGTCTGGAATCGCTCGGAGAGGTCCAACGCCGTCTGGTCTTGGACTACCACCAGGGCGAACGGCGCGGCCGCATCGACGGTCGCAAGGAGCTCGCCGACCGCCTCGGGATCGAGCTCAATGCCTTGAGAATCCGGGTCCATCGTCTCCGTCAACGACTCGAGGGCTGTGTCGCGGCACGCCTCGGCCGGACCGCCTGAGAAGGCACCCATGGATGAAAATCCTCGAACGGCGAAATGAAATGAAGACTCCTGTCACAACCGACCAGACGGCTACGGACTGCGACCCGTGGCCCCCCTGTGCCGGACCAACGACATGAACGACGACGCGCTTCTCGACCGTTATCTGCTCGGCCGGACCTCGCCGGAGGAAACCGACGCGATCGAGCTGCGCCTCCTGGAAGATCCGGCTTGGTTCGAATCCGCCCAGGTGGCGGAGTTCGAGTTGCTCGAACGCTTCGCGCGTGGCGAGCTCGCGGCGGAGGATCATCTCCTGCTGACCGCCCGTCTCCATTCCTCCCCGCGGCTGCGCGAGGCCCTCGCGTTCGCGAACTCCTTGATCGACATCGCGAAGCAGACCCCCGCGCCGCGCCGTTCCGGTTGGAGCGCCTGGTTTTCGAGTCTGTGGGCGCCGGTGGCCCGACCTGCCTGGGTGGCCGCCGCGGTGGCCTCGATCGGGACCGTTTGGCTCGGTTCCCAGAATGTGGATCTGCGCCGTGAGCTCGCGGGAGTCGCGGGCATCGAGACCCGGGTCTCCGAGCTCGAAACCGAGCGCCAGCGGACTCTCGAGCAGCTCACCGCCGCCCAGGCGCAAGCCCAGCGCGCCAGCGAGTCGGAGGCCCGTGTCCGCGCCGAATACGCGCAGCGCCAGCAGGCCACGGCCGAGCGGGGCGGCGGTGGGCGCCGGCGCGTGACCATGAGCCTGACGGGAACGACTCGCTCCGGTGGAACCGAGGCCAACCTGCAACTCGCGGCGGACCGCACCCATGTCCAGATGGAACTGGATCTGCCCGCTTCGGACCTGGCGCCGCCGGTCCGAGCGATCGTCAAGCGCAAGGGTGTGCCCGTGTGGACAGAAAACAATCTCCGCGTCGAACGCAGCTCGCTCGGCGTGATCGGAATTCTCGAAGTGCCTCGACAGAGCCTTGTGGCAGGCCGCTACGACATTGAAGTCCGTTCCGCGACGGGCCCCGTAGCGACCTTTCCCCTGACCGTGATAGGAGACTGACCATGCCCGGCGATCCTGTAAACCCCGGTAGCGGCAGCAACCCGCCCAAGGGCGGTAGCGGCGGCACGACCCCGATCGAACCCACCGAGTGAGCCTCGGCTCCTGATGACCGAACCGACGGCGGCTGCCTCGATGGGAGGCAGCCGTCGCTCGGCGTTGGATGGCGCTTTGCCTTCAGCCTCCGCCACCCGCTCCCGCGTGTAGGCCGCCCTCGGTTTGGGCTCGCGGGTCGAGAGCCTCTGCAAGCTCAGCCTCGGACAGCAGGGCCTTTTCGCGCATGACGTCGCGCACCGTGCGACCCTTGCCGTAGGCTTCTTTGGCGACGGCCGCCGCCTCGTCGTAGCCGATTTTCGGCGCCAGCGAGGTGACCATCGCCAAAGACCACTCGACCAACTCCGAACAGCGACCGCGGTTGGCTTCGAGGCCGTCGACGCAGCGATCGGCCAGTAGGCTCGAGGCGTTCGCCAGGATCTCGATCGATTGCAACAGGTTGTAGGCGATCACCGGCATCATGACGTTGAGGTCGAAGTTGCCCGCCAAGCCGCCGGCCGTGATGGTGGCGTCGTTGCCGATGACCTGGGCGCAGACCATGAGCATCATCTCGGGGATGACCGGGTTCACCTTGCCCGGCATGATCGAGCTGCCGGGTTGCAGGCTCGGGAGATTGATCTCACCGATGCCGCAGCGCGGGCCCGAGCCCAACCAGCGGATGTCGTTGGCGATCTTGGTCAGTGACACGGCGAGGGTCTTGAGCGCCCCGGACGTCTCGACCGCGGCATCCTTGGCAGCCAGAGCTTCGAAGCGGTTGGGGGCCGGCCGGAACGGGTGGCCGGTGGACGCCGCGAGCCGCTCGATGACCCGATCCGCGAATCCTTCGGGTGCGTTCAAGCCGGTGCCCACGGCCGTGCCGCCGAGGGCCAACTCCGCAAGCCGCGGCTTGACCGCCTCGAGCCGAGCGAGACCGTTCGCCACCTGTTGGGCGTAACCCGAAAATTCCTGCCCGAGGCGAATCGGCACCGCATCCATCAAGTGGGTGCGGCCGATCTTGACCACGTCGTCGAACTCCCTCGCTTTGGCGGCGAGAGCGCCGTGAAGCTTGCGCAGCGCCGGTTCGAGGTCCTCGACCAAAGCACCGTAGGCGGCGACGTGGATGGCGGTGGGGATGACGTCGTTGGAGCTCTGGCCGGCGTTGACGTGGTCGTTCGGGTGAACCGGCGTCTTCGAGCCGATGACGCCGCCCAGAATCTCGATGGCACGGTTCGAGATCACCTCGTTGGCGTTCATGTTGGTGGAAGTGCCCGAGCCGGTCTGGAAGATGTCGAGGGGGAAGTCAGCATCCCGGCGGCCTTCTGCAACCTCCGTAGCCGCCGTCACGATGGCCTCGGCGATCTTCGCTTCGACGATCCCCATCTCGGCGTTGACCACCGCGGCCTCGCGCTTGATCCGCCCGAGAGCCGCCAGGAACCGTGGGGGAAAGGTCAGGCCCGAAACCGGGAAGTTCTGCCGCGCCCGTTCCGTCTGAGCGCCGTAATAAGCCCCTGCCGGCA
The DNA here is from genome assembly GCA_033762835.1 of Thermoanaerobaculia bacterium. Taxonomy (GTDB): domain Bacteria; phylum Acidobacteriota; class Thermoanaerobaculia; order Multivoradales; family DATKCC01; genus JANRLG01. The sequence continues at coordinate 72,502 of JANRLG010000276.1, forward strand.
CGTTCACCGGCCCGAGGCTGTCTTTTTCGATACGAAAGTCGGTCATGGAGTCCCTCCGGAGTTGGTGGGGGAATGGTAGCGCAGTGACCTACCCGGGTCGTCTCACTGCACGGGCCAGGATCTTGCGCCGTTTCCTCAATCTTCTCCTCTCGAAACTGAGCCTTCTAGGGAGACAGGCGCAGGGGGGCTTGTACGCTGACTCCATGGCACAATGTAGCGATGACGCTCACGATCACCAACCCCGACCTCGAAGCCCTAGGGCTGACGAAAGCCGATGTTCTCCTCGAGTTGGCCTTGGGGCTGTACGCCGCGGAGAGAATCACCCTTGGCCAGGCGAGCGGACTAGCGGAACTCGACCAGGCCACATTTCGCCAGATAGCTGGGAAGCGGGGGATCGAAGTGCATTACGGGATCGGAGAGTTCGAGCGGGACTGCGAGAATCTTCGGGCCCTGGGTCTGCTGTGATCGTCGTCAGCGATACCTCGGCGCTGATCGCCCTCTGCGCCATCGGTAAGCTCGACCTACTCCGTGAGTTATACCGGGAGGTCCTCGTACCGACCGCAGTTGTCGTCGAAGTCATCGCCGGTGGAACAGCCCGGAACAACACAAACGAAATTCTGTCTGCAAGCTGGATTTCCCCGCGTGAAGTCGATCCTCGGGCCCTCGCCGAGTTCCGCCCGCAACTCGGCGAGGGAGAAGCAGCCGCCATCGCGCTGGCTTGCTCCCTCCCTGCCGACATCATCTTGATCGACGAACGCCTGGGCCGTCGGGTGGCAGAGGACCAGGGACTTCGCGTAGTCGGAGTCCTCGGTATCCTCCTCGCTGGCAAGAGAGTAGGGCTGATCGGTGCTCTCGGACCCTTGCTGGCTTCGCTGGAGGCGGATCTCGGTTTTCGAATAGGTCGCAGCTTGCGGGATCACATTCTCGTGGCGGCGGGCGAAATCCCCCGCCCGTAAATCTCCTGCAAACTCATCACTTCCAGCTCCCCAGCCTTGACCGCGGCGATACCTTCGGCGGCGGCGCGGGCTCCGGACAGAGTCGTGACGCAAGGGATGCCGAACTTCAAGGCCGTGCGGCGGATCTGGGCGTCGTCCTCGTGGCTTTCCTTGCCGATCGGGGTGTTGACCACGAGGTCGACCTGGCCGTCGATCAGAAGGTCGAGCACGTGGGGCCGTCCCTCGTGGACCTTCTGCACGCGCCGGACGGCGAGGCCCGCGGCGGCGAGGCCGTCGGCCGTACCGCGGGTGGCGAGCAGCTCGAAGCCCAATTCTGAGAAGGCCCGCGCCACCGGCTCGAGCGCCTCTTTGTCGCGGTCCGCCACCGAAACGAACACCCGGCCGGACAGCGGGAGGCGGTGGCCAGCGGCGATCCAGGCTTTGGCGAAGGCGTGGCCGAAGTGGGGGCTGCTGCCCATGACTTCCCCGGTCGACTTCATCTCCGGGCCGAGCACAGGGTCGACGCCCGGGAAGCGGCGGAAGGGGAACACCGGGGCCTTGACGAACACCCCGGGTACGGCCGGCTCGGCCGTGAACCCGACGTCCTCGAGCGACTCGCCGGCCATCACCCGCGCGGCCAAACCCGCGAGCGGAATACCCACGGCCTTAGCGATGAAGGGTACCGTGCGTGAGGCCCGCGGGTTGGCCTCGAGCACGTACACTCGACCGTCGTGGAGCGCGAACTGCACGTTCATGAGCCCCACGACACCGAGCCGCAGGGCCAGGCGTCGGGCGATGTCGCGCATCTCGTCGATCGCCTCCGCGGTGACCCCGCGGTCGAGCCCAAAAGCGAGCGGGGGCAACACGGCCACCGAATCTCCCGAGTGCACGCCGGCTTCTTCGACATGGCGCATGACCCCGGCGATAACCGCCACCCGGCCATCACACAGCAGGTCGACGTCGAATTCGGTGGCGCCGTCCAAGAAGCGATCGAGCAAGACCGGTTGACCCGGAGAGACCAGGGCGGCCTCGCGTAGGTAACCGGCCACGGTCGACTCGTCGTAGCAAATCGCCATGGCCCGGCCGCCGAGCACGTAACTCGGACGCACCAGCACCGGGTAACCGATCCGCCGGGCGACCTCGATGCCCTCTTCCACCGACATCGCGGTCCCACCCTCGGGTTGCAGGATGCCCATCTCGGCGAGCAGCGCTCCGAAGCGCTGGCGATCCTCGGCGAGGTCGATGGAGCGCGGGGAGGTGCCCCAGATCGGTACTCCGGCCGCGGCCAGGGGGCCGGCCAGCTTGAGCGGGGTTTGTCCGCCGAGCTGAACGATCACGCCGTCCGGCTTCTCGCGGTCGATGATCGCCAGCACGTGCTCGGGCGTCAGGGGCTCGAAGTACAACCGGTCCGAGGTGTCGTAGTCCGTCGACACCGTCTCGGGGTTGCAGTTGACCATGATCGTCTCGAGACCGCGTTGGCCCAAGGCCATGGCGGCGTGGACGCAGCAGTAGTCGAACTCGATACCCTGGCCGATGCGGTTCGGCCCCGAACCCAGGATCATGACTTTCTTGCGGGTGCCGACGTCCGCTTCGTCTTCGAGGCCGAAGGTCGAATACAGGTACGGCGTCGTGGCCGGAAACTCGGCGGCACAGGTGTCCACCCGCTTGTAGACCCGCCGCACGCCCCGCTGGCGCCGGTGGGCGGCGAGTTTGTCGGTAGAGGTCCCCAGCAGCCGGGCGATGCCGACATCGGAGAGACCGTTTTCCTTGGCCCGCCGAACGAGAGCTGTCGGCACCGAGGCCAAGTCCCAGCAGGCCAGCTCGGCCTCGAGCTCGACGATCGCCTGGATTTCGCGCAGGAACCAGGGGTCGATGTGGGAGAGACGGTTGACCTCCTCGATCGTGAACCCCTGGCGCAGCGCCGCGAAGACGGAGAACAGGCGCTCCCAATTGGGTTCGGTCAGGCGGCGGGCGAGCCGCACCGGGTCCGAATTGCGCCGCTCGCGGTCGAGCAGGGTGCCGTCGAGTTCGAGCGCCGACAGCCCCTTGAGCAGCGCCTCGGCGAAGGTCGCGCCGATCGCCATGACCTCGCCCACGCTTTTCATCGACGTGCCCAAAGAGGTCGGTGCCGCGGGGAACTTCTCGAAAGCCCAGCGTGGGATCTTGACCACGGTGTAGTCGAGGGTCGGCTCGAAGGCGGCGAACGTCTTACCGGTGATGTCGTTGGGGATTTCGTCCAGGGTGTAGCCGACGGCCAAGAGAGCCGCGATTTTGGCGATCGGAAAGCCGGTCGCCTTCGAGGCCAAGGCTGAGCTGCGGGAGACCCGCGGGTTCATCTCGATGACCACCCGCTCGCCGGTCTCGGGGTGGACACCGAACTGGATGTTCGAGCCGCCGGTGGCGACGCCCACCCGCCGGATCACCCGGAAGGCGTCGTCACGCATGGCCTGGTACTCGCGATCCGAAAGAGTTTGCTGGGGCGCCACGGTGATCGAGTCCCCGGTGTGCACACCCATGGCGTCGAAGTTCTCAACCGAGCACACCACGATGGCGTTGTCCGCCACGTCGCGCATGACCTCGAGCTCGAACTCCTTCCAGCCGTAGACCGACTCTTCGAGCAAAACGCGGCTGTTGGGGCTCGCCTGGAGGGCCGCGCGCACGACTTCGTCGAGCTCGTCTTTGTTGTAGGCGACGCCGCCGCCCTCGCCGCCGAGCGTGAAGCTGGGCCGCACGATGGTGGGGAAGCCGATGCCCGCGGCGATGCCCCGGGCCTCTTCGATCGTGCCGGCGTAGCCACTTTTCGGCACCCGTAGGCCGATCTCTTCCATGGCGGCTTTGAACAGCAGCCGGTCCTCACCGAGTTTGAGGGCCGCGATCGAGGCCCCCAGGACCTCGATGCCGAAACGTTCGAGCACGCCGGCTTCATC